>JANXVA010000310.1 GCA_025351875.1 Myxococcales bacterium | reverse complement strand
TGCAGAGGGTGGCCAGTGAGTGCGTTTCGTCTCCGGACGCGGGCCAGCGGAGCGAGCACCTCGGCCGCATGGCCGTCTTGCTCGACGCGACCCTACAGCTCGTGATGGAGCAGCTCACGCGCGCCCTGAAGCGTGAGTCGGGTCAGAGGCGACGCCGTGCGTCCCGCCGGGCCGCCACAGCCACCCCAACCTGAACGCGGCTCGTAACCACCGCCTCTGTGATCTGATTTCTGAGCACCCCCGAGCGCGCCCATGTTCGACACAGTCACGTTTTGCATCAAGATCCACGACGACTCGGCCTGGGATCCCTCCAAGTGGGACAACGGCGCGAAGCGCTACGCAGGGGAGGTCGCGAAGATCAGGCGACTCCGCAGCGGGAGCTTCGATCCGACGCTGAAGCCCGTCCGCGTCTGGCACGAGGTCCGACGCGGTTTCCTCTGCGTCGAGGCGAGCCTGCCGCGGCTCGTCAACGGCCACAACATCGTCGAGATGGAGGAGTCCGACGTAGGCATCACCATCGCTCGACTCGATGCGTTGCTGGCATGGGCGTTCGTCGATCATTCCCTCCTCGACCGACTTCCGTCGGTGCGCACGTGGAGCGTCAGACGGACCGACGTGCTCTTCAACTTCCGATCGCGCCGCTACGGCTTTCGCGCCGTCCGTGAGGCGCTCGTCAATCTGCAACCCACTGGGCGGATGAAAGCGCACCGGATCGAACGCGAAACCGTCTACTTCAGGGGCGCTGGACGCAGCTATCGCAAGCGAATCGAGATCGCGATCTACGACAAGCGCGCGGAGGTGCTGGCCCACGATCCCGCGCACCATCTGCTCGCGGAGGGCATCATGCGCATCGAGGTGCGGCTGTTCAGCCAGGACTCGATCCGCAAGGCATTCGGGAAGGACCGTCCGCCGCGCTTCAGCGAGATCGCCACGGTGCCCGCGTGCCGGCGGGTCGTCCTGGACGCGCTCGCACGCCTTCACGTTCGCCCCGGACTTGAATCGATCCTCATCGGCTTCGACAGTCTTGCGAAGCGCGTCGGCCCACGCGCCGCGCGGCGATTGTGGCCATACGCACAGCGTCGGGCGAGTTCCCCCGCGCGCGAGGTCGGAGCCGATCTCGGCCTCTCCCCCGCGACGAGGCGACGATACGACCGCGAGCTTCGGCAGGCGGGCCTGTATCCAGCGGCTGTCGCGGTGTCGGGGATCCTTGAGGAGCTGGCAGAGGCTCTTCGGTCGGGCGCCATGGCGGCGGCGGAGGTGCCCCCGCGTACCAATCGGCTCCCCCGCGCCTCGATCCCCTAAGGCCGGAATGCACGCGAGTGCGCGCAAGCGATTGCGCCAGCTACCCGGTAGCAGTGGGTCAGACGAGACCCGCGGCAGCGTTGTCGGTGAACAGCGTTCCGTGCCGAATGTAGGACCGCGCGACACGCTCGGATTTGTGCCCGGTCTGCCTCATGATCGCGTCCAGGCTCTTCCCCTTCGCCGCAGCCGTCGTCGCGAAGCCGGCGCGCAGCGAATGTCCGGCAACATCGGCGTCGATGCCCGCCGCCGCGGCGGCGCGCTTGACGATGCGGGCGACGCTACGATCCGCCATCCGCTCGGAGCTGACGTTCCCGTGGCGATCTACCGCGCGGAACAGCGGCCCCTCGGCGGCACAGGCAGTGTCGAGCCAAGCGCGGAGAGCCCGCACGGGACAGACGGCGGGATTCCCCGCAAACGGGAGGCCCTTCTCGGCGCCGCGGCCCTCCTGATCCGTCTTCGACCGGCGGAGCGTGACGATCGCGCCGTCAGCGACGAAGCGCACATCGGCGACGTCGAGCGCGACCAGCTCGGAACGGCGAAACGCGCCGAACCATCCGAGCGTGAGCAACGTTCGATCCCGCAGGCCGGCGGCGTCGACGCCGAGCGTGCCGACCATGCGCGCCAGCGCGTCACCCATCACGGGCGCCTTCCGCTTCGGGGCAGCGCCGAGACGACGGCGAATGCCCCGCATGACGTCGCGTACCGCGGGGTGCCCCTTCGCCCACGAGTGCCCGAGCGTGCGGTGCAACGAGGCGATCGCCGACAGCGCGCGGTCGATGGTGCTCACCTTCCTGCCGCTCTCGGCAAGGTGGGCGAGGTAGAGACCGACCGTCACAGGCTCGGCGGGAAGAGCGACGAGCCCGGACGCCCGACACCATCGGCTGAACGCCTCGACGTCGCGCTTGTACGCCTTGCGCGTGGACGCGGCCGACGCGTCGGCGAGGTACCCGGCGGCGGCATCCGCGAGCACGCCGAGGGCATCGAGCGTCGTCGGGGAGCGGAGCGCGAGGGCGGTGGCGTCGTGCGTCATGGCGGCCTTCCTGATGTCCGAGAAGGGAACGTTATCGGACACCAGAAACATGACCACAGACGGACCGCTGTCGAGGCCACCGAACGTTTTTCGTGGGACGTTCGTCCCTGACGTCGTCAATGGACACACATGGGCTCGCGAGACCACGTCGTCCGGATCAACGGCCGCTCTTGGTCAACCGCTTCGGAGGTCGACCGACCCGGATGGCGTCGATTCCGGGCGTCGCTAGGAGATCCACAACGCGGACGCCGAGCGCGTCGGCGAGCCATGCCAGCCGATGGATCGTGAGATTCTGCCGCCCGGCTTCGAGGCGACCGAGGTAGCGCGGCACGATGTGGAGGCGCTCGGCAAATACTTCCCGAGACCACCCACGGCGCTCTCGCAGCTCGACGATGCGTAGCCCGATGTTCCGGAGCAGTTCCTCGGGATCCTCGCGTGCCACCCCTGCGAGAAGCGCGCGTCGGCGGTTGAGAAACGAGGAACATGTATGGTTCTATGGCTCCAATGGGACTCCGCGTTGAAAAGCACGAAGGGAAGCGATGATGGGACCCGGCCAGCCGCCGCAGGGAGGCGGGTACGGTCCCCCGTGGCCGCAGGGCCAGCATCCGCAACCGGGCTACGGACCGGCGCCGAAGAAGAAGCGGGGGTGCCTGCTCCCTCTCCTCGGCGTGTTCGGCGCGTTGCTGAGCATCGCCCTGATCATCAGCAAGTGCGACAGTAGCTTGAAGCAGCCGCCGGCAGCGGCGGCACAGACGGACACCCCGCCGCCGGGAAGCGCGAGCAGCGCGCCCACTGCCGCCAGCGTGACCGCCGCGGACGATGCCGGAACCGAGAAGCGCTCAGCGCAGTTCTTGGTGACGCTGAAGGACGCGACACTTCGCGGGAAGCTCGCAACGGTGACGTTTCTCCTCAAGAACGACCGTGACAAGGAATCGGCCGTCTCCTCGCTCATGATGTTTCAAGCGACGACGGAGGACGGCGACAGGGGCACCCTCGACCCCGGCGAAGGCTCCTGCGACGGGGCGGCGCCGCCTCACGGCGTCTTCAAGTGCAAGCTCGTCTACGCGTTCGACAAGCCCGTCAAGGAGCTGACCGTGCGCGTAGGCGCGACGCTCCGCAGCGACGACGCCGTGTTTTTCAGGATCAAGGCGAGCGCCAAGTAGTCAGAGTGTTCAGGGGGAAGCATGACGACATTCAAGATGCGGACGACGTTCTCGTGCCTGGCCCTCGTCGGTGCGCTCGCGTCCACAGGCTGCGCCTCGATTCGCGAGTCGGTCCGCAACGACGATCGGCCCGTTCGCTCGTACAACGAGCAATCGAAGGTCGCCCGCTGGACGTACCGCGTCGCGGTCGACGGTTCCCGACCTGGCGAAACGGGGAACGGATCGCCGGAAGGAGCGAGCGCCGTTCCCGTGTCGCTTGCAGTGACCCGCCATCACCCGTGCGAGACGCGGGTTCACAACGTGGTGGATCGAACGCAGATCACGGAGCGCGAATGGGACGCGTCCGCGGCGAATAGCCGTACGTCGCTTTACTTCTGGGGGGCTGTCGGGGTCGCTGCATCCGTCGGCGGAGGGATCTACCTGCTCTCGAAGGCCGACACCGACAGCGACAAGGCCGGCGCGGTCGCGCTCATCGGCGGTGGCTCGCTTGCGTCCATCCTCGTTCCCGGCCTGAACGAGCTGCGGGCCGCAAACTCTACGAATCACATCGGTCCGGTCGACGAGGTGAAGCGTACGGAGCCCGGCGAATGCGATGCCGAGCCCGTTCGTGATGCGAGGGTTCGACTCTGGGGGAGCTATCACCGCGTCGTCGCGGAGATCACGACGGACTCATCAGGCCGCGGGCAGGCTCGGGTTCCCCCTCTGGCGATCCTGGCCGGAGGGGCGCAGCTCACGATCGACGTGGGTGGAGAGAACGCAGGCACCACAGACGCCCTTGCTCCGACGTACCAGGCGCTCGCGGAGGATGACGCCGCGTGGAAGGCGGCGCGGACAGACGCTTGCTCTTCCCCGAAGACGGAGAAGGACTGCGACGGCGTCCAGAAGTACGTGAAGGCGTACCCGGCGGGTCTGCACGCGAGCGACGCGAAGCAGATCATCGACGGGGCGTCGCCCGAGATCACGAGGCTACGCCGCAGCCGCGAGATCGAAGCCGCGGTCACTGAGCAACAAGAAGAGAAGGCGGGGATCTCGATCTCGAACGTCAGGCTGCGAACGGACGATCCGGCCACCGGGCGAGCGTCGTCCGGGCGGTACGTCGAGATCAAGATCGACGCGACGGTGCGTCGCAAGCAACCTGGCGGAATGGATCTGTGGGCTCGCACGGTGTGTCAGGTCGGCGACAAGCGAATGGTTGATGAGCAGTCCGCGCTGGAGAATTTCTCGGGGCTGAACGCGGGCGAGACGAAGGAGATCGAATTCGCTCCGTTCATCAACAAGCCGCTCGCGCGCGAACCGGGCATGTGCGAGGTCTACTTCGGGACCGAGGCGATCGGAGGAGGTGGGGTCGCTGTTCGTCGATTCTGCTACGTCCCGCGCACTCGCGTGCGCTCCGGCGCGTGCACGTGGCCGACGCCATGAAGGATCGCGACCGGACCAGGGGCGACCCCGAGAGCATCCGCACGGGCTCGCGTGTCCGTATCAGGCGCAGCATGGTTCCTGGCCTCCCGAAGATTGACGAGCAAGGTACGGTCATCCGCAGCGATGCCCGCGGCGTGCTCGTCCGGCTCGATTCGGGAACCGACGCGCTCTGCGAACCGGCCGTCCTCACGCTCATCGTGCCGTGATCGAGCGACGGAGATCGTGCGGAGCACGCCGAGGAAGCCCGCGGCCCCGTGCGGCGCATGCGACCCGGCTTTGCGCCCGGCGGCGGATGCGGTAGCAGTTCGATCGCCATCAGCGCGGATGTGGCGGAATTGGCAGACGCACCAGGTTTAGGTTCTGGCGCCGCGAGGCGTGGGGGTTCAAGTCCCTCCATCCGCACCGAGACTCTCAGACCGCACGACGAGCAGCTCGTTGGCGCGGTGCCTGAACGCGCCGAGCCGTTCCTTTCCATTCGCACTCGACGCGGTAGACTCACGAGGTGGCGAACCGGGTACCGACCGCGCTCCGTGACGCGATGTTCACGGCGTACGCCGAGCGGCAGAGTGTGGAGCACGTAGCGGCTAAGTGCGGGGTCCACCATGCCACCGCCCGGCGCTACAAGCTCGCCGATCGCTGGGATGAGCGCATCGCGAACGTCCGCGCCAAGGCCCAGCGCGAGGCGGACTACACCCTCGCTGCCGCAATGGCGCAGTCGCTCGGCCTGATCCGCGTCTTCAAAGAGAAGCTGTCCGCGGCGATCTCGGCCAAAAGCGTGAAGCCATCTGAGGTAACGATCGCGGACCTTGAGAGGCTCGTGCGCCTTGAAGCGTACGTCCTCGGCGCAGCCGAGAGCCGCCACGAAGTGATCGGGCGGTTCAACGACTGGACGGAAACGGAGTTGGAGCACTATGCGCGCACCGGCGAGCGACCTACACGATCGAGCGGCAGCGCAGCTTGAGCTGGAGATGCGCCTCGCGCGTCGCGACTTCGCGGCGTTCGTTGCGCAGGTCTTCGGGTTCGCGCTGGCCGAACACCATCGGCGTTGGTGCAGCGCGGTCGAGAGTCAGTCACGGGTGCTCGTCTTCGCACCAATAGAGCACGGCAAGACCTCGGTCATTTCGATCGCGTACCCGCTCTTCGTGCTCGGTCGTAACCCCGATGCCAGGATCGCGATCATCAGCGAGACCGCGACGCAGGCAACCCGGATCCTCGCCGCCGTGCGTGAGCACGTCATGCGAAACGAGCGCCTTCACGCCGTGTTTCCGAAGCTGAGACCGGCCGGCGGTGCACGTACCAAGTGGTCGGATTCGGAGATCATCGTGGAGCGACCCTCGACGGGAAAGGATCCATCGATCATCGCGATCGGTGTCCATGGGCCGCTCCTGGGTGCGCGCCTCGACGTCGCGATCCTGGACGACGTTCTGAGCTTCGAAAGCACGTTCACGAGCGCGCAGCGCGAGAAAACGATCTCGTGGTTTCGTTCGACGCTCGTGGGCCGCATCGTCGCCGGTGGGAAGGTGCTCGTGGCCGGCACGGCGTGGCACAACGAGGACTTGCTCCACACCGTGTCGGCGTCCGGCGAGTACGTCACGCTTCGAGACGCCGCGATCAAGGCGGACGGCACGCCTCTTTGGCCGGAGCGCTGGCCGCTCGAACGCCTCGAACAACGGCGCCGCGAGATCGGCGAGATGGAGTTCTCGCGTCAGCTCCTCGTCCAGGCGATCGCGGACGGTGATTCGCGCTTTCGCTCCGAATGGATCGATCACGCGTTCACGCTCGCGAGGACAGAGGGATGCACGCTCGTGGACTCGTACACCGGTCCGTGTAGGACATTCACAGGCGTAGATCTCGCCGTCGGCACGAGCGACAAGCACGACGAAACGGCGATTTTCACGATCGCGTTGCTTCCCGGCGGTCGGCGTCGCGTCCTCGCCTTGGACGCCGGGCGTTGGACCGCTCCGGAGATTGTGGAGCGCATTCGCACGGCCCACGCGCGATACCGGAGCGTCGTGCGCGTCGAGACGAATGGCGCTCAGGACTACGTCCGCCAGTTCCTCGCGACGGCAAACGTTCCCGTCGAAGCGCATGCCACGGGGCGTAACAAGAACGATCCCGCTTTCGGGATTGAATCGATCGCCGTGGAGCTGGAGCAGGGCCTCTGGATCGTTCCCGACGCGCCAGCGACGAGAGCATGGGCGCGCGAGCTGATCGTGTACTCACCATCGCAGCATGCCGGCGATCGGCTCATCGCGTCGTGGCTCGCTCGCGAGGCCGCCCGGAGCAACGAAGGTGGCGCGCCGATCGGGCCCGTTGCAGGGGTCAGTGTGTTCGAGCGCGACGACGGCGAGGAGGATCCCGAGACATGGGTCCTCGGAAGCTCGAAACCGTCGCTCCCCTTGCTACCGTATCGAGGGCTCCGTGACCGGGGCCTGCCCGTCGGCGGCGGAGGGACATGGCGGCCGAGCTATCGCGTTAGATGATGCTCCCGCCCGCGACACGGTCGGTCGGCGTGCCCGAGGCCGGGTCGGATGCTAGACTGTTCCCAAGATGACTCCGCTTCCGCGTGTCACGGCGGCGCTTCAGAGAGCGCTCCCCGACCTCCCGCCCAACGTTGAGCGCGTGGCGTACACCATCGATGTGGACGCGACCGGTGCGGACTCTCTCGTCGTCTACTTCCTCCTCCGGGGAGAGATTCCTACCGCCCAGAAGCGAGAGCTTGAGGAGCGCCTTCGCTACGAGCTGCACACGGCCGGCGATCGCGCTGTCTACTTTCGCTGGCGAACCGCAGACGAGCACCAGCACGTTGTCACCAAGGCCGGGCTCATCGACCGGCCGGTCTCGGTTGCCCGTCTGTAGCTGAGCCGCGGGATGGCGAGTGTTGACCCCCGGCGGTTGCTTCTTCAGGCGCGGCATCTCGCGACCAAGGAGCGACTCAGACCGCAACAAGCAAGCCTCCGCCGAGCGGTCTCATCCGCGTACTACGCCCTCTTCCACCTCTTGGTCACGGATGCCTCAAAGCTTCTCGCCGGGAACGACAAGCGACTCGCCAAGCTGATCGCACGCTCGTTCGTACACGGCGAAATGAACGCTGCTTGTGAAGTCTTCACTCCTCGTGGGAATCCACCTGTCGTGCGCCCACCGGCGATCGTCGACGCCATTTTTGGTGCTCTCACCGTTCCCGCTGAACTCACTCGGGTGGCCCAGGCATTCCGCGATCTCCAGACCTCTCGTCACGATGCCGACTACAGCACGCACCTGACGTGGACCCGAACCGAAGCTCTCAGCGAGGTCGAGCGAGCCGAGGATGCGTTTCGCGACTGGGAGATCATTCGACCGAGATCGCGCGCCGCTCGACGTGGTGCAGCCGGCGCAGGGCCGCCCGCAGTCGTACCGGCAATCGTGCCCGCGGTCGTACTGGCCATCGTGCCCCCAGTCGCCGTACCCATCGTGCCCGCGGTCCCACCGCCTGTCGCGCGCGCGGTCGCTCCAGGAGCGGTAGCTGCCGTTGTTGCGGCGGCTGTTCCGGCGCCTCCAGCCGTGCGGGTCCTGAGCGCGGCCGAACAAGAGACCGTTCGCCTATTCCTCACGTGGCTCACGTTGGGCAAGAAGGTTCAGGGGCGTTGAGCGCGCTCCCCTTGCAGCCGGGCCTCTCCGTCGGCGGCGGCGGAAATTGGAGGCCAAGCTATCGGACGCGGTGAGCGCCGCCGAGGCGCAAGCCGAGTACCATGCAGCTGTGCGGCTCGTCCTCGCGAACGATGAAGCCTTCGAGATCGGCCGTCGTCCGATGCTCGTCGGGAGTTCCGAGAACTGTGACGTGCGCGTAGGGGGAGCGGCGCCCGAGCACGCCCGCATTGACGGCGACAACATCGAAGCGATCGCGCCGTGCGAGATCGGCGAGGTAGCCCTGTCGCCCGGCGAGCGCCGCCGCCTCGTCGCCGGGTGTTCTGTCAATCTCGGCGAAGCACGGCTCCGCATCGACTCCGAGGAAACGAGCACGAGCGCCAACCGCTTCACGACACGCGAGCTGGCGCTACGTGCCGTCGCTGAGCCAAAACGACTCTGGCCCACGGTCGTCGTCGTCCAGGGGGTCAACGTCGGCCTTGAATTGGTCCTGCGCGAGGATCGCACCTTCCAGGTCGGTCGAGGCGCGACCAGTGATCTTGCGCTCGAAGACGTCGACGTGTCCCGCTCGCACGTCGAGTTGATTCGCCGCGGAGACGCGGTCCTTCTCTGCGACCAGGGCTCGACCCGCGGCACCTTTCTTGGACGGGCACGTCTCGATCCGAAACGCAGAGCGATCTGGGCTCCGGAGACGATGGTCAAGGTCGGGAGGACCGTCCTCGCGCTCG
>JANXVA010000298.1 GCA_025351875.1 Myxococcales bacterium | reverse complement strand
GTCATCAGCTGCTCACGCTCTGCGCCGTGGCGCCCACGAGCGACATCGCGCTCGCGTCGCCGCCGGCGGCGTGGGAGGAGGCGATGCTCCGTACGATCCGGCGCGTCGTTCCCGGGCTCGACGAGCACGCGGTGTTCATCGACACGTTCGACGTGAGCTTCATCGAGAGCTGGATCGGCAAGGAGTTCGGGCCTGCCGTATCCACCGGGCAGACGCCCGATCAGGTCGGGAAGAAGCGTCCCACCGTCCACACGCCGCTCCGCGGGCTCTATCTCGCGGGGTGCAATGCTGGCGCGCGCGGCGTCGGCACCGAGCTCGCCGCCGCGAGCGCGATGGAGTGTGTGGATCGCGTGCTCACCGATCTCGGTCGCGAGCTCGCCGCGCCCATGGGTCGACCTTCGCCCGCCCGCAGCGCCGCGAACCTCCTGGCGCGTGTCGCCGCGAAGCCGTTCGCCTGGGCGACGCGCGCCTGATCTCGTAAAAGAAGCGCTGTTGGCGATGGCTGCGCGACTTGCGCAGGCGCTCCGGCGGCCGTTGGCGCGCCGCCTGCAGTCCTCCTCCCCGTGGCTGACGAGGGAGCAAGACTCATGAGCAAGAAGATGCGCAAGGTCCTCGGGTTGGTCGTCGCGGGCGCCGCGCTCCTCACGCTCACGAGCGGCTGCGCCGCCGAGACCGCGGACGATGGATCCGACGGCGAGGACGAGGGCTCCGTCGAGTCCGAGATCGCGGCCCTGCGTCCGGGCATCAACAGCGCGGGCTGCCGGCGCAGCGCCTACAACTGCGGGCTCAACGCAGGCAACGGCCAGCGCGTGACCACCGCCGACGGCAGCGAGAGCTGGGGCGTGGACCCGCAGTGGGTCGCCGATCACAAGCTGGGTGGCGTTCCGGTCGTCGACGGCAACGGCGAGCGCATGGGCGTCTCGAAGAACAAGGCCTTCACGCTGAACCACGGTCAGACCCGCCGCATCGCGAACGTCACGTACGTCATGGCGCTCAGCAGCGGCCTCTCGTCCGCGGGCTGGGTCCCGATCGACTCTTTCGTGCACGCCGATTCGATCCGCGCGCGGGTCGGCGAGGTCAACGCGAAGGGCGAGAACCTGAAGGACATGGGCTGCTACGAGGTCGCCACCACGTTCGATCCGAAGCTCGACACCTTCAAGGTGGTGAAGGGAGCGACCGAGAACGAGTCGAAGGAGCCGAACGACTACCTGCCGATGAAGCGCGCCAACGGCAAGGTCTACGTGAACCTCGCGTTCAGCGTCCCGGGCGATGCCCTCGGTGCGCCTGCCGTCGACATCTTTCCCGCGGGGACGAAGTTCCAGCGCCTCGACGTCCCGACCTGGGAAGGCACCGCGCCCTCGCTCGATGCGAAGCTCTACTCGAAGCCCGCGGGAAGCAACGCGTACACGGTGCTCTCGAAGCGCCCGATGAAGTTCATCTACGGCTACGTGAAGACCGCGCCGGGCAGCGTGCGCTACGGCTGGATGGCGATCGACGGCCTGAAGGTCTCGGGGGCGTGCCCGAACCGCTGATCGCAAAGGTCTTTACGAAGGCCCACGAAATGCCGCTAGATAGCGGGCGGTGCTGAAGAACGCCTGCGTCGCCGCCGTCCTCGTTGTCGCGACCGCGTCGTGTGACAAGTGCGGTGGCGATCCCGCTCCAGACAGGAAGGACGCTGCACTCGCCACCGCGACTGCGAGCGCCTCCGCGACCGCACCACCTCCGATCGGCGAGCCCGATGCTGCGCCAGCCCTCGCGCCCGTGGTCGACGCCGCCGCGAGCGCGACCGATGCCGCGGCGCCCGATGCAGGCCCTTCGGCCTGTCGGCTCGCGTACGGTCCCGCCGAGCAGCCGTTCCGCGGTCCCGCTGCGATCGTCACGGCGGGAGGCGAGCTCAAGCTGATCGCGAACGACGGTGGCAAGCCGAAGATCTATCCGCTCCCGCTGACCGCGCCTCCGCCGGCCTCGGCGACGCTTCCGGCTCCGCCGAAGCCTTCTTCGTTCGTCGCGATGCGCTGGCCTCCGTGCGAGATGGCCGGGCGCTGGGCGTACTGTCAGGCGACCGGCGGCATCGTCTATCGAACCACGCTCGGTTACACGCCCAGTGACACGAAGCAGATTGCGAAGAGCGCGCCGAGCACGCGGATCTCGGCGGCCCCGCTCGGCCCCGATCACGCCGTCGTCGCCACGCTCGATTCGAGGCGAACCTCGGAGGGCGTGATGCTCCAGGCGTTCGCCACGCTCGACGACGGCGAGACCGTGCGCCTCTCCGACGACGGCGCAGGGGCGACGGTGCTCCGCCTCGTGCCGCGCGGCGAGCGTGCGGTCGCCCTCTACCTCGACGCCCGCATGGCGATGCTTCCGGTGCATGCGCGACCGATGTCGCTCCGCGGCAAGGACCTCGCGCTCGCCGACGACGCCGTCGTCTTCGTCGGCGGACCGCCCGAGCGCGGCATCGATCTCACCGGCGCCATGGCCGGTAAACAGCTCTTCGCCCTCATCGCGACGGCGCGCGAGACGAGCGAGTTCGGCATGGCGGCCATCCCGGTCGCCGACGAGCCGAAGCATGACGTGCAGGCGGCGTGGTCGCTCTACCCGAACGGGCTCGACCCCGCGCCGATGGGCGCGACGACCCACGGCACCGGCGACGGCCCCGCGTGGGTGGCGCGCGTGCGGCCCAGCGAACGGGCGGTCGGTTCGCCACGGATCCTCGAGCTCGGCCGCCTCGACGCCGCCGGTTCGTTCACCTCGCTCGGCGCGCTCGCCACCGACAAACGCATCACGGACGTGGCGATTGCCGCCGACTCGTTTGGCTCCGTCTGGATCCTCTACGGCGATGCGAACGCCACGTGGCTCGAACGCCGCGTGTGTCCGTGAAGCCCGGAGCTCCTCAGCGCCGCTCGCCCATCACGAATCGCGAGCGCAGCGCCTCCGGCGCGTGCGCCGCGAGCCTGGTGGTCCGTCCGAGCTGCGCGCCACGTTCACCGCCGAGCTGGAAGCGCGGCACGTGATCAGCCGCGAGGACGAGCTCGATCTCCGCCTCCAGCACGCCGCCCGACGCATGGTTGACGATCTCCTCGAGCGCGCCGAACATCGCCCCGCCTGGCGCGAGCGCATCGGCCTGCTCACCGCTCAGCGGTCCGAGCGTGATGCGGAAGCGACCGCTCCGATCGGCGACGCTCCGCCCGATCGCCATGTCGACACCGAGCCCGCAGTTGCGCACCCCGAGCGTCGCGCGCTGCTCCTCGCTGAGGTCGGTCCGTCGGAGGATGAATGACTCGAGCTCGAAGGGGATCCCCGGTAGGAGCCGCTCGGCGAGGAAGTTGATCGCCGCGGTCGTGCGCGCGCGCCGCGCAAGCATCGGCGCGAGGCCGAGCCGCGCGCGCGGCGACAGCGCACCGCCCTCCCGCGGAGGCGCGCCCGAATCGACGCCGACGAACGAGAGGACGCGAGAGGTGAAGTCGTCGGTCAGATCGGCGCGGTGCCCGGTGGGTAGCCGGTGCCTCTGCCACGCGCGGAAGAAGAGCCCGAGCACGCGATGATGGAAGATGTCGTAGAACTCGCGGAGGCCGGGGGTGTCGCTCTGCTCCGACTGGAGCACGTCCTCCGTCATGCCGGTGGGCAGGGGAGAGACCACGCCGAAGAGGCCGAGGAAGGTCGTTCGGATCGTGGTGAAGGGCGGGTCCTGCGTCGGGAAGGGCGGCTTCACCCACTTCACGTCGCTCGTGTGGAAGACGAGCTCGGGATCGTGCTCGAAGCGGATCGCCTCGCGATTCGCCGGACCGGCGTGGCCGACCGGCACCGCGTCGGGGCGCATGCGCTCGACGAGG
>JANXVA010000265.1 GCA_025351875.1 Myxococcales bacterium | reverse complement strand
CTCACGACGATGACGCTCACCAAGCTCGGTGACTTCTCGGGCGCGCTGACCGGCCAGGGTGCGGAGCTCACGGGCACCGGAGACGGTCGCCTCTTCGGCTTCTTCACCACGCAGCCGGACGCGACGCTCGCGCAGATCGACAAGGGCAGCGGCGCGACCACCGGCGACGCGGACCTCAAGGGCGTGAACACCGGCAACGCCTGGGCGTTCTCCTTCTGGGGCGGCGACTTCTGGTTCTACACGGCCGTCAAGCCCGCCTACACGGTCCTCACACGCAAGGAGTCGAGCACCGACGGCAACCTCTCGACCGTCAAGCAAGACGTCGGCGGCTTCCGCATCGTCGGTGCCGGCGTGTCGACCTGCGCGCCGACGACGCCTCCGCGCTGACGTGTTAACGTTCGGTCGCTCATGCGGCGCGCATTCATGGTCGTGTTGGTCCTGGCGCTCGCCTTCGTCGGAGCGGGCTGCCCGTGCGTGCGTTCCGCCGTGAACGGGAGCCCAGAGCTGCGCTGGTGGCTCTTCTCGAATTTCGGCGCTTCGAAGATCTGCCCGGAGATGTTGAAGCGCGGCGTACCGCTGAAGCTGCCTCAGCTCGGCAACGCGAGCGTCGGGCGGTTCTTCCCGAGCCAGTGCTACGTGCAGGTCGACGACGCGCGGCAGGCGATCGTGATGAGCGCCTCGGGCACGGGCTACGCGACGTTGCCGGTCGCACGACGCGTCGGCTTCTACGTCGGCATGACGGTCGAGTACGTGCCCGACTTCCGCCTCGAGGCGGACTCCACCTACGTTTGGGGGAAATTCAGCCGCTTCGTATCGCCGCCGGATCTACGCATCGTCGGGGTCGAGAACCCGATCGTGAACCTGGCGACGCGCACGCCTGCGGGCGACGTCGCGACCGCGCTCGGCAACGGCCTCGTCGCGAGCGAGATCGGACGCGGCTTCACCGTCGTCCGTCAGGATGACGGCGACGACTTCACGCTCGGCCATCTCGAGCCGCCGCAGAAGCCGCCGCGTCAGTTCAAGAGCGGCGCGGGCCGCGTCGTCCTCGCGAGCGACCTCACGCAGGTCTCCTCGCAATCGCGCGACTACCTCGGCCCGTTCGAGGTCGCGAACAAGGACGCCGCGCTCTTCTTCCACGCGAAAGTCGACGGCGGGCCACTCGCGTTCACCGTGGTCGAGCGCTCGGTCGGCGAGGCGTGGCGTCGCGCCTACGAGGGTGCGCAGCCGATGGCAGCACCGCCGGGCCAGGTGATCACGCAGGGCACGCTCGCGGTGGGCGAGTCGAACCTCCGTTTCCCGCTTGCGCAGGGGACGTACTACGTCGTGATCGAGAACCAGCTGCCCGCGCCGTTCGCGCCGCTCGGCGTTCCGCTCTTGGTTCCCGAGCAGCCCACGTACGTGAGCTACAGCCTCGAGCTCGCCGACGCGAACTAGGAGTCGCGACTGCGCCTCAACCTCTCTGACCTCTGACCAGAGAACCCTGTCACAGCGTGTTCGTCGTGTCCTTGTTGGCCGCTTCGAGGATCTTCATCGCATCGCTCGTGTTCGCGTCCTTCTTGACCGTCTTCGGCGGGTCGACCTTGTCGGCCTTCGCCGCCTTGGGCTCGGGCGCATCGGCCTTGGGCTCGACCGCGGGCCGCGCCTGCGGCGTCACCTTGGCGGCGAGGAAGCCGTGGGGCTTCACGAACGGCTTCGTGTGGAGGACAACCTTGGGAACGACGACACCCTGACCCACTGCGAGAACGACGGGGGCGGGCGGGATGATCTGCGGCTGTCCAACGGGAGGCTGAACCGCGGCGAGCTGAACGTTCGCAGCGACGGTCGGGGGAAGGACGGTCGGAGCGATCACGACGGGGAGCACCGGCTGCACCGGCTGAACAGTCGCGACGACGGGAGGGGGAGCGGCATCGGCCGCCTCGGCGGCGGCAGCTGCGCGAGCCGACTGACGACGCGCGTCCATTCCGAGCCCGAGGACGCCACCGAGCAGCGCCCCGCTCAGCGCGATCATGATGCCCCACTTGATGCTCGGCTTGTCACGGCCGCTCATCGTATCGCTCGCGCGGCTGATGCCCGTGCTGGCGAACTGGCGATTCGTCGAGTCGGCGCTCATCGCCATCGGCGCGAGCGAGTGCGGCGGAGGCGGCGCGGACAGATCGTTACGGGGCGCGTACTGCTGCTGGTTCTGCGGGTGCTGCGTGAAACCGTAGGGAGTCGGCGCGGCCTGGCGAACGAACGCCGGCGGCGGTGCGTACTGCGCCTGCTGCGCTTGCTGCACGTAGGGCGCGGGCGGCGGATAGGACGCCGGCGCGTACGAGCCCGGCACCGGCGTCCGGACCGAATACGGATCCTGCCGCATCGCCTCGAGGTCTCCAGAACGGAGGAGGTACTCGTCGGGGGGAGGAGGGCGTTTCGAGAACGGCAGCACAGGTCCATTCGTTGCAGGAGGCGCGCCACGCCTGCTCGGGGCCGTTACCGGCGAATTTCGTCGAATTCGGCCGAAAAAAACGCGACCCCATGGATATGTGGGGGTCGAAGGATCCAGGTCGAAGTGAAGAAGACTGCGCAACCTGAGGTCTGGCTAGCTGCGGGCACCTGGCCTCGCCTCACGCTGACGGAGAGAGCGGGCAGGGCACGTCGAGACGAGAATCGGCCCGGCGCGAGCGATCTCGAGACCTGACGAGCGGAAGCTCACATCCTCCCCGCCACCCAGGCGTGAAATCGGCGCCGTCTGCGGCGCCGCTCGCCGCAGGCGAATCACGCCGTGCCGGTCGCGAAATGGGGAGGCTCGCGAAGCGAGGGGCGAAGCCCGACTAGGAAGCGGGGCGCGGGAACGCGTCGCGATAGGCGCGCATGGCGCCCTTCTCGTCGATCGCGTGCACGAAGTTCGTGGCCTTCTTGAACGCGCTCCCGTCGACGGTGACGGGATACTTGATGTGCTCGAGGGCGCCCGTCGGGAGCTTCGGCAGGCCCAGGCGGCCGAGCATCATCGAGAAGATCATCTCGGGGATCGGGATGTTCGTGCGCCCGGTCTCGCGGATCACCATCGAGAGCGGCACGGGCTGCGGCCCGGCGACGTTGAAGACGCCCCGCGGCCGCTTGTCGAGCGTCGTGCAGAGCGCGCTCACCACATCCTGCTCGTGCATGAAGTGGAAGAGCGGATCGAAGCCGAGCAACGTCGGGACGCGCTTGCCGCGGAGGAACGAGGCGAGCGTGCCGTGCCCGGTCGGACCGAGCGTGTAGACCATGCGAAGGACGGTCGTGGTGAAGCTTGGGTAGCGCCACAGCGCCGAGCCCGCGTAGAGATCGGCGGCGACGAGATCGGCGAGCTCGGGGAACGAGGAGAGGCCCATCGGCGGCTCGTCCTCGTTGTGGAAGAGCGGCGAGTCGGCGGCTGCGCCGTAGTACGTATGGCGGCCGACGAACACGACATGCTCGGCGCCGTACGTGTGCGAGTGCTCGAACACGGCGCGCGTGCCGCCAAGGTTGATGCGGTAGCGATCCTCGCTCTGCACGACGAGGTGCGTGACCGTCGCCATGTGGATGACCGCCTGGGGACGGAACTTGCGGAAGACGTCCTCCGCGGCGCGCTTGCGGATGTCGACCTCGTGCATCTCGACGCCGGGAGGCGCGTCGCGGAACGGACGGCGGTCGATGCCGATGACGTCGTGACCGAGCTCGATGAGGCGTTCTGCGAGCATCCTGCCGAGGCGGCCGCTGAGACCGGGAACGAGGACCCTCACGTTGCACCCCTACCCGCGTCGCGAGCGGGCTCGCCACGGCGGCGGCGTCGCCCGGTATCGATGAGCTGCGCGATGCGCTCCTTCACCTTCTCGACGTGCCCGTGGACCACCTCGTCCTCCTCCGATCCCGTGCCTTCGAAGATCATCGGGGGCGAGTAGTAGACCTCGAGCTTCGCAGGGATCGGCACGGCGAACAGCCACGGCGTCACCGGAATGTACGGAACGCCGAGGAGCTTGCCGATCGAGACCGCGTTCGAGATCGTCGGGATCGCCTCGCCGCCGCCGAGAAACGCGAAGGGCACGATGGGGGTCTTCATCTTCATTGCGAGGCGGACGAACCCGGTGCCGAAGTGCACGAGCGAGTAGCGCTCCTTGAAGAGCTTCGCGGTGCCGCGCGCGCCTTCGGGAAAGACCATGAGCATGCGCTCGTCGGCGAGGAGCCGCTCGGCGTGCTCGGGGAGACCGGTGAGATGCCCGCAGCGGTTCGTGAGCTGCGACGCGAAGGGCACCTTGTTCAGGAACTTCTCCGCCATGCCCTGCGCGAGGCGCGGCGGATTCATCTCCAAGAACTGCGAGGCGACGACCATCGCCCCGTCGAGCGCGACACCGCCCGAGTGGTTCCCGACCAGCATGACGCGCCCGCGAGCGGGCACGTTCTCGATCCCGTGCGACTCGACGGAAAAATAGTGCTTGAAGAAGAAGCGGAGCGCGGTGAACGAAGGGCCCAGATAGGCCTTCGAGATTCCATAGAGATCGACGCCGTAGGAGTTGAACGGGATCTCGAGCTGGTCGAGACGGGCGCGAACCTCGGAGTCGACGGGAAGCGAAAAACGCATCGTTCTGAGAACCGCCTCGCGCGGAGCCTACCAGTTGACGCTCGAGCAACCTCGGGCGAAAACCCTCGTGCGATGAAAATGACATTCCGCGCCGGCTCGCACCGCACTCCGCACCTGACGACCGCGATCCTCCTCGCCCTGGCCGCGTCGGCCTGCGAGAAGAAGCCCGACCTGGTCCCGACGCCGGCGCCCTCCTCGTCGGCGTCGACCACCGGGGGCGCGGTCGTCGATGCGGCCCCGGCGAAGCCGGTGGGCATCAAGCTGGACAAGGTGACGCGCGCGGACTTCAACCGGCTCGCCGCGGAGCTCGCGCTCCCGCTCTTCTGGATCGCCGACAAGAACAAGGACGGCGCGATCGACCCGGACGAGCTCGCGGTCTACTGGGGCATCGCTCCTGGAGCGAAGCTCGCAGAGTACGTCGACAAGACGGGCTTCACGACCAAGGCGCAGGAGGACATCGAGAGCATCGTCAAGCGCTCGAAGGAGACGGCGCCGCCGGCGGGTCTCGACCCGAAGGAGCTCGCACGACGCGAGGCCGTGAAGAAGGAGCTCGCGCAGGGGCGCGTCACGCTCGTCGCGACGGACCTCGCCAGCGCGTCGCCCGAGGAGAAGCGCGTGGTCGGCTACATCACGCACGCCGCGGAGCTCATCGAGAGGGTCTACGCGAAGCAGGAAGGCACGCTCGACCTCCGCGCGAAGGTCCCCGCCGGCGACACGATGAGCGCGTCGCTGTTCTTCCGCAACCAGACCCCGAAGTGCGAGGCACCGCAGACGCAGAACGATCCTGCGTGCAGCGCGCTCCCCGACGCGCCGAAGGGCAAGCTCTCCGGCCTGTATCCGGCGGCGCTCCTCGAAGGCGCGAAGTTCTGCGACGACCTCACGAAGCTCGAGGCCGGTAAGAAGGAGAAGGTCCTGATGGACCCCTTCACGGTCGTCACCGCGGCGGGGGAGAAGACGGACGCCGGAAAGCCGTCGAAGGACGCCTTCGCGGCCGTGCCGTACCACGAGGTCTTCAAGGAGGACACGAACGCGATCAGCGGACAGCTCAAGGCGGCCGCCGAGGCGCTCGGCGAGAAGGAGACCGCGCTGAAGGCCTACCTCCTCGCGGCCTCGCAGGCGTTCACCGACGACAAGTGGTGGCCCGCCGACGAGGCGTGGGCAAAGATGGATGCGAAGAATTCGAAGTACTACCTGCGCATCGCGCCGGACGAGACGTACCGCGAGCCTTGCAGCACGAAGGCGCTCTACCACGTGAGCTTCGGCCTCATCAATCAGGGGTCCTTGAAGTGGCAGAGCAAGCTCGACCCCCTCAAGACGGACATGGAAAAGGCGCTGGCGGAGCTCGCCGGGCCTCCTTACAAGGCGCGCGAGGTGAGCTTCAAGCTGCCCGACTTCATGGACGTCGCGCTCAACGCCGGTGACTCGCGTCCTGCGCGAGGCGCGACGATCGGGCAGTCGCTTCCAAACTTTGGGCCGGTCGCGAACGAGGGGCGCGGGCGCACCGTCGCGATGCTCAACTTCTACACGGACCCGGACAGCATCGACGCGCTCAAGGGGACGACCGAGTCGCTGTTCTGCAAGGACACGATGGCGAAGTACACGACCGACCCCGAGCCGCTCTTGATGAGCACCGTGCTCCACGAGGCCGCGCACAACCTCGGGCCGGCGCACCAGTACAAGGCGAACGGGAAGATCGATCGCGAGGCCTTCGGCGGTCCGCTCGCGAGCACGCTCGAGGAGCTCAAGGCCCAGACCGCTGCGCTCTACTTCACGAGCTGGCTGGTCGACAAGAAGCAGGTCACCGCCGAGGAGGCCGAGAAGGCGCACGTGCGCGACATCGTCTGGGCCTTCGGCCACATCGCGCAGGGCATGTACGACGGCGACAAGCACCCGCAGAGCTACAGCCAGCTCGCGGCCATCCAGCTGGGGTCGTTCATGAAGAACGGCGCCATCGCATGGAAGGCCGAAGAGAACGCGGCCAACGACAAGGACAAGGGCTGCTTCTCGATCGCGCTCGACAAGCTGCCCGCCGCCGTCAAGACGCTCATGACCGAGGTCGCGCAGATCAAGGGCAAGGGCGACAAGGCGCGCGCGGAGAAGCTCGTGAAGGACTTCGTCGACGTCACCGGCGACAAGAAGAAGGTCCTCGATGTGATCACCGAGCGCGTCCTCAGGTCGCCGAAGCCGAGCTTCGTCTACGCGATCACGCTGGATTGAGCGGAAGGCCCGCCCGCGTGGAGCGGGGATAAACCCGCGCGACGACAGCCGAAGTCTCGCTGTCGTCAAATGTAGTTGCGGGTAGGTATATAAGCGCTAGCTTGGAGCGATGCGCTTTCGTCATGCCCTGCTCTCGCTCGCGGCCGCTCTCCCGATGTTCGCGTACGGCTGCGCCGCGCCGACCGAAGACGACGCCGCCGAGGGCGGCGAGGACGCGTACACGAGCGCGTCGGCCAGGCTCCTCGACTTCGAGTTCGAGGGCGAGGTCACGATGGCAGGCGGCGACCCGCAGCAGACGATCAAAGATCAGATGCTCTTCACGATCGGCCAGCTCAACGGCAAGACGGGAGTAGGCCGGCTCGACAAGCTCGCCATCACCAACCTCCGCAGCGAGCGTCTCGGCGACCTCACTCGCGTCCGTTATCACGCCAAGCTCCCCGTCTCGATCGCGAAGTCCGCGAAGGTCGCACGCAGCTACACGCTGATCCTCCCGAAGCGCGCCGACTACGCCGGACAGGAGGCCTTCTTCACCAAGTACGGCGCGACGACGTGCACCGATGCCTTCGCGCACGACAACGAGACGGGCATCTACTGGTACTACTACCGCCCCGAACAGGCCGGCTGCGCGCTCGCCGGCGACGACGTGATCAAGGCCAAGGCCACCGTCCGCGTGAGCCCCGAGAACACGAAGAACACGTACCCCGAGTACGACAAGGTCTGGTCGGACAACGTGCTCAACGTCGTCTCGATCTTCGGCAAGTTCGAAGACGGCGCGACGACGACCGCGGACGTCGGCGTCAAGAGCCACGGTGACTTCGTGAACACGATGCGCCACGAGCTCCCCAACGTGCAGGTCACTCCGGCGAGCACGCCCGAGTTCCCCGGCGTCGCCAACGCCGACGTCACCCTCGAGAGCACGCTGCCCAACGGCAAGAAGATCAAGATCACGAGCTTCCTCGTCGACAACGTCCGCGAGGGTGGAGCGGCATTCGAGCGCCGCTACAACGAGCTGTCCGGCGACGCCGACGTCATCGTCTACAACGGCCATGCGGGCCTCGGTCAGAACGTCCGCGCGCTCGCAAAAATGGGCACCTTCAAGCCGGGGAAGTACCAGATCGTCTACATGAACGGCTGCGACACGTTCGCCTATGTCGACGGCACGCTCGCCGAGACGCGCGCGCGCCTGAACCCTACGGATCCCACCGGAACGAAGTTCATGGAGATCCTCACCAACTCGATGCCGCCGAACTGGGAGTCTCTCCCGAACAACACGATGAGCCTCATCCGCGATCTGTCGAAGACCGACGCGCCCGTGAAGTACACGGACATCCTCGCGCACTTCGATCAGTCAGGATTCGTCGCCGTCACGGGCGACGAGGACAACAAGTTCAAGCCCTGATCACGGAGCGCGAGAACGTCGCGCTCGTGACCGCCCCGTTGTTCGGTCGAGCTGGCTATGCTGAAGGTCGTGGGGCCCGCACCGCCGTATCCGCCGATCGAGCCCGCGCCGTCGCGTGTGCGGTTCCCCGATCCCGGACGCCCGCGCTCGCCCGAGGTCGTCGCGATGGGCTGCGACTTCAGCCCCGGGACCGTGCTCACCGCTTATCGAAGCGGCATCTTTCCCTGGCCCCACGGCGAGGAGACCGAGAAGGGTGAGCCCCTGGTGCTCTGGTTCTCACCGGACCCTCGCACCATCTTCCCGCTCGAGCACGAGCCTCACTGGTCGCGCAGCCTTCGTCGCACCCTCCGCAATCATCCTTACGAGGTCACCCTCGACGCCAGCTTCGCCCAGGTGATGCACCTCTGCGGCGAGACACGCGCGAACGCCACGTGGATCATCCCCGAGCTCGAGGCCGGCTACCGGAAGCTGCACGAGCTCGGATGGACGCACAGCGTCGAAGTCTGGGAGCGCGCGCACGACGCAAGCGGTCGTGTGCTCGTGGGCGGCATCTATGGGATCGCGATCGGCGGGATGTTCGCCGGCGAGTCGATGTTCCACCTCCGCACCGACGCGTCGAAGATCGCGTTCGCGACCCTCGCGGAGCGGCTGCGCGGCGCGGGCTTCACGCTCTTCGACGTCCAGGTCCAGAACCCGCACCTCGAGTCGCTCGGCTGCATCGAGGTTCCCCGCCGCGAATATCTCGCCCGGCTCCACGCCGCGCTGCCGCTCACCTGCCGCCTGGAATGATCACGGCTCAGCTCGATCTCCACGCGATCGCGGGTTAAACCGTCTCTTGCAGGGGTCGACCGCCAGCCACGGACGACCTGCTGCGCTTCCTGAGTGTCCTCTGGACCCACACCACCCCGTCGCTTCGGCGGGTCGCTGAGCGCGCTCCATCGCCGCATGGCGCGATTTCCCCGCATGTGGGGTGGTCTCCGACTTTGGCCCGTCCGCCTCGAACGTGCCACACTTTTATCGGCAGCCAAATTCGGGCGATTCGGCCTGCCTGGTGTTTCTTGATTCGAGAACGCGCAGGCGAGTTGACGCGAACGAGCGCGACTGCTCACGCAACTCTCTCCGGTGAGAGAGCGCCCAAACGAGAGCGTCATGGAAACTTTCCAAAGCTCGAAGACCGGGTCCGTACGTCAGACGTTTAGCTTCTAGAAGTTTTTGCTGGAGCGATTGCCTTGAAGAAGTCCGCCGCCACGCTGTCGACCAATGCCATCGCGGAGCCTCGCACCGCTGCGAACGCGCCGCGTCGTCCGTCGGGGCTTTCGAAGGCCCCCATCGCGAACATGACGCCGCCGGCGGAAGCCGAAGAAGCGGTCGACATGTACTTCCGCAAGATGGCGCAGGTCTCCCTGCTCACTCGCGAAGGCGAGGTAGAGCTCGCGCGAAAAATCGAGGAGGGCGAGCGGCGAATCATCGGCGCCATCGTCGACTCCGCGGTCGCCGCGGCGGAGCTCGACCACATCAGTCGCCTCCTCTACAAGGGCAAGCTCAAGGTTCGCGACGTCGTCCGCAACGTCGACGACGAGGACGCCTTCGACGAGGCGACGATGCTCCGCATCGGGCGCCTGCTCGAGCGGCCGCTGAAGGAGCTGCATGGCACGAAGCAGGTCAAGGCCGCCGAGGCCAAGGCCGCCGCCGGCAAGAACGCCAAGAAGAGCACGCGGAAGACGAAGACCGAGCTCGCGCGCGACGCGATCGTTCAGATGCTCGAAGAGCTGCGGCTCGACCGGAGTGTGATCGACCGCATCGAGAAGAAGCTGCGCATCACGCAGCGCGAGACGCCCGCGGCGAAAAAGTTCACCGCGCCAACGCTCCAGATCCTCGCCGAGGGTCGCCGCCTGGCGGACCGCGCGAAGTCGGCGCTCGTCGAGGCCAACCTGCGCCTCGTCGTCTCGCTCGCGAAGAAGCACGTGAATCGTGGCCTCCAGCTCCTCGACCTGATCCAGGAAGGCAACATCGGCCTCATGCGTGCGGTCGACAAGTTCGACTACAAGCGCGGCTACAAGTTCTCGACCTACGCGACGTGGTGGGTTCGCCAGTCCATCTCGCGCGCCATCGCCGATCAGGGCCGCACCATTCGCGTGCCCGTGCACATGTACGAGAGCCTCCAGAAGCTCACGCGCATGAGCCGCTCGCTGCTCCAGGAGTACGGCCGCGAGCCGACGCCCGAGGAGCTGGCCGAGTCCACGGGCATCCCCGTCGAGAAGGTGCGCGCCGTGATGAAGATCGCGCGCGAGCCGATCAGCCTCGAGACGCCCGTCGGGAGCGACGGCGAATCGCACGTCGGCGAGTTCATCCCGGACGAGTCGGGACTACCGCCCGACGAGGCGTACGCGCAGATGCGCTTCAACGACCAGACGCGCCAGCTGCTCAAGACGCTCACGCCGCGCGAGGAGAAGATCCTCCGCATGCGCTTCGGCATCGACGAGCCTCGCGACCACACGCTCGAGGAGGTCGGCGAGAGCTTCTCGCTGACGCGCGAGCGCATCCGGCAGATCGAGACCAAGGCGCTGCGCAAGCTTCGCCTCCCGTCGCAGCATCGCAAGCTGAAGACGTACATCGGCGGCCAGTGAAGAACAGGCGATGACCGTTCAAGCGAACGTCGAGGCGATCCTCCGCGACAAACTCACCCCCGAGCACCTCGAGGTCGTGAACGAGAGCCACATGCACTCGGTCGCGAAGGACTCGGAGACGCACTTCAAGGTGATCGTCGTCTCGCCGCTCTTCGAGGGCGTGTCGGCCGTGAAGCGGCACCAGCTCGTGTACGGCGCGCTCGGTGACATCATGGGCAAGAAGCCCTCGCAGGGCGGCATCCACGCGCTCGCGATCACATCGCGCACGCCCGCGGAGTGGGCACAGAGCCCCGAGGCGAACCAGTCGCCGCTCTGCGCCAGCAAGGGCAAGTAGCCCTCGCGCGACGCCGCACGGGCTGGCCTGACGCCTTACCGGTGAGCCGCCCCGGCTGTCAGGCGATCCACCCAGCGCCCAGACGTGCGGGTTGAGTGCTTGAAATCACCTGGGTTTCGACCCAAACTCACACGCTCTCTGCTGGCACGGAGGTCGCAGGAGAACCTACATTCTCCTCCTTGCCTACCAGGACGGTCATGAAGCTCTCCCTCGCGCGACTCCTCGTCATCGCCTTGTCGTCTGCGGCTCTGGTCGCGTGCTCGAGCACGGACGGCCCGGCAGGAGAGACTCCCGCCGAGGAGACGGGCGAAGCGGTCAGCGAGTCGATCCCGGTCGGCACGTCCCTCCACGCGACGACCGCCGTGAGCATGCGCGAAGGTCCGTCGACGTCGAGCACGCGCATCCGCACGATCCCGAATGGCGTGAGCGTGAAGGTCGTCGTCGCCGCGCCTCAGAACGGGTTCTACCACGTGAGTTACGACGGCGATGACGGCTGGGTCTTCGGTCGCTACCTCTCGCTCACCGACGCGCCCGCGGACCCCGGCGGCGGCACCTACTCGACGACGAGAAACATCTCGATCGTCTACCAGGGCTCGTGCTCGTTCCTTCACCGCTGCGACAGCTACTCGCGCCCTCTGCCCGCCGGACAGGTCAACTGGGGCTGCCTCGGTCACGGCGCTGTTTGCGTCGACTCCGAGCACTGGGCCTCTGGCCCGTCGCGCGCGTACTGCGGCAAGACAGTGAAGTTCTGCAAGGGCGACGTGTGCACGACCGCCGTGATCAAGGACGTGAGCGTCTCGCACGACTTCGAGGGAAGTCAGGGCGTCTTCGACGCGCTCGGCATCGGCTACGGCGGTGGCTCGACGTGCTCGAACACGTACATCAGCGGTAACCCGAACGTCACCGTCTCGTACTGAGCGGCCTTCGAGAGCCATCAGGTTCAGGCCGCTCGTGCCGTGTGAGTCACACGGCCTGAGCTCAGTACGCGCGATACCCGAACGTCACGGGGAAGAAGATCGCCGTGTTGTCTCGGCCCTCGTCGGTCAACAGCAAGCCCGGCTGCACGCCGAGCATCCACTGACCCCACTTGCTCGCGAGGACGACGACGTTCGCCTCGGCCATCGCGCCGAACACGAGGTCGGTCCCGTACGCGCTCCCGTTCGCCCTCGTCTCCAGCCGGCCGCCCAGGAAGGTCGCGCCAAGCCAGAGCGAGGAGCCGAGGCGCAACGAGAGACCCGGCCCGCCCATGAACGCGTAGCTTGGGTGCGCTTCGGGGCCGAGGGCGACAAAGCCGCGCGCGAGGAACTCGAAGCGATCGGTCACCGCGTCGCCGACCTCGAGGATCGCGCCGGCGGCCACGCGTGTCGTGCTCAGCTCGTTGGGCATGCCCTTCGCGGCCCCGACCATGTGATACGGCGCGAGCGCGAACGCCGCGCCCCAGACGAAGCCGTCGGGTACCTCGCGAGTCGCGGGCTCAGGAGTGCGCTCGCCGACGGGGGCGGCAGGAACCTGCGGCGAAGACGGCGAGGGTGCGATCGCAGCCGCGCCTCCGTCGCCGGGCGAGTGGAGCGAGACGGCGAGCGTATCTCCCGCGCCCTTGGCCTCGACGTCCTCCTCGGCTCGCCACCCATCGCCCTGCGCGACCACGACATGATGCCCACCGCTCACGAGCAACGTCGCGGGCGAAGCGTCGGCGAGCGGAGCACCGTCGACGAACAGACGAACGCCGGACGGCTTCGTGTCGACGCGAAGCCGGGTCGACCGCGCCTTGATCTGCGCGATGGCCATGACGGCGGCGCCGCTGAACTCTCCGTTCTCGCCAGCCTCCGCGAGGTAGGCCTCGTAGGTGTCGACCGCGGCTTGCGGACGAAGCGCGCGCTCCTCGGCGACCGCTAGATTGTAGACGATCGACGGCGCGTGATGCTCTGCATCGGCCTTCTTGAAGAGCCGGCGCGCGCCCTCGTAGTCGCCACGTTGATAGAGGCGCACGCCTTCGGCGAAGTCACGACGCGCGGCGTCGACGTCGTCGGCGCGGGCCTCACGCGAAGAGAAGGACGTTCCGAGCGCGAGCGCGACGACCAGCGCTGCCTTGCAGCCCCTCGAAACGACCTCGCGACGACCAGCCCACGGATCCGACAAGCCGATGGCGATACTACGCCGACGCGGGAAGATCAGGGGTTCGCGATGGCGGGGCTCGGCGTCGTGTACGTCTTGAAGTCCGTCTTGTTGTTCCCGGTGTCGACACCGCTCGGGCTCCGGCCGATCGAGCCGCTCACCGGAGGGCTCGGCGCCGCCGTGCCCTCCTTGTAACTGCCGCCGGTCACCGTGCCGTAGGCGACGCCGTCGACGAGCTTCGCGGTGTCGTCGAGGAGGCCGAGCTGCCCGTCGCCCGCCGCCATTCCAGCGGTCCAGTCCGTGGACCCACCTGGCGTGAGCACGAGAAAGCCCTTGGGCGGGATGCTGTCACCGACGGCGAACTTGTGGCCCGCGAGCCCAGTGCCGCCGCTCGCCGACTGATACTTCAGCTCCCAGTTCCCGAGCGGCACGGCGCACGTGCTCGGGTTGTACAGCTCGATCATCTCGTCGTTGGCGCTCGCCCCGGCGGTCTTGACCTCGTTGATCACGACCTTCTGCGAGCAGCTCCCCGAGTCGACACCTGGCGTCGTGCCGGTGTCCTCGGCGGGCCCCGAGTCCTTCGGGTTCGGCAGGACGTTGACGTCACGGCTGGCGTCTTGCTCGACACCGCCCTCGCCGAAGTCCTCGCTCGTGTCCGTCCCCTTCGCGCAGGCGACCACGACGAGCACCGTGATCGCGGCCAACACAATTGTCCCGCCAAGTCGTCTGACGAGGCGCATCACGCTCGATCGTTCAGTTCGAGGGGTCGAGCTTCGTCGGGCTGTGCGCCGTCGCGACGCGCATTGCTCGCTCGCTCGCGCGCTCCCACTTGAGGATGTCCTCGAGTGCATCGACCATCGAGGTGACGACACCCCGCTGTTCGACGACGCGTCGCTCGCCTGTCGGAGCTGCTGATGTCTTCAGCTCTCCGCCTCGGCGCTCCGTCTTGCGCCGATCAGTGTCCTGCTTCGTAGGGCTTCTCATGGAACGTCGCATCCTCCCACAGTGCCAGCGTCTCGCCTCATCAGCCTAGAATTAAGCGAACAACCTGCCAGGTGTTTCTGGCCGATTTGTGAGCTTTCCTCCCGCTTCAGAGAAAATAGTCGGGCAGTAACTCCGAATCTTTGATTCCTGGTGTCATCGAATAAGCCGAGAAGTCGGCGGTGCCGGCCTCCCGCAAGAGCGTCTCGTCGACGCAGAAGTTCCCCGTAAATTCCGTGCTCTTCCGCGTGAGAATCGCGTAGGCCGCGTCGGCCATGATGTCGGGCTTTCGACTACCCTTCATGGTCGCGTCGCCCCCGAGCAGATTCTGCACGGCCGCGGTCGCGATCACGGTCCGAGGCCAGAGCGCGT
The DNA here is from genome assembly GCA_025351875.1 of Myxococcales bacterium. Taxonomy (GTDB): domain Bacteria; phylum Myxococcota_A; class Polyangia; order Polyangiales; family Polyangiaceae; genus Labilithrix. The sequence goes on along the minus strand of JANXVA010000265.1, from coordinate 7,086 downwards.
TCACCGCGATCTTCTGGCCCTTGAGCTCCTCGGCCATGCCGAGGACGCACATGCTCATCCCGAACTTCGCCATCGTGTACGCGACGTGGGGCCCGAACCAGCGGGCCTCCATGTTGAGCGGCGGCGAGATGTTGAGGATGTGCGGGTTGTCCGACTTCGTAAGGTGCGGAATGCAGGCCTGCGAACAGACGAACGTGCCCCGCGTGTTGACCCCGTGCATGAGGTCGTAGCGCTTCATCGGGGTGTCCACTGTCCCGGTGAGGCTGATCGCGCTCGCGTTGTTCACGAGGACGTCGATGCCCCCAAACGTGGCGACCGCGAGCTTGACGGCCTCCTGGACCTGCTCCTCGAACCGGACGTCGACGATGCAGGCGAGGGCCTTGCCGCCGGCCGCCTCGATCTCCGCCTTGGCGGTGTAGATGGTCCCCTCGAGCTTGGGGTGCGCCTCGGCGGTCTTCGCGGCGATCACAATGTTCGCGCCGTCGCGGGCGGCGCGGAGGCCGATGGCCTTGCCGATGCCGCGGCTCGCGCCGGTGATGAAGATCGTCTTCCCTTTGAGGTTCAGTGCCATCGCAGATCAGGTCCCTTAGGAGGGCCTCGCAGTACGATTTGGATGCTGTCCGGTCAATGACTCAAACCATGGAAACGGACGAAATGAGGGCTGAGCGATCCGATTTTTGGGCGGATGGAACCGTTCTTGCGCATCTCGGTGGGCCCTCGCAAAAAGAGCGTGCGCTTCGATTTTCGGGTGCTAGTCCGTGCCGGTTTCGCTCGAGCACCGGATCGGCCTTTCGCGTGTAAGCTCGGGTCGCGGAGGGCGTTGAATCCCCATGAAGCGAGTCGTGTTCTTCACGTCGTTGGTTCTGCTCGCGGCGGTCGGCAACGGATGCATCACGCGCGAGCGGGTGATCGTCGTCAAGGAGCCGAGCGGCGACCCGAACGGGTCGAAACCCATCGCGGGCAACGGCGAACAGCCCATCGCGACCGATGGTGACCGGCCCACGAACGGGGACGAAGACTCCGACTGGGGCATCAAGAACCCGAGCGACAGCCAGGAGTACCAGCGGACCATCGCGAAGGTGACCAACATGGTCTCGGACCAGGACCTCGTGTCCCGCGTCCGCCGGCGCCAGCTCGCGCTCGTCAACGTGGCGTACGAGGACACCGGCCGCGCGCAGGGCTCCGTCCTCGGGCCGAACATCTCCGATCTGACGCTCCAGGTTCGCCGGCGCGACCCGAGCGGACGCTTCGAGTCTTCGATCATGCCGGTCATCCGGCCCCCGAACTTCGTCGATCGCACAGGTGACGTGCCGTCGGACCGCTTCTTCGTCCGCGTCGGTAACGAGCGCGGCCAGAACCTGACGAGCATCCCGCTCACCGACGTCCTCAAGAACCTGAAGGCCTTCGCGGCGAGGCCCGAATCGATCCTCGGTGACGGCAACGTCTTCGCCGGACGCGACTCGCACTTCCTCGTCAGCGCGCAGGCCGTTTTCCTGCCCATCCCGAAGAGCGGCAAGGCGCAGTTCAATCCCGTGCTCTTCAACTACCAGTCGGCCCCGGGCTCACCCGCCGTGCTCACCATCCTGGTCACCCGCCAGGGCACGAGCATGCAGGTGATCGAGAACAAGGGCGAGGACGCGACCGCCGCGGGCTGGGGCCAGGAGCTCTACTTCGACAACAAGGGCCAGCGCGCGGCGTTCACCGCCGAGCGCAAGAGCGACGTCGCGGACCGCATCGCGGCGCAAGGCGGCCCGAAGAACGAGGACGACCGGACCGCGCTGCAGAAGGGCGCCGACGTCCTCTTCCTCGTGCAGGTGCCGCTCAAGCACGCCCAGCTGGGACGCCTCGGCGGCGCGCTTCCCTCGGGCGGCGCCGGAGGGATGGCGCCGAGCGCGCCCGCGGCGCAGGCCGCACCGTCCCCGATGAAACCGTCGGCCAAGAAGAGCGCTTCCGCCGAGTCGGCAAGCGCGGCGGACAGGAGTGACGTCGAGCAGGCCGTGCTCGGGCACGGGCCGAACGTCGGTCCGTTCAACGAGGGGCATCGCCTCCTCATCGAGCGCGACCCGAAGTTTCCGATCCGCATCACCGTCCAGTTCTACAAGGCGACGAGCAACGGAGCCGTCAGCGACATCGACCTCGACAGCATCTCGCGCTCGATCGGCAGCGTGTACGAGCACGCCGACGCCGTCGGCTCGCTCGTGATGCCGGACGGCGACCCGCGCCGGCCGACAGCGTGGCAAAAAGTGCCGCACGAGTGGTTCCCTTGGTGAGCTTCGCAAGGCAAATCTAGGTATTTTCTCGCCGCGGAGCCGAGGTCGCGCGGAACCGCGATTCAGCGGCCGAACTGGATGCAGCGGCGGCTCAGCGTCCCGTGCTCGAAGCCGCGGATCGGGAAGCCGACGGCGTGGTCGTAGAGCGAGGCCGCACCGGCGATCACGAAGAGCGGCTCGAGATGCACGCCCGTCGGGTGCGCCCGCCGCGCGTGCGGGCCCTGCGTGCGCCACTCGAAGAGCTCCTCGAGCTCCGAGTCCGCGAGCACGTTCGCGACCCAGCCGTCGAACTCTCGCGCCCAGTCGGCAGGCGGGGCGTCGGCGCGCGGAGCGAGCTCGGCGAGCCCGTACGTGATGCCACCGCTGCCGAGCAGGAGCACCCCACGCGAGGCCAGGACCCCCAATTTACGGCCGATCGCGAAGAGGGCTCGCGGCCTCGCGCCGAGGACGAGCGAGAGCTGGAGCACCGGCACATCGGCTTCGGGAAACAGGTGCACGAGCGGCGACCACACGCCGTGGTCCCAGCCTCGCGCTCCAACGCGCTCGACGGGCAGGAGCGAGTGCACGTCGTACGCGAGGTCCGGCGCGCCGGGCGCGTCGTACCGGACCTCGCGGAGCGCATCGGGGACGGGCTGGACGGCGGCGTCCCCGAAGTCGTGAAGGAGCTCGGGACGTGCGGCCGTCGAGCCCCGCGAGAGTGATTCGGCCTGCCAGTGTGAGCTGAGGACGAGGATCGCACGCGGCTTACCGAGGTCGCGACCCCACCGCGCGAGCTCGTGACCGCGCTCGGCGTCGACGGCAAGCGCCGGGGTTCCGTGCGAGACGAAGATGGGCGGTACGTGTCCCGCGCTCACGAGATCACGTTCACCTTCGACGCGGGCGTCGCAGCGCTACGACCGAGCCCATCGGCTGCGGGTCTGGATCGAGGGGGGGCAGCGCGAGGACCAGCCGCTCGATGCGCGGGAGCGACTCCTGCGCGGCGCGCTCGGCGCGGAGCTCGTCGAACTCGCCGTCGAAGACGATGCAGAGCAAGTAGATCGAGGAGAACGAGAGGACGAGGTACGACGACTCGTCGCGCGAGACGTGCCGCAAGTGTTTGCCCTTGTGGAGCAGATCGAGCTGCGGGAGCGCGCGGATGAGGGCGATCGCGCGGCGCGTGATTTCTGGCTCCTCGTGCTCGTCGTGGGCGCCGTCGTCATGCTCGTGCTCGTGCGGCTGATCCAGGCTCGCGAGCGTCGGCGCGGACTCGGCAGGCGGTGGGGCCATCCGCAGGTTGCCCGTCGGCGCCGTCGCATCCTGGAGCGGGCCGGAGTCGTCGGACGCGGCGACGGCATGGAGGCCGCCGCCAGGAGCGGAAGGCTCGTCGCGTGCGGTGAGCTCGCGCGTCGAGACGTCCCTCAGGAGCATTTCGTTGCGCGCGCGAGGCTTGGCGGAGACCGACGCGCAGCCCCATACGACCGGCGAATCGCCGTCGATCACGACGACATCGTGGGCGCGGGCGCGGAGCGCGAGCGCCTTCAGCTCCTCGTGGAGAGAGCTCACGACCGGCATGCGAGACTTGCTGGGCGTGGCGAGGGCCTCGGCGAAGGTGCCGGCAAGCATGGCGAGCCGCCTCGTCAGGACCTCAGGCTCGGTGGGCGTGGTCCCGAAGCTGGCCACGACGTGGCGGCCGTCCTCGAGGCGCGCCACGATGACGTTGGCGGCAACGGGAGGCGACTCGCCGGGAGCGAGCAGCCGGACGTCGTCGGCCGAGAGCTCGCGCTGGGCGAGCAGGAGAAAGCGTTCGGAGACCTCGTCCATGAATCGACGCGGACCTGTCTAGCATGGAATCGCCGTGCCGAGGACGACGGCCCATGGTCTCGGCGCCGCGACCGCACTAGATGAGCCTCTCGGCATGGAGAAGAAGGTTCCCGGCGGGCGACTCGGTCGAATGGCGCGTCTGGCGGCGCTCGGCCTGAAGACAGGCGCGGGAGCCATCCTGGGCCGCGGCGACGACGGTGGGAAGGCGGCCGCCGATCGCGCCGCGGATGTGCTCGGGACGATGCGCGGCCTCGCGGCGAAATTCGGGCAGATGGCGAGCTACGTCGACGGGATCGTCCCCGAGGGGCAGCGGGACGCCTTCGAGGCGTCGCTCAAGATGCTCCGCTCGCAGGCGCCGCGTTCGAACCCGGCGCAGATCCGGAGCGTCATCGAGAGCGAGCTCGGCGCGCCGATCGACCGCCTCTTCGCATCGTTCGAGGACGAGCCGATCGCAAGCGCGTCGATCGGCCAGGTCCACCGGGCGAGGCTGCCCGAGGACGTGATGGGCGGCATCGAGGTCGCGGTGAAGGTCCAGCACCCCGGCATCCGCAAGGCCGTCGACAGCGACCTCGCGAACGCCGGCATCCTCGAAGGGATGGGCGCGATGCTCGGCGCGCGACGCTTCGACACGAAGACGCACCTCGAGGTGATGCGCACGCGCTTCCGCGAGGAGCTCGACTACGCGCTCGAGGCCGAACGGCTCGTCGCGTTCACCGCCCTTCACGAAGGCGACCCGACGATCCGCATCCCGCGGTTCGTCGCCGAGCGCTCGTCGGCGAGCGTGCTCACGACCGAGCTCGTCCACGGGCGTTCGCTCGAGGAGGTCCTCGGAGACAGCGAAGACGCGCGCCGCGCGTGGGCGGAGACGCTGTGGCGCTTCGTCTTCAAGGGCAACCTCGTCGGCGGAATGTTCAACGCCGACCCGCATCCCGGAAACTACCTGTTCCAGGACGACGGGCGCATCGCGTTCCTCGACTACGGGTGCGTGCAGGTGATCCCTCACGCGAAGCGCCCGCACGCGCACGCGCTGCATCGCGCGGCCGTCGCCCGCGACGAACGCGACTTCGAGACCTGCGTCTCGCTCCTGATCGATGCGCGACCCGGTGAGCTCGAGCGCCTCGCGCGCGCCTACTCTCGGCTCTGCTTCGAGCCGCTCTTCGGGTCGCCGTACAAGATCACGCGCGGGTACGCCGCGAGCCTGGTCGACGAGATGAAGTCGATGGCGATGACCGCACGCAAGCTCCCGGAGGCCGAGGTGTTCGCGATGCCCGGCGAGATGCTCTTCATGAACCGCCTGCAATTCGGGTTCTACTCGGTGCTCGCGCGCCTCGACGTCGAGGTGGATTACGCTGCCGTGGAGGATCGCTTCCTCCCTCCCTGATGAGCGTCGTTCCCGAAAGCTCGCGCCGCCGCGCATTCGTATCGTCTCTGCCGACGGTCGCTCTGCTCGCAGCATCGTATGCGTTCCGGCTCCCTCCCCTGCTGAACGCGCGCTCGACGAACTCGGACGCAGCGGTCATCGGGCTCCAGGCGATGCACATTCTCCGGGGCGAGCTCTCGCCGCTCTTGTGGGGCAGCGGCTACCAGACGTCCGCCGACTCTCTCGTCGCCGCGCTCTTCTTCGCGCTGCTCGGCCCGTCACCGCTCGTCTTGATGCTCTCCGCGCTCACGATGCACGTGGTCGCGACGTTCTTCGTCTTCGCGATCCTGAGGAGGCGCTTTGCGCCGTGGGTCGCGCTCTTGCTCACGATGCCGATGATCGTGAGCCCGAGCTCCGTGCACAGCTACGCGCTCTATCCACCGCGGCAGGTGTCGTTGACGCTCGCGATGGCCGCGTTCTGGGCGATCGACGTGGCCGCGGCCCGCGCCTCCACCGGCGCGAAGGAGAAGTGGCTTGCGGCGGGTGGCCTCTGCGCGACGCTCGCCGTGTCGGCAGACCCGTACCCGATGCTACTCCTGCCGCTGGTCGGGCTCCACGCGGCGACGGTTTCCTGGGATCGCAACGAGCTCGCCGCGAGCGCGAGGCGCCTCGCGGTGTTCGGCGCGGGCTGCGTCGCGGGGCTCACACCGTTCGTGATCCTTCATCGCCTCGCCGGCGCCAAGAGCGGCCCGATGGGCCTCACGACCGGCATGCTCGCGCACCACTGGCACCTCCTGGTCGACGAGTGTCTGCCCTGGGCCCTGAGCTACAAGGTGTATTATGCACATCACGTGATGGACTACCGCCCGTGGGACGCGCCCGGGTGGTTTCGCGTGCTCGGGAGTCTCGGCGCGCTCCTGCTCGGTGGGCTCGTGGTCTACGGGCTCGCGTCGCCGCTACGCCGCGACCTCCCTGGCGAAGTGCGCCGACTCGGTTTCATTGGGGCACTGGCTTTTCCCCTCGCGATCGCTGCGTTCCTCGTGTCCGTGATGGTCATGGATCACTTCTCGATGCGGTACCTCGCCGTGCTCACCCTGATGACGCCGTTGGCCGTCGCGCCCGCGGCACACGCGCTCGGCGTCAGGCGCTTCGCGACGATCTTCGCGCCACACCTGCTCGCTGCGGCGATCGCGGGATGGGTCGGCTACGGACCGTTCGTGCACGGTCCGCTCCCCGTGGCGGAGACGCCGGAGCTGCGTGACGACTACACTCTGTTCGCGATGCTGCGCGCGCGCGATCTCCGCTTCGCGATGGCGGACTACTGGACGTCGTATCGCCTGACGTACCTGTTCCGAGAGGAGCTCGTCGTCGTACCAACGAACCCCGGCGAGGACCGCCACGCCCCCTACCGGCGCGACCTCGAGGCCGCGCCCGTCTTCGCCTACGTCCACGATCCGGGGCGGTCGCGCGAGGATGTGAATACCGCGGAGCGCGATCTCGTCTCAACGAACCAGAGTGTCGAGCGGCTGATGGCGGGGAGTCTCACGGTCTTCATCGTGCGCCGTTGAGCCACTGAGCCGACACGATCGCGTCGGCCCGACCAACCTGGCGCAGCTCGACGGCGTCGATGCAACGCTGCTCGCGCAACGCAAGGCG
>JANXVA010000260.1 GCA_025351875.1 Myxococcales bacterium | reverse complement strand
GGAACACCGCCGTCGCTCGTTGCGCTCGCCGCTCGCGCGCGTGAGCTCAGCGCGTTCGCGCCCTTGAAGCTCGCATCCGACGGGACGCCCAGACCCGCACGACGCCGAGAGAAGCCGCGGAAGCGCGCGCAGATCGAGGCGTTCGCGCGGCTCGTCCTGCCACTCGCGCGCCGGGCCACGCGCGTCGTCGACGTCGGCTCCGGTCACGGTCATCTCACGCGCGAGCTCGCCGAGCGCCTCTCGCTTCCCGTGGTAGGCCTCGAGCGCGACGACACGCTGGCGACCCGCGCGCGCTCGCTCCCCTCCAGCGCGTCGCCCTCGTTCGCCGTGACGGACGTGATCGACGACGGGCTCCCGCTCCTCGCGGGCGACTGCGTTGTGGGCTTGCATGCCTGCGGTGAGCTCGGCGATGCGATGGTCGAGGGCGCGGCGCGCGCGCGGACGTCGCTCGTGCTCGTCGGCTGCTGTCTCCAGAAGCGCCGCGCGCTCTCGCGTCGTTTGCTGTGCGGGGGACCCGCGACCGACGCGCATCTCGAAGACGCGCTCGACCTACCGCGCGATCTCCTCGGTCTCAGCAACCTCACGGCGGGCGACGAGGGGGTCGAGGCGACGCGCTCCGAGAACCTCGCCGGTCGCGAGCGCCGCCTCGCACTCCACCGCCTCCTCTCGGCCGACGCGACACCGCTACGTCTCGGCGCGGAGATCGACGGCCTGAATCGCCGCGCCGCGCAGGGTGATCTCGCGTCGCTCGTCCGTCGCGCCTTCGAGCTCCGCGGGCGGCCCGCGCCGTCGTCTGACGCGATCGAGGACGCGGCCGCGTGGGCGCGGACCCAGCACGCGCGGCAGCGGAGGCTCTCCCTCCCCCGCGCGCTGCTCGCGCGTGTTCTCGAGGTCCTTGTCCTCGTCGATCGCGCTCGGTACCTCGAGGAGCGCGGCTACCAAGTCGTGCTTGGCACGCTCTTCGCGCCGGCCGTGAGCGCGCGCAACCTCACGCTCGTCGCGACACCGTTGTAGAGTGCACGTACTTCGATGGTGAGCCGAGTCGAATCGCCCCTTCCGCTCGCCTTGCTGCGGATCGTCGTTCCGATCGTCATCCTCTTCTCGCCCGAGCTCCACGCGGCGCGCGTGCTGGCCGCCTCGCCGGAGCGGCTGGGGTTCGTGCCCGAGGGACTCGGGATCGTGTCGCGACTGCCGCTCGGTGCCGATGTCGTGCGTGCCCTCCAGATCCTGGCATTCACCTCGTGCGCGACCGCCATCCTCGGGTTCGCGTCGCGAGCGTCGATGCTGGTCCTCACGCTGAGCGCGGGCCTGCTGTTCTCGCTGAGTCAACGGCAGGGAGCGGTCATCCACGATATGCACCTGCTGTGGCTCACGGCGCTTCTCGCGGCGAGCCCTTGCGGAGCGGCGTGGTCGCTGGACGCGTGGGGCGCGTCCAGACCCGCCGCTTCGGTTCGCTTCGGCGTGCCGCTCGCGCTCGCACGGGTCCTCCTCGGCCTCGTCTACCTCTTCCCCGGCGTCCACAAGCTGCGCGTATCAGGGCTCGCGTGGATCGCTGCGGACAACGTGATCGGGCACATGCGAGCGAAATGGCTCGAGCACGGCCACGTACCCTTCGTGAGGATCGATCACGCGCCGCTCGTCTGCGCGATCGGAGCTGCGTTCGTGATCGCCTTCGAGCTCTCGTTCGTGGTTCTCGCTTCCGTGTCCGTGAGGACGCGATGGGTAGCGCTCGCGTCGGGGCTCTCGTTCCACGCGGCGACGCAGGTGCTCTTCTTCATTCCGTTCGTCAGCCTATGGGCCTGCTACGTGGTGCTCCTCGACGGCGCGCTGCTCGAGCGAGCCGAGCAACGGGTTCGCGAGCGCGCGAAGGCTCCGCCGCTCGCGAGGACGGAAGAGAGCGGGAAGATGCCCGCGGCGGCGATCGCCGTCGGCGCCCTTCTCGTGCTGGCCGTGGTCATCCAGGGGGTGCGTGGCACGACGCAGGCGTGGCCGTTCGCCTGCTACCCGACGTTCTCGCATCTCCAGCGGAGCGCGATTCCCGACATCGTCGTCGAGGTCGAGAGGCAAGGCGTCAGCACGGTCAGGCTCACCGGCCGCGAAGTCGCCCTCCGTTCGCAGGACGAGTGGGGACGCGTGTTCCGCCTGTCGGGTGCCTACGGTGACGCGCCGGACGAGGGCGCGCTCCGCGATCACGCGCGCCGCGTCGTGCTCGGCGCCGAGCTCGTTCCCGCGGACGTCGTGCGCGTGCGCCTCTATCGTGTCGAGGTGGCGACCGAGCCTTCGCGATGGGGAGAGCCGCCGGCGGGCGGCGTCCTCATCCAGGAGCTACGGGGGCCTCTGTGAACTCGGTGAGCTGCGCGCCGATCGGGATGCCGCGCGCCTCGAGCGGCGCGATGACCTGCGCCTGCATCGCCTTCTCGGCGAGCGCGAGGTAGTCGTCGGTCTTCATCCAGCCGAGGACGTCGCCGTCGTGCTTCGGCGCGCGGCGCGTCTTTCGTGTGTGCTCCCACTGGCGGTAGAGGAAGCGGATCGCGAGATCGGCGGAGCGGCCGAGCGACGCGCGGTCCTCGTCGGAGAGGCGAGGCGCGGCCCAGTCGAGGAACGTGAAGCCGAAGATGCCGTGCGCGGCCTCGTCCTTCACGATGCGGCCCATCACGGCGCGCGGCAGGGGATGCTTCGAGACGTGCCACGTCGCGCGCAGGAGCGGGATCGAGATCGCCTCGCCGACGCAGAAGAAGCGAACCGCACACTCTGCGGCGCGCATCAGCGCGGTCGCCTTCGGGTCGACGTCGAGGACCATCGCTGCCGGATCGTGGATGATCTCGGTGCCGCCGCCGAGCTCCATGGCCATGCGTGCGCAGAGCTCGACGTGGACCATCTCGTCGAGCGGAAAGCGTGATGCGACTGCGATCAGATCGACCGGAGCGCGCGCCTCGATGAGCGCACGGAGGGAGATCGCGCACGCGACCGCGGTACGGTGCTCCTGGTAGGCGGCGCCCGTCCACGCGCGTCGCGCCGCGATGAGGTCGACGGCCGCCGCCGCGGAGACGTCCATCGTGCCCCAGGGCATCGCCTCGACCTCGGGCCTCAGCTTCCTGAAGCGTCGCTCGGTGCTTCCGCCGAGGATCTCGAGCTCGAAGAGCTCACCTTCCGGAGCGGTCATCGTGTGCTCTCAGCCACCGTCGCCGCCATCCTGGCCTCCACCGTCACCGCCGGCGTCCGCGTCGAGACCAGCGTCGAACGGTGCCGGTGCGGGAAGATTCCCCGACGTCGGCGGAGGCACGTACTGGTCGCGGTCCTGCGGCGACGGGAGGTTGCCCGACGTCGGCGGGTAGTCTCCGCTGGTCGAGCCGTTTCCGTCGGTCGCCCCGCCGCAGGCGACGCCGGCCACGTAGTTGATCGTCGCGACGCCGAGCGCGGCGACGAGGAGCTTGCGAGGGACGAACGACCTGGGGGAGAGCTTCGGGGGCACGATCCGATCTTAGCAAGCACCGATCCAACGCGTTGCAGTGATTCCCGGCGCGACTCTCGCTCACTGCCGCCTCGGCACTGAGCCAGCCTGAGCCACCCGCGACGCCTGCGTCGCCGTCAGCCGGAGTCGGCGTCGGAGGCGTCGCCTGCATCTCCCGCATCGCCCGCATCTCCCGCATCGCCAGAGGCGTCAGAGGCGTCGACGCTCGCGTCCATCGGGTCGGGCGCCGGGAGGTTGCCGGACGTGGGCGGGAACATCCCGGCCTCGGGATTCGGTGGCGCCGGCAGGTTGCCAGAGGTCTCGTTGTTCCTGCCGCACGCTGCCGCGTAGTTGATCGTCGCGACGCCGATCGCGGCGACGAGGAGCTTTCGGGGAGCGAAGGATCGTCGCGGAAGCAGAGGCACGAGGTCAGCCTAGCGTGGATTCAGGGCTCGTCGAGAGCCGTCGTCGATGTCGATGCTCATCGAAGACCGAGCTCCTCATTACCTCGCTCTCGTCCGGGCGCCTAAGGCGTCGAGCGGGCGAACTGCGCGCAAGCTCGCACGCGCGCGAGGGCCTCGGCGCGCGCCTCGGGGGCGGGCCCGACCTCGGCCGGAAAGCTCACGGTCGAACGCGCGAGTCGCTGGAGCCATCGCTCGCCGAGCGGCTCGGCGAGATCCGCGACGTCGACGGCCGCGATGGTCGTCTCGGCGCGCAGTCCCGTGCGCCCGCCAGTTCCCACCGCGAAGCCCGCGAGGAGCAGCGCGGAGCGGAACGAGGTCGCGGTGCTGTAGGTGTGCAACGTCGCGCCCGTACGACAGACGCGCCGCAAGGCGCCGAGGGTCGACACCGACCAGAGATGCGGGTGGGTCTTCGCGGAGTAGAAGTCCCAGTACACGACGTCGGCGGAAGCCGCCGGTTCGGCTGCGATTCGCTCGGGAAAGTCGCCGCGAGAGAGGCGCCACACGGTGCGCTCGGTCTCATGACGTCCAGCGCGGAGCAGGGCGCTCGCCGCGGCGTAGGCGTCGCTCTCGGTGCTCGTGAGCCCGAAGCTCGCAGCGTGCGCGGGCTCGAGCGCGAGCGCGAGCGCGGAGAGATCGTTGTCGAAGCTGACGATCTCGAGCCGACGCGCCGTGCGCGGCAGCGACTCCGACACGCGCCACGCCGCGATCGCGTTCGACGCGGCGCCGAGCCCCACGTCCAGGAGCACGAGGCTCGAGCCTCCAGCGCGAGGGTCCGACAGTCGCTCGAGGAGCCGCGAAGGGATGACGTAGAGCTCCTTCGGCTCGACCTCGGGTCCGGTGCCCGGATGCATGACCTCGCCGCTCGCGATGTCGCGCATCGCCGGCGCGCCGCTCTTCGTGATGACGACCTCGCACCTCACGACGCCCCGAAGCGCGTCGCGCTGTGCTCGTGACGATCGATGGCCTCGAGCTTGTCCTTCGCGAACGCAGCGAACGTCCCGGCGGCGATGGCGTCGCGCGAGTCGCTCATGAGCTGGTGGTGGTAGTGGAGGTTGTGCATCGACACGAGGCGAGGGCCGAGCGGCTCCTTGCACTTGAAGAGATGATGCAGGTACGCGCGACTGAAGGTCCTGCAGGTCGAGCAGGGGCAGAGGGGGTCGAGCGGCTCCTCCGAGAGCGCGTTCGGCACGCGCGTGAGCCGTACGCGGCCGGTCGACGTGAACGCGGTGCCCTGCCACGCGAGCTGCGTGGGGATGATGCAGTCGAACATGTCGACGCCTGCGAGCATCGCCTGGAGCAAGTCCGGCGGCGTCCCGACGCCCATCAGGTAGCGCGGTCGGTCCGGCGGCAGGAGCTCGGCAGAGAGCGCGGTCACGTCCTCGCGCTCCGAGCGCGTGTCGCCGACGGCGAGGCCGCCGATCGCGAAGCCGTCGAACGGGTGCTCGGTCAAGAACGCCGCGGACTCCTTGCGCAGCGAGGGCACGATCCCGCCCTGCACGATCGCGAACAGCGCCTGCTCCGAGTTCGTCCGCGCCGCGAGGCTGCGCAGCGCCCAGCGATGCGTGCGGTCCATCGCGGCGCGCGTCCGTGCCTCGTCGGACATCGAGTCGATGCACTCGTCCAGGACCATCATGATGTCGGAGCCGATCGCCGTCTGGACCTCGATCGATCGTTCGGGCGACAGCATGTGCATCTGCTGGTCGGTGTACCCCTTGAACCGCGCGCCCTTCTCCGTGATGGTGCGGGCGCCCGGTAGCGAGAAGATCTGGTAGCCGCCCGAGTCCGTGAGCACCGGCCCGGACCAGCCCATGAACTTGTGGATGCCGCCGAGCCGGCGGAACGCCTCGGGGCCCGGGCGAAGCATCAGGTGGTACGTGTTGCCGAGCACGACCTGCGTGCCGACCTCGGCGAGATCGACCGGCGCGCAGTTGGTGACCGAGGCGCGCGTGCCGACGTCCATGAAGACGGGCGTCTCGATGCGGCCGTGCGCGGTGGTCATCGACCCACGGCGCGCGCGCGAGCCTGGATCCGTGGCGGTCACCTCGAAGGGCAGCATCGAGCCCCCTCGATTAGCACGGGAGCGCGCCGGCCGTTCAGGGCCCCGAGAGCTCGTTCTCGTAGGACTTGAAGATCCCGACCAGCGTGCTCTCGCCGCTCGAGCCTCGGCCGGAGCATTGCCGCCCGCGCGGGCCGACCCACGGCGTGTACGTGTAGAGGACGGCCGTCGCCTTGGTCTTCGGCGTCACGGAGCACGGATCGAGCGTCCTCATCTTCTTGCCGACGCCCCAGTCGGCGCGCGTCACGCCGTTCTGGGCGATCTCGTCGAAGTAGCTTGCGTGGAGATCGGCCGCGCATTCGACCTGCTGCGCGAAGCCGGCGTTGCGACGGTCGCACGCGGCATGGTCGGGGCACGCGCAGCCCGTCGCGGCCTTGAGGCTGCGCGACGTGCCGCTCGAGACGAGGCTCGACTCAGTCTGGATGCGCGCGAGCATGTAGATCGGGCTGATGTTCGCGCGCTTGCAGCTGTCGGCGATGATCGTCGCGGCGGTGCGGCCGTCCTCGGTGTAGCTCGCGAGGTACGAGCCCTTGGACTCGAGGAAGCTCTGGACGCGCGCGACGCTCAGCTTCGTGCCGCCGCGCATCTCGTCGTCTTGCATCAGCTCGTTGACGTCGTACTTCTCGGAGAGGGCGCTCTCGGTGTCGCCCGAGGTCGGCTCGTCGGTGGCCTCCGCGGCGCAGCCGCTTGCCAGACCGGCCAGAACGGTCGCGGCGGAGAGCGCCGTGAGCCGAAGGAAAAGACCACTCATGCAGCGTAAGTAAGCAGCCTACATGCCACCACTATTCGACCGCGAAACGCGCACGAATAGGAGGGTTCTACCGGTCGCAGGAGGGTGCCTCTGGGTCTTCGCCGATCCATCTCGGAGATCCGATCGCAACTCGCGGCGGAGCGAATGCATCCATCCTTCGGCGATGGCCCCGCTGCGCGCGACTCTCTCGATCACGACCCTGCTCCTCGCGGCCTCGGCATGCGGCCATGCCCCGGCTCCCGTCCCGACCGGCCCGGTCGCGCACTCCGTCCCGCCGACGGCCGCCACGGCGGGCTGGTCGTACGAGATCGTCGCGTCGCCGCGCGGCCAGGCGCTGAAGGTCGAGGCGGTCTTCCCGCCGGACACCGGCACCGAGCTCAGCGTCGGCGAAGGAGCAGAGCCGTTCGTGCGCAACGTCGTCGTCCACGTCGGTACGCAGCAGACCTCGATCGCGCCCTCCCAAGACCGCTGGCGGATCGCGTCGTGCGCCGCGGGTTGCCGCATCACGTACGACGTCGCGCTCGGCGAGGCCGCGCGGGCACGTGAGGACCGCGCCGTCGCCCGCACGCAGGGTGACGGCAGCGCGATCGAGTCGCCTCCCTCGAGCTGGCTCCTTCGCCCGCTCGAGGCACCGCCCGGCATCCCGTTTCGCTTCCACGTGACGAGCGCTCCCGAAGAGGCGTTCGCCTCGGGCGTCTTCCCCGTCGCCGGTGTCGCCGACACGTACGAGGGGCACAGCGGCGGCGGATTCGATCTGCCCTACGCTGCGTTCGGTCGCATCCGACGGCGCGAGCTCGCGCAGGGACACGTCGAGGTCGCGCTGTTTCCCGGGGCGCTTCGCGACGAGCCGGCGGTCCTCGCGTGGGTCGAGCGAAGCGCGAAGATCGTCGAGGCGTTCTACGGCGGCTTTCCCATCGCGCGCGTCCTCGTCCTCGTGCAGCCTTCGGCGGGCAAGCGCGTCGGCTTCGGCACGACGATGGGCTCCTCCGGCGCGGCGATCGAGGTCCCCGTCGGCGAGGACGTCACGCCCGACGCCCTCCGTGAGGACTGGATGCTCGTCCACGAGATGGTCCACACGGCGCTTCCCGATCTCTCACGCACGCATCACTGGCTCGAGGAGGGGCTCGCGACGTACGTGGAGCCGCTCGCGCGCGCCCACGCCGGGCTCGTCACGCCCGACCAGATGTGGCGCGACTGGATCATCGGCATGCCGCAAGGGCAGCCCGCGGCGGGCGATCAAGGGCTCGACCGCACGCGCACGTGGGGGCGCACGTACTGGGGTGGCGCGCTCT
>JANXVA010000233.1 GCA_025351875.1 Myxococcales bacterium | reverse complement strand
GCGCGGTACTTCCCCGGCAGCCCCGCGGCGGCCGCGAGCGTCGCGCATTCCTGATCGGCCGCCACGACGCCGCCGTCGCCGATCGCCCCCGCGTACTCCTTGCTCGTGAGGAAGACCGCAGGGTCGCAGCCGCCGTCCGTGCACGCTCCGGACGCGCAGACCCCGCACGCGTCGGGCGCTGCGTCGCCTGGTACGCCCGCATCGCCTCCGGAGTCGAGCGGGGCCGCATCGACGACCGAGTGATCCACGGCCCCGTCGGGCGCCACACCAGCGTCCGCGGACGGGTGGCCCTCATCCTCGCTCGAGCAGCTCGCAAGATGGAGGCACGCCGCCGCCCCCAGCGCGAGCGACACGCCGATGAGTGTATGTTGCACCCTCCTCAACGGCGACGACGCCGTCGCGAGAGCAGAACGCCGAGAGCCGCCGCGGCGAGCGCGGCATGGGCCGACCCACCGGCGGGGGCCACACCACACGAGCAGCCCGAGCCGCCGTCGTCATCCGGGACACCGCCGAGATCCGGCGGCTCCGAGCCCGGAGGCCTGCCGCTGCCGCTCGTGCCGCCCGCATCGAGACCGGCATCGACCCCCCCGCCGTCGATCGAGGCGCCGCCGTCTGCGACTGCCGTGTCGAGCTCGCTGTCGTCGAGCGCCGACGTGCAGCCCGGGTCGAACGGGAAGTCGATCGTGCCGTCACCGTCGTTGTCGAGCCCGTCCGAGCACGCGGGGATATCGCTCTCGTTCGTGTCGTTCGCCGAGCTGCACCCTGGATCCGCCGGGAAGTCGATTTTGCCATCGCCGTCGTTGTCGAGCCCGTCCGAGCACGCAGGGTTACCGCCCTCTGTGGTGTCGAGGAACGAGCTGCAGCCCGGGTCGTTCGGATAATCGAAGAGACCGTCGCCGTCATTGTCGAGCCCGTCCGAGCACTGCGGCACGTCCGTCTCGTCGGCATCGCTCCCGTTGGCGCAGCCAGGGTCGGCGCTGTCGATCTTGCCATCACCGTCGTTGTCGAGCCCGTCCGAGCACGCCGCCGTTCCCGACACCCCGACGACGACCTCCGGCGGCGACTTCGGGCTCTCGAGCTCGGTCGTCGCCTTCACTGCGACCTCGACGCGCTGCCCTGCGAACAGCGAGGCGACGGTCACCGAATACGCGCCGCCCGCGCCGACCGCGCCGCTGCCGGCGACGTTACCGTTGACGTAGACCGTCACCGTCGAACCGACGGCCTCGGTGCTCTTGCCTGCGACCGTCGTAGCTCCCTGGAGGATCGGCGAGGTCACGGTCGGCGTGTCGCTGAGCGCGGTGAGCACCGCGACCGGCGCGACCCGGTAGATGCTGTCTTCCAGATCTTGACCGGTCTTCACCCACGACTGCAGATCGACCGTGTACGAGCCCGGCGCCGTCCCTACCGGCACGGTCACGTCGAACTCGAACGTAAAGGACGCTCCGGCGGCGATGCTCGCGGGCAACAGCGCAGGCGCGAAGCGGAGAGCCGTCCCCGTCTGCGTGGGATTCAGCGCCGTAACGACGCCGTTCACCTTCGTGGAAGAGGGCTTGTACGTCCAGTTCGTAGGGAGCTGCACCGTCTCGCTCGTCGTCGTGGCGGACGTGGTCCCGGCGTTCTTCAGGCTCGCCAGGTAGTGCACCGTCCCGGGCAAGGCCGGCACGTAGATCGGAGTCGCGGTCATCGCGAGCTGCATGACCGCGGTGTTGTCGACCGTCGTCCACGCCGTCGCGACGAACCCGGGCGCGGGGAACTTGTTGGAGGTGAAGACAGCCTGGTTGCTCGTGCTCTGCTTGCCGACGAACTTCACCGTGTACGATTTACTCTCGCCGGGCGCGAGCGTGCCGACCGTCCACGAAATCGCGGACTGGGTGCCGGGGTTGGGACATCCGACGCCGCCAGCGCTCAGCGTGTAACCGGGTGAGGTGCCGGCTGGGTCGAGCGTCTCCTCGCCCGTCACGTAGCAGTCGCTGACGACGACGCTCGTCATCGGACTCGTGGTGAGGTTCTTCGCCTCGATCGTGTTGACGAGCGGAGCGTTCGCCGCCGACAGCACCTTGTCGACCGTGTTCTCGAACAAGAGATCGAGCGACACGCACGCGGGGGCCGGCAGGAAATAGCGCCAGAGGTAGTCCTTTCCGCCCGTCGCGCCGTCCTGTGCTCGACTCGCTGCATCGCCACCGGCGACCTCGGCGCAGTTGATATTTCCGAACGCAGGGTCGAGCGGCAGCGCGAGCACGCGCAGCGAGATCTCCGCGAAGTACTCGGCGCCGACGACCAGCTCGCCAAGCGCGAAGCGAACCGCGTTCGTCGTGGCGGGAAGCGCGTTCGCCGTGGTCAGCGCAAACCCAGCGGCCGTCGGGATGCCGACGCGTGTGGGCGCGCTCCCCGGGCATTGCAGGTAGGTGGTGTCCTGCGCGGCGGAAGGAGTCGGGTCGCCCTGCCCGCGCCGGCCGATCTCGCTGCCCGTCTGACGGATCCGCTTCCACGGGCCGACGTTGCCCATGTACTTCACGTTGGTATCGATGTTCCCGGACGTGACCACGGTGCCAGGCGGGTCGACGGTCGCCTCGAGCTGGTACCAGCTGTCGGGCCCGGCGACCGGTGAGGCGTAGCCAATGCCCGTGTTCCCGATGTGCTCCGGGCCGTTGCCCTGCTTCGGCCCCCACCGCGCGACCGACGCGAGGTCCCATGCGTTGTGCGCGTAGTACGGCGCCGTTGTGTTGAGCAGGGAGGCGAGCCCACCCGCGCCGCTCGGGTTCACGGGCATCTGGATGCCGTTCTTGAGCGAGAGGAACGCCTCGTCGACGTTGGCCGCGTTCTTGGAGAGGCGCTTCGTGCGCGTGTCGGTGGAGTAAAAGATGCCGGTGTCCGCGTAGAGCTGGCTCATCGAGCCCTGGATGAGCGAGGCGGAGCCAACGCCGGTCCAGCTTCCCTTCCCGCGCGGTCCGTACCCGTCGCAGGAGAGGCCGCCTCGATGGGGCGCGACGGTGTTGCCGCTCTTGTCGATGATGCGAGCGCCTACGACCTCGGTGTTGGGCGGGATGTAGTCGGTGACGTACCCGCCCAGTCCGCGGTATGCGCCGTTCGGGACGGGTGTGAACTGGATGACGAACGTGAGGACGTCGCCGACCTTCGCAAATGTGCTCGCGCCACCTCCGGGGACGGGTCGCCCCTGCGGATCGATGAGCGCGACGGTTTGCCTGCTGATCCGCTTGGCGGTCGCGACCTGCGCCACGGAGTCGGCGCGCACGTCGGTTCCGGCGAGGAGCGACGCGGACGTCGCCGCGGCCAGGAGCAGGAGGCGCGAGGGGTTCTTCATCAGCGCTTTCATCGGGGCCCCGTAATTTCGAGCTTCTTCGGCACGACGATGAACACGCGGCGAGTGTCGAGCAGCGTCACGCCGTCACCGAGCACCTGGATGTCGATGGTGAAGAGCTGATCCCTGGTCGTCGCCGGAACGAAGTCGTTGTAAGCGTCGAGCCGGAAGGTCACCTTCGAGCCTGGCTTCACCTTGCGGAAGATGTCGCCGTCGATCGTCGAGCCTGGAGGTGGCGGGGCGACAGGCGTGATCGACTTCAAAAAGTTCGCCGTCGTCGTGTTTGGCGGGATCACCTCCCCCTGCTCACCCGCGTTCTTGCCGATCGGCCGCGTCGAGACGTCGAGCTCGCCCAGCGCTGCGAGCTGCTTGATCGCGTCGACGACGAGGTTCGAGAGCCCGGTCCCGTCGGTCTGCACGTCGAAGACGACGGGGCAGCGCGGGACGCCGGCGACCTGCACCGTCGGGTAGACCGCGCCCGCGATGCCCGTCGGGCATTCGCCCGCGGCGTTCGGCGGGATATGCGCGCGCGTCGCGATCGCGAGATCCTCGAGCTGCGCTCGCGGCGAGTACTGCGTCCCGTTGTTCTCGAGGCTGTTGATGCCGACGATGCGTGCTCCGATTGCCTTGTAAGCGGCCACGACCTGATCGCGACCGTGCGAGACCGTCGGGAACGCGGCGTAGTCGGCGGGGGCGTGCGCCGTCGAGTCGGTGACGTGGACGACGATCGGCAGCGAGTCCTTGCGGAAGCCCGCGCCGCCGATCCCCCCGGGAGCGTTCGACTGGAACGCGGGCATGTTGAAGGTCGGGATGCCGGCGCCGGTCCCCCACTGATAGAGCGCTTCGAAGCCGGCCTCGGGGATGTCGAGGCCTCCGCCTGGGGCCGGGAGAGCGGTGATCGCCGTGCCGATGGTCGCGGTGGTCGTGGTGATGGGCTGCCTCATCTCGTAGGGCCGGTCGCCGGTGAGGCCGTGCGGATCGATCGGAAAATCACGGAAGCGGCCGAGACCAAACGCCGCGCTCGGGATGACCGCTGCGATCTGCGGAATGATCGAGGAGACGAGGTTCGTCTTCAGGTTCGCGGTCTCGCCCTCCATGCTTCCCGTGTTGTCGACGGAGAAGAAGACGTCGGCCTGCCGGACGTTGGTCGCGAAGTCGATGTCGCCCGTGCCGCGGTTCTCGAGGTACGGGAGCACGAAGTAGAAGTCGGTCTTCGGGATGACCGACGCCGCGTTCGAGGGATCCGTCCCTGCGACCTTCTCGACGAGGTCTGGCACCGTGTCGCCGTCGGTGTCGCCCGAGGTGGGCGAGCTCTCGCCCGGGTCGACGGCGCAGTTGTGGTTCGCATCCTCCTCGCCGTCCGCGATGCCGTCGCCGTCGGAGTCGAGGTCGCGGTAGTCCGGAATCTTGTCGCCGTCGGTGTCACGCGGCGGCGAGTGGAGGTCGCCGTCACCGGCCTCGCACGAGTCGGGGATCCCGTCGTTGTCCGAGTCGAGGTCGCGAAAATCAGGAATCCCGTCCTTGTCGGTGTCGACGTTCTTCTCATCGGCGTCGTCGATCGAGTCACCGTCGCTGTCGCGATCGAGGTAGTCCGGGACGCCGTCCTTGTCGGTGTCGACGAGCTCGTACGCCGGGCCGAGCTCGTCCGAGTCGGCGATCCCGTCGCCGTCCGAATCGAGATCGCGGAAGTCCGGTGTGCCGTCGCCGTCGGTGTCGCGCGGCGGCGTGGCGAGGTCGTGATCGCCGGCCTCCTGCGCATCGGGGATGCCGTCGCCGTCCGAATCGAGGTCGCGGTAGTCCGGGATGCCGTCCTTGTCGGTATCGACGTTGTCGGCCCTGCCCTCGTCCGCGTCGGAAATCCCGTCCCCGTCGAGATCGCTCGTGCTCGCCTCGGAGTCCGAGCCGCATGCGACGAGCACGAACGCAAGGAGCGTGAGCGGGTAGCGCAAGCGCATGAGTTTCGGCCTCCAGAGTCCAGATTACCTGGTCGTAACGTCTCGATGCCGGAGCGGCTCACGATGCTGCTGATTTGGAGGAGCGGGGCCGACGTCATGCCTCATCCCCTCACGTCCGTCGATCGACCCGCGCCAGACCTCGCTCGCCGACGCCTAGGTGTAGGCAATCACAACGGATTCGAGGAGCGTTTCCACTGGCAGCGGGGGGCTGGACGGACTAGATCCTGACCCCGATGTCGAATGTGAATCCGCCCGGCGAACCGCCCCCGCCTCCGCCGCCCCCGCCGCCCGGAAACGGCGGCGGACCTGGCCCCATGGGCCACGGGAACGGCCAGAGGATCCCCATCTCGATCCAGGACGAGATGCGCACGAGCTACCTCGATTACGCGATGAGCGTCATCGTGGGTCGCGCGATCCCCGACGCGCGCGACGGCCTCAAGCCGGTCCACCGTCGCATCCTCTACTCCGCGTACGAAGCCGGCCTCGTTCCGACCGCTGCGTACCGCAAGAGCGCCACCATCGTCGGTACCGTTCTCGGCAACTATCACCCCCACGGTGACGCGAGTGTCTACGACGCGATGGTCCGCCTCGCGCAGGACTTCTCGATGCGCTACCCGCTCATCGATGGCCAGGGCAACTACGGCTCGGTCGACGGTGACCCGGCTGCCGCGTATCGATATACCGAAGCGCGACTCTCGAAGTTCGCGATGGAGCTCCTCGCGGACATCGACAAGGAGTGCGTCGACTTCGTCCCGAACTTCGACGACTCGAAGACCGAGCCGACGGTCCTGCCGTCGCGCATCCCCAACCTGCTCGTCAACGGCTCGGGC
>JANXVA010000166.1 GCA_025351875.1 Myxococcales bacterium | reverse complement strand
GGCGTCGACTCCGCTTCCTTCAGGTCACGCGTGGCCGCTCGCGCGGCCGCCACTTGGCTCGGGCTCTTCATGCCGCGAGCAACGCCGCGCAGATCGCCTTAATTCCCAGGCTTCACCCGTCACGATCGGATCTCCACCCTGAGCGCAGTTCGTCCTTGGTTGTACGCTTGACGTACAGCGTACGTAGGGCCATACTCGTTCGTGTGATTCAGTCCTTCCGATGCGCCGAGACGAAGGCGATCTACGAGGGTCGGAAGTCCCGCCAGTTCTCCACCATTCGGACCGTTCTCGAGCGCAAGCTTCAGATGCTCGATGCCGCAGCGGCGCTCCGCGACCTTCTCGCTCCCCCGAACAACAGGCTCGAAGCCCTCACGCGTGACCGCGCCGGACAGCATTCCATCCGCGTGAACGACCAGTTTCGCATCTGCTTCCGCTGGACCGAGCAAGGCCCCGCCGACGTCGAGTGCGTCGACTACCACTGAGGACGACACGACCATGAAGAACAAGATGCGCCCCATCCATCCCGGCGAGATCCTTCGCGAGGAGTTTCTCGCGCCGCTCGAGATGAGCGCGAACCGCCTCGCGCAGGTGCTCGCGGTTCCCGCCAACCGCATCACCGAGATCGTCGGCGAGCGCCGCGCGATCACTGCCGAGACTGCACTGCGCCTCTCTCGCGCGTTCGACACGACGCCCGAGTTCTGGCTGAACCTCCAGCAGGCCTACGAGCTCCGCTCGGCCGAGAAGGCGCTCGGTCCCGCGCTGAAGTCGATCAAACCGATCAAGAAGGCCGGTGGAGGTCGCGTAGCCCATGGGAGCCGCTAACGATCGTTTTCGGAAGTTCGCCTCGCTCGTGCAGCGGAACGAGCTCTACGACAACTCGATCGCCTTTCTGAAGATCACGCCCAAGGTCGGCCCACTCGCGAAGGAAGCGGCGGATCATCTCGCACGCGCCTATGGGAAGGGGCCGCGTGGTGCTTCTCCCTGTCCCGTTCTTCGCCCTCGACGATCAGAAGTCTCGCAAGCTCGTGCCGTACCTGGCCGAATGCATCGGTGCCATCCCGGAGGCGCGCCGAGATGCCGCCGTTGTCCGTGCCCTCGTCGACGAGAAGCTCAACGTCGTTCGCAACGGCCGCTGCGTGTTGGCACTCTGGCCGTCTGTACGAGTCCTCGAGTGCATGCTCGCGCACGCGGAGAAGCCGAGCGTTCTCCTGCGCCGGGTCGCCGAAGACTTTCCCTCGATGGCAGCCATCGCGCGCGCGCTCGAAAAAGGGCGGAAGCCGCCGCCGGCGCTGCGCCGCGCCGCGGCACCCAGATCCATCACGTCGCTCCGGAACCTCGACCCGGTCGCGCAAAAGCAACGCTCGAGCGTTGCGAGATCGTGACCGCCACCGGCAAGCGCGTCTACGACGTCTTCACCTACGCTGGCGACTCCGGAACGATCTTTGCGACGGCACCACACGCGTGGTCGCGTCGATCGTTCAGTCGTCGATCGAATGCGGAAACGCCGAGCTTGCCGAAGGCCTGGCGATCGCGCTGGCATAGGTCACGGCCACGTCGCGCGACCGCACGGGGGCACTCACCGACGACTCACGATCCGAGGGAAAACAAGCACGCCCGGTAGCACGAGCGCCGTCCGCGCAGCTATCGGACGCGCCGGCCTGCAGGCGTCCGCGCGGCGACATGATGATGTCGGGCGCCGTCCTCTTCCCGTTCGACCCGAAGCTCGTCGCCTCGAGCGACCTCAGCGCGGTTCCGGTGCAGCGCATCGCCGCGAAGGGGCCGCGCATCGAGAAAGAGTACTCGCTCGAAAAGCACGGCATCGTGGCGATCGCGATCAAGAACGTCGACGCCGGCGTCGTGCGCAACTACCGCCTCGGCTCGGGCGGCTGAAACGCGCGTCTGGAGTCGCAGCGTTTTCTGTACCGCGCTCGTGTTAACATCGGCGCCGACAAGCATGACGCTCCGAGCTTCCGCGACGTTCGTTCTCCTCTCGGCGGCCGTCGCACTGATCGGGTGCAAGCGCGGGGCAACGCGCTATACGTTCAGCGGTCACGAGGCCTACCCCGACGCGGTGATCTCCGTCGGCGGGATGCCCGCGAAGGAAAATGTCGTCGACTTCAAGCGAGGGGAGCTCAGCGAGCACGAGGTCGCCACGCTGACTTATCGGACGCCATGCGGCACCGCCACGGTGACCGCGTCTGGAGGCGCGCCCAACAGCTCGGGCGTCATCAGCGTCCCGTTTCCGAAGCCGAAGAACGAAGCGTTCCTGTACTTCGACCCTGCGCTCGTCGACCACGAGCTCGAGTCGCCGCAGCGGAAGATCCCCTCGCCGAAAGCCGCCTACCCGGCGCCGTCGTACCTGCGGATCGTCTTCGGCGACTGCCCCCGTACCGTGAAGATCGACGGCCGTGTGGTGGACATCCCGGAGGTCCCAGCCGACTCTTACGTGCTGGTCGCTGCCAGCCCACAGGCCTGCTTCATCTCCGGCGTTGCGCTGTTCGGTCCCCGCTCCGGCGACTGCAAAGCCGAAGCCTCGGAGAGGCTCACCGGACGCGATGCCTACGTGATCAACCGTCGTCCGAGCACGATGTTCGAGCTGCTCCCGGCGACGACGAAGGCCCGGGACGGCTGCACGAACATCAACTACCTCCAGTACTGCAGCGCGCCGGTGCCCTCGACCGCCGGCGGACAGAGCGCGGCGGTACCGTCCACTCCGCCGCCTTCCCTGCCAGCGAAGAGCGCACCCAAGAAGGCCAACGGCCGAGCTGCTGCCCCGCCGCGTAAGACGCCGGGCGACGAACCCTTCTGAAGTCACACCAGTGCGATCGCGTGCTCAGCTCGCGAGGCGCACGGCCGCTGCGGGCTCAGAGATCCTTGCCGACCGTCAGCTCGTAGTCGCCGCCGCGTACGGACACGAGCACTCCGTCGCGCAGCGCCTCCGAGCGCACGATCGGTCGATCGCTCGTTCGTCCACGGCGAGGCGACCGATGCGAGTGATCCGGTTCTTCAGGGTCGATGCACATCGATTGCCAATTTGCAGCCTCATGGTGCCACCTGAAGGCTGATTTTCGCAGGGTCATGGTGCCACCTCATTTGCAGGCAGATGAGGCCACCCGCGGGAGGGCGTGACGGAAGTTTTGCAG
>JANXVA010000153.1 GCA_025351875.1 Myxococcales bacterium | reverse complement strand
TTCAACGTCGGCGAGACCCCGGCCTTCAAGCCTGGTCAGAAGTACGTGTTCAAGATCCGCACGACGGGCGCCGCGCCGGTCAACTACCGCTTCGACGTGACCATCGGGAAGTAGTCCCTATCGAAGGAGCCCGGCAGCGACGAGTGCAGCGCGGAGAGTGGGCGCGTCGCGGAAGACGTGTCCGCCCATGCCGAGCGCCTCCGCCGCGGCACGTTCTCGTGCCGATCGTCGACGAAGAGGCAGTCGCGTGGCGAGACGCCAAGCGACGCGGCCGCGCCGAGATAGGCCTCCTTCGAGGGCTTTCGCACGCCCGTGGTGGCAAGACACGAACGTCCACGGAACCCAGCGAGACAGCGCGATTCGCTCCTCGATGAGGCGGTACCACACCGAATAGTTGGACAATGCATGCATCGGAACGGCGGCCTCCGAGAGCTCGACGAGCAGCGGCTCGATCCCGGGCAAGAACGCGTACCTGAGGCACGGACCGCCAGTCCGGAAGCCCTCGGCGCGACCAGTCGCCGTCGAGCTGGGCCGCGAAGCTCGCAAGCGTCTCCAGCTTCAGAACCTCGGGCCAAACGCGAACGCCTAGGACGTACCCGAGCACCCGCCGCTGGTTCCGGGCGAGTGCATTCGGCCCGGAGCAGAAGTAGCAGACGAGCACCCACACACCGACGGTCGCGAGCGCGCACGCCCAATGAATGATGCGCGTCTTCACGCTCATCGACGCATCCATTCCGAAGAGCAGGACGTCGAAGAGCGCGACGAGCGGGACGAGCGAAGTCCACCAGCGAAGATACGCGAACAGGACGCTCTTCCACGGAGCGTTCATTCGAGCGCGCGGTCGCCCAGTCGTCGCGAGAAATCGGAGGGACTGCTTTAGATCTTCCGCGTGGGCGTTGGCTTCGCCCTCGTGGAGGGCGTTCAGGTCTTGGCGGCGTGAGCGAGCGGCAGGCTCCCCTTCGCGGTGCCGACGATCGGCGAGGTGCGGGCGCGGAGCATCGGTGCGAACGCGGCGCGGTACGACCAGGCGAGGTAGAGCTCGAGGCCGAGGACGAGGACGACCATCACTGGGTTGGGCGCGAGCACGACGTGGAACGCCGCGATGTTCACGACGATCGGGGCGAGGACCGCGAGGGCGAGCGGGACGAAGCGGTTGGAGAGGAGCAGCAGCCCCGCGACGACCTCGATGCCCTTCAGCATCGGGAAGAAGTATCCCGTCTTGAAGAGCGCTCCTGCGAAGGCGCCGGCGGCCTCGGGCATCGGAGGCTGGGGGATGAAGTTGAGGAACCCGTTCAGCCCGAAGACGAAGAAGAGGAGTCCGAGGGTGATGCGGGCGACGGTGGGGAGCTTCGTGACGAGCGAGTTCATGATCAGTGCCTCCTGATGAGAGGACTATGCGTCGTTGCTCATAGGCGAACCAGAGGGGTATACTTGAACAGAACGTTGTCGAGGGGCGAACGATGGATCTGAACCGACTGACCGTGTTTTCCAAGGTCGTGGAGGAGGGCAGCGTCACGAAGGCGGCGCAGGCGCTGGGATTGCCCAAGTCGTCGGTGAGCCGGAACATCACGCTGCTCGAGGAGGAGCTGGGCATGCGACTTCTCCATCGGTCGTCGCGCAAGGTCACGGTGACCGAGGTGGGCGCGGCGTATCACGCGCAGGTGGCGCGGGCGCTGACGAGCATCGACGATGCGACCGCGTCTCTGGCGGAGCAGCGTACGACGCCAAAGGGAGTCGTTCGCATCACGGCGTCGTACGATGCGGGGAGCGACCATTTGATCCCCATGATCGCGAGGTTTGTCGCGAAGTATCCGTCGATCTCGGTCGACGTCGCGTTGTCGGGGCGGCACGTCGATCTCGCGGAGGAGGGCTTCGACCTCGGGCTTCGGGCCGGAGTCGTGCGCGACCATTCGCTCGTCGCCCGGAAGATCGCAGAGATCCGCTTCGCGCTGTATGGATCGCGCGAGTACGTGAAGCGCCACGGCGCGCCGACGACCCTCGACGAGCTCCGAGCACGCGAGTGCGTGATCTTCCACGGCGCGAACGGCCGCACGACGTGGACGCTTTCGTCGGATCTCGAAACGGTCGCGGTCGAGGTGCACGGCAAGATCTCGGTCGACGACATGGGCGCGTCGCGAGCAGCGGTCATGGCGGGCGTGGGCATCGGTTTTCTGCCGCCGATTTCGATCGCGAGGGAGGCCGCGGCGGGCCGCGTGGTCCGCGTCCTCCCCGAGTGGTCGGGCCCAACGACGCTGCTCAGCCTGGTGTACCCATCGGCGCGACTGGTTCCACAACGCGTGGTGCTCTTCCGCGAATTTTTGCTCGAAGAGCTCGCGCGGGTCTCGTGGTCGTGCCCGAACGCGCCGAGTGAGCCGGGGGCCGCATGAAGCGGGGTGGACCCAAGGATTACGACGGGTCGTTCGCGGCCGCCGACGAACGCGCACCTCTGCGCATGCAGAGGAGCGCGGCCAGCACGCCGAGCGAGCCGAACGCGCCGTAGCGGTGAGGCGCGGCCGGTCGCGACATCGCGCAAGAGCTGGAGCTGGTCGGCGCGGCGGCGGCGGGCTCCGCGGCGCGCGTCGGATCGGCCTCCGGCGCGGGAGCCGGCGCAGGCGTCGCTCCAGCGGGGCCGACGCCGGCCCACGCCGGGGCGGCGACGCCCGTCGCCTCGGCTTCGGCCACAACGGTGCTCTTCAGCCAGGTCTCGAAGTTCGCGACGCTCGTGAACACGGAGTAAGGGCCCGAGCCCGCGGAGACGATGCCCACGACGGTGCCGAGATCCTCCGAAAGGGCACCGCCTCCCGAGTCTCCTTCGTGCTCCTTTCCTCGGTCGGTAGCGATCTCGCTTCCTGACACGGTCATCATCGTGATCGCCGCGGCGGCCGAGGTCCGGCGCGTGCCCCACGCACATGCGGCGTCGGCCTCGTCGCACGTCTTGCCGAAACCGACCGTCACCATACGGTCGCCGATCGCGGGGGCCTTGAACGAAGGGACGCGCGGCGTCGCGTCGGCGATCGGCGAATCCAGGAAGACGAGCGCGATGTCGTTCTCGCAGATGCCCTTCTTGGCGTCCGCGGGCACCACCACCTTGCGCGCGCGATGTGGAAAGCCCGCGAGCGTCGTCGGGGAGGTAGGGCCGTTGGCGAAGGCGACCAGGTTCGGCTTCTGTTCGGTCAGGACCTTCAGGCCGCAGTCGTCCTTCACGTTGGCGACGACGGAGACGCAATGCGCGGCGGTCACGACGACGTCGGGCGCGATGAGCGTTCCCGAGCAGAGACCGCCGTCGTAGAGCGATCCATTGCGCTCGATGCCGATGCTCACGCTCCACGAGAGGCTCGCAGCCGTCTCGCCGGTGACGGCCTGACGGGTGACCGAGGTCGCCCCGTCGTCATGCGTCGGCGAACAACCGAGCACCGCGAAGCCTGCAATCGTGAGCGCACCGAGCTGACGAACGACGGACAATTCGAAGCAATGCATGAGGGTCGACTCTCCAGAGGGAGCGGGGGCAGGACCCCACCGGGTAGGCGCGGACTCTAGCTTCGCGGCGCGCATGTGCCCGTGATCGCTTGCTCCGCGCGGACGACGGGCAAGTGGCGGACTTCGCGACGTCTTTTGGCGCGTTCGTGCGCTTGCTCCGCACTGCCTCGGCGCGAGCGTGGGCGCGATCAGCGCGACGCGAGATCGTCGCCGAGCACCGCGAGCACGCCGGCGCTTGCGAGCTCGATGAGCCGCTCGTCGGGCGGCGCCCACCGCGGGTAGAGCATCGCCATCGTGACGATGCCGCGCACGACGGAGATGGCCGCGAACATGCGCTCGGCGAGATCCGCGGGAGGGATCGCGACCTTCGTGCTCACCCACGCGACGGTCTCTGCGACCGTCGCGGCGTAGGTCTCGTCGGCGCTCTCGGCGCTCCACGAGGGCGGCACGAGGAGGTTCAGGCAGCGACGCAGCTCGCGGCTCACGCCAGGCCCGCTCACCGCTGCCTTGCAGATCCTGCGGACCGCCTCCTCGACGGTGAGCCCGGGCTGCGCGAGGATCTCGCGCATCTGTGCGACGAACTTGCGGTGCAACCGCCGAGAGAGCTCGGCGAAGATCGCGCCGCGATCAGGAAAATAGCGATAGAGCGACGCGATCCCGACGCCGGCGCGCGTCGCGATCTGGTTGGTCGTGACCTCCGGCGAGGCGAGATCGGCGGCGGCGACCAGGATGGCCTCGACGATCTCACGCGCATCGCGCCGGTTGGGGGCGCGTGCGCGCCGCGGTCTGAGCGAGTCCCGAGCCACCGCCGTGCAGCTTAGGGCGCCGTACGCCCCAAAAGCGAGGCCGCTCCGCGCTTCGTCCCTCGGACCGACGCTTCCCTCCCCTTCGAAAGCACCACGAGCGCGAAGCCCGCTGGGGCTCGCGCTCGTGGTCGCGTCCGAAGAAGGCCGTCGTGGGACAGCCAGGTCACGTCAGGGAATGGGGACGGCGGCGACCAGCTGCTGCTGGAGGTTCCGGGGGTTCGAGCCGTCGTTGTAGGTGCTCACGAACGTGAAGTAGTTCGTCGTGGTCGACATGGTGTTGCCGAAGTAGTCACCGATGAACGTGCCGGACGACGTTGGCGAGGACGGATGCGGCGCCGAGAGCTGCGCGTCGAACGTGTTCTTCGAGATGCGTACGTTGCGGCCGCGCGGCGTGAGGTTCGCGTCGTAGAACTGCACGCTCATGTTGAGGCAGTAGTTCGCGGCGCCGTAGGGCGGGAGCGAGCCCGCCCACGCCGGGTTGACGTCGTCCTTGCTGATCGCGGCGCCCGCGGCCTCGGCGCTACCCTGAGCCGGGCAAGGGAGTCGGCGATCGTAGAACGCGAGGCTCACGCGTCCGTCGGGACCCGCGGCGAGGACCGGCTGGAGCGCGTCGGTCGTGCCGGTGTTGTCGTTCGCCCGCACGGGAGCGCTCCACGTGTTGCCGTCGTCGAACGACGCAGTGAGGAGGATGTTCGTGATGCCCGCGCTGTAGTCCTCCCATGCCGCATAGAGCGGATAGTGGCCGTTGACCTTGACCGAGCCGGTCGCGAACGAGTTGAGGATGCCCTCGCGAAACGTCGTGTTCGTGTAGTTCCCAGGCGGCTGGATGATGTTCTCGGCGATGTTCGTCGGCAGGACGCTGAAGGTCGCGCCGCCGTCCGTCGACTTGATGAGCGAGAGCTTCGCGTACGTGTACTGCTGCTTCGGCGCGAAGTTGGAGAGCGTCGTCCAGACGGTGCCGTCCGGGGTCACGTGGGGGAGCAGGTACGTCGCGCCGGTCGGGCTCTTCGCGTCCCAGGGGAGCCGGTTCGGCGCGGTCCACGGGGTGTGCGTGCCGTCGGGGAGCGCCGTCGCATAGGAGACGAGCGGCTTCGCCGACGTCGCCGTGAAGGCGACCCACATCGTATAGATGCGATCACGGAAGGGGCTGGTCGCGTAGTTGTCGATCGTGATCCACTGCTTGTCGGGCTCGATGCCCTTGCTGTCGTAGGCCGCGATGATGTCCGTCGTTCCGTTCGCGGTCGACCAGTCGCGTGCGGTCGTCGAACCGTGCTTCCGGACCGACACCGCGATGAGCTCTGCGCTGATCGTCGGGTTCGGCTCGTACTTCGGGTTGATCGAGTAGCTCTTGCTGTAGTCGGCGTTGTAGTAGAACTCGTAGGGCAGAACGAGGTTGTAGTAGTTGCCCCAGCGGTCGAACGCGCCGACCGGATCGGTCGTGTCGGACCACCCCTCGTAGCCCGGAATGTGTCCCTGAACGGGCCACGTCTTGCCACCGTCGAAGGACTCGTAGAACCCGAGCTGGTGGTTGTACCCGCTGGGGTTCGTGAACCACTTCGACGAGCCGATGAGGTGCTGGCCGTTCGTGGGGTCGAGCTGGATGTCCGACTCCGAGTGGCCGTTCACCAGCATCGGCCCGCTCGCGGGGTAGCCTGGGTTGCTACCGACCTGGCTCGGGTAAGGGCCGAGATCCTCGCCCGTGGTCGCGCCCGGGCAGGGCGTCTGGGCGGTCCCGACGTAGCTCGCGCCAGCGGCGACGAAGCTGGCCGGCACCTCGGGCGTGAAGCAGCTCACCTTCGCGGTCGTCGCGAAGACGTTGCTGGTGTTGCTCGCGGCGTAGCTGGCCGCGTAGGCAGTATTGGACTGCAGACCTTGAGGGGGTGCGCCGAAGGCGCTCGAAACCTGCCCGAGGTTGGCCTCGGTCTCCGGAGCCGCGGTCCCGCACGCCAGCACCAGGCCGGATGAGCACGCCGCAGCGCCAAGAACCATCGCAACCATCGCGTCTGATCTCATAGTGCCTCCCTCGTTGGTCGACCGAGGCTACCAAGTCTCAAGGGCGTCGCAATAGAATAAAATTAATTAGCCATCAAATTCAGTTACTTAAGTGGTCACTGCGGTTGCCGGACTCACCTGCGGAGGCTTAAACGCCTCCTAGCGTGCAGACGGCGACGCGGCGGCCGGCAGGTGAAACACGTGCCACTCGACCCCCTCCTTCGAGAACGGAACGCTCGGCACGGCGCGCCCCACCCATGTTGCTGCGACATGCGACCAGAAGATCGTCGCCGCGGCGTTGGTCTGCCTGACCCGAATCTCCCACGGTCCGAGGAAGGCCTCGAAGATCGCGTGGGCCGCTAGCGCTCCGACCTTGCGCTTGCGAAAGCCGCGCGCCACGAAGAACTCCGCGACGTCCATGACATCGGCCGCGCCCGTGACGCGTGAGCCCCTGCGGACGAGAGCGAAACCCGCGAGCCGCCCCCTCCATCGAAGGAAGAACGGGAAGCGGCCCTCGGTCCACCAGTCGTCCGCGAGCGCGACATCGAACCGACCATTCGGCTTGAGCAGCAGCGGGACATGCTCACTGAAGTCGTGGGCGTAGAGCTCGACCAGGTTATCGAGAACGGACGCCTGGTCCTTCGGTATCGGCTCGACGGTCACTTCGTCTGGCGTGGCCATGAGGATAGTTTAGACGTGCCGGAGCGTCTCGCGGATCACCGCGATTCGAGGGTGTTTCGGTCGGCTGTTTCCCGTTTCCGGCCGCCTCGACTATGCCTCTCCGTGCCGTGTCGTCTCGTCCGCCTCCTCCGTCCTCTCGTCCTCGGATGAGCTCCGCCCCGCCGAGCGTTCCCAGGAACGTGCGCGTGAAGAAGCTGATCGATGACGTCGACCCCGTCCCTGCGGACCCCACCCCGCCGAAGCCGACGGACGGGGCAGCGCCGCCTTCCCGACCGCGCCTGGCGAAGGTGTTGAAGTGGGCCAAGCGCCTGGCGATCGTCGCCGCGGCGCTCGTCGTCCTCGGCCTCGGCAGCGCATGGGCGCTCATCCGGCACTACGAGGCGGAGCTCCCGAGCGTCGCCGAGCTCGAGCGCGGCTATCACCCGGCGCAGGTCACGCGCGTCGTGGCGCGCGACGGGACGCTGCTCGCGGAGATCTTCACCGAGCGCCGCACCGTCGTCAGCATCGACGACCTGCCCCCTCACGTGAAGCTCGCGGTCCTCGCTGCAGAGGACGCGAACTTCTACAACCACGAAGGCCTCAACTACCTCGGCATCGCGCGCGCGTTCGTCATCAACCTGCGCTCGGGTCGCACACGGCAAGGCGGCTCCACGATCACGCAGCAGGTGGTGAAGAACATCCTGCTCGACACCCAGGAGCGCACCTACAAACGGAAGATGCGCGAGGCGCTCCTCGCCCGCCGGCTCGAGCAGGAGCTCTGCCCCACGTGCGGGACGGATGAGGAGGGTCACCGCCGGCGCAAGGACAAGATCCTCGAGCTCTATCTCAACCACATCTACTTCGGTTCCGGCCGCTACGGGATCGAGGAGGCCGCGCGCTACAGCTTCGGCAAGCCGGCCAAGGAGCTCACGATCGCCGAAGCGGCCATGCTCGCCGGCATCCCCGCGGGCCCGGAGATTTACTCGCCGAAGCGCGACCTCAAGCGCGCGCTGGGGCGCCGCGAGTTCGTCCTCCAGCAGATGCACGAGAAGGCGTTCCTCAACGACGCCCAGTACGAAGCCGCGAAGGAGGAGCCCGTTCGCCTCGCGCCCGCGCACGAGACGGACAGCGAGCTCGCACCCGAGGCGGTCCTCATCGCGAAGAAGATGCTCCTCGAGCTCGAGCCCGACCGCGGCCCGCGCGGCGGCTTCACGATCACGACGACGATCGATCCGCGCCTCCAGGCAGCGGCACGAAAGGCGCTCCGCGAGAACGTGCAGGCCTACGACAAGCGGCACACGCTCGTGGCGCCGCTGAAGGCGCCGAGCGTCGCCCTGGCCCCGAGCAAGGGGAAGAAGGCCACCACAGCCGCGCCGCCACCCGTGTTCGACGGCACGCCGAGCTTCGAATCGCACAAGGTCTTCACCGGCGTCGTCGTCTCCGCGGACGACGTGACGGGGACGATCGACGTGCGCGTGGGCACGGTGCTCGGCTCCGTGAAGGTTGCAGACTACAAGCGTTACAATCCGCAGGGATTGCCCCCCACGCAATTCGCCGAGGTCGGCGCCCGAGTCCGCGTCAGCCTCCTCGCGCCCGTCCCAAACGTCGTCGCGCCGCTGCGTGAAGGCGCGCCACCGTCACCGACCGCGAAGGTGCCGCTCCGCCTCGAGCTCGGGCCGGAGTCGGCCTCGGTGACCCTCGACGTGCGAACGCGCCAGGTGCTCGCGCTCGTCGGCAACTACGAGGGCGCCGCGGGCGGCCTCGACCGCGCGACGCAGTCGAGGCGCCAGCCAGGCTCGACGTTCAAGCCTGTCCTCTACTCGTACGCGATCCACGCGCGTCGCTACACGCCTGCTACGCTGGTCGACGTCCGGCCGACGGTGTTCGCCGGGAACTACAAGCCGGGCAACTACGAGGGCTGGACGGGGACCGACGCGCTGCGCCTCCGTGAGGTGCTCGCGAACTCCGTCAACGTCGGCGCGGTGCACGTCCTCGAGGACGTCGGGCCCGCGAACGTCGTCGACTGGGCGAAGGCGCTGGGCATCAACTCCACGCTCAAGCCCGATCTCTCGCTCGCGCTGGGCTCGTACGAGATCCACCCGATCGAGCTGGTCGGGGCCTACGCGACCTTCGCGGCAGGCGGCACGTACGAGGAGCCGCGCATCGTCACGCGGATCGTCGGGCCGGACGGCAAGGACGTCGAGCTCAAGGCGCCGCCGCCGCCGCGCCGCGTCCTCGATCCCGCCGAGGCCTACGTGATCACGAGCCTCCTCCAGAGCGTGATCGATCACGGGACCGGCACGAAGGCAAAATCGCTCGCGCGACCGATCGCCGGCAAGACCGGAACGAGCAACGACTCGAAGGACACCTGGTTTTCGGGGTACTCGACCGAGATCGCGAGCGTCGTGTGGGTCGGCTACGATGACAACAAGCCGCTCGGCTCCGGGGAGACTGGCGCATCGACGGCGCTGCCCGCGTGGATCGCCCTCATGAAAGCCGCTCACGAGAACAAACCCCGCGCCGAG
>JANXVA010000150.1 GCA_025351875.1 Myxococcales bacterium | reverse complement strand
CGTCCCCGCGGCGCCGGTGTAGTCGATGTCGCGACCGTTCCGGACGGCGTCGAGCGCCTCCGCGAGCTGGCCCGGCCCGTACGCTTCGCCAGGCGGCGCAGAGACCGTGTAGAGGGCATCGCGGATCGCCACGCGATCATCGAGGCTCCCCGCCTTCTCGATGGCGAGCGCGAGGAGGATGACGGAGTCGTAGATCTGCGGGATCGGCGAGGGGAGGCTCCCGGCGTCTGCGGGCGGCGGAAACTGCGAGTTGTAGAGCGCGGAGAAGCGCGTCCACTCGGGGCTCGTGTCGCGTTGCTGGTTGCACGCCGCGCCGATGACTCCCTCGACCTTCGAGACCTCGTTCGTGTTCTTCGGGTCGACGCGTCCCGCCTCGATGAAGCCCTGCTGGTAGAAGCGGATGAAGCCGAAGGACGGGAACTTCGCGCTCGAGAATGCCGCGTCCGCCGCCGTCGCGTCACGCAGCTCGCGCATGTACTTGCCGCCGTCCGCGGGGAACATGAGCATCGTCTGACACTCGATCTCGCCCGCATTCTTGGCCGCGACCACCTTCGCGACATCCGCCGCGTACGTCGCGGCGCCGGGCTTGATGATGAACTCCTTGATGACGCCGCCGAACTTCGAATACTCGGCCTTCAGCGAGTTGATGGTCGCGCTGCCCTGACCCGGGGCGTCCTCGGCGAAGATCGCCGCCATCTTCGTGCAGGCCTTGAACGTCGGCGGCGTCCCCGCGTCGACGGGCACGCCCGCGTCGGGCTTGGCTGCCGCGTCCGCATCCGACTTCGCGTCAGCCCCGCCCGAGTCCTGCGGCCCCGCGTCGGGCTGCGGCATGACGGCGCCGGGCGGCAAGAACGAACCGCCGAGCGCATACCGGGCGATGGCGCGCGCCTGGTAGTCGGCGGCGCAAGACGTGCGGAAGACGTAGCGGTCCATTCCGGTCTGGAGGAGCGGCACCTTCGGGGAGGTCGTGAAGGGAGAGAGGACGGGGATCTTGGCGAGCTTGAACAGGCCATGCATCACCTCGAGCGCCTCGGTGGTGCTCGGTCCGACGAAGCCGGCTGCCCCTCGGCTGATGAAGTCGTTGGCGATGCCCGTGATGAGCTTGTTGTCGCCGCCGTCGTCGCGGACGTCGAGGACCACGCGTCGGCCGAGGATGCCACCGACCGCGTTGAGCTGCTGCTCGGCGACGCGCAGGACGCGCTGCGAGCCGGCACCGAAGTCCTTCTGCTTCGTGAGGTCGACCGTCGCGCCGATGATGATGGGGGCGTCGCTAGTCACCGTCTCGTGCTTCACGCACGCTTCGTTCGAGCCGAGCGCGAGCAGCCCGAGCGGGATGGCCGGGAGGAACACGAGCACGGTGCGCTTCCAGCCGGTCATTTCCTTGGCGTCGATGGTAGCATTTTTGGGCGATGAGCCTCTCTCCCCTACGGCTCGCCAGAGTCCTTCGCTTTCTCGGTGTTGCCGGCGGGCTCGGCGTCCTCTTCACGGGGTGCGCAGCGAAGGACAAAGCGAGCTTCTCGCTCAACGTCGTCTTTCCGTCGACGGCGATGGCGATCGCCTCCGACGAGGTGAAGTTCATCGTCTACGACGATCCCGCTCCAGGAGCGTGCGAGCGGATCTACCTGAAGCGAATCTCGAACCAGAGAGATCTCCCGCCGGTCGTTCTCGATGCGCCGCCGGTCACGGTGTGCGACCTGGCGTTCGGGCGGTCGGCCCCGATCGACCTCCCCATCGGCAAACACTCGATCCTCGCCGTCGCGCTCCACGCGAAGCAGGACCTCCTCGTGGGCTGCTCGGATGTCGCGCTCTCGGAGGACGGAGGCGAGGTCTTCGTCGATCTCGCGCTTCCGGGCGCGACCCCGGTGCCTCCGCTCAGCTCGTGCCTCTCGGTCCGTGACGCCTGCGACAAACGCTGCCCGTAAGCGCCCGCTCTCGGTTCTCGCCTTCCCGTATCCTCCGCGCGTGTCCTACCGCGCCATCTTCATCGCCGTCGTGATCGGGACCGCCCTCGTCCTCGGGGCCTTCTTGATCAACCAGCGTCGCCCCGCGGTCGAACGCAACCAGCCCTCCGCTGCGCTCGTGGCAGCGACCGGCAAGTGCGCCGAGTGCCACCGGCGCGAGACGTCCGCGATCATCGACCAGTTCGAGCGCAGCAAGCATGCGGCGAAGGGTGTGACCTGTCTCGACTGCCACCACCCCGCGGAGGGCCAGCCGAGCATGGAGCATCGCGGCTTCACGATCGCGAAGTCGCTCACGGCGAAGAACTGCGCAGCGTGCCACACCACGGAGTACGACCAGTTCGCGCGTAGCCGCCATGCGGCTCCGGCGTGGGCCTCCGTGAACGGTGCGAAGGACATGTCCCCCGAGCAACGCGCGCTCGGCGAGCGCCACCATCCCGGCTGGGTGGACCGTGCGCCGATGGCCATCGGTGCGCTCGAGGGTCCGTCCGCGGTCGAGAGCGGGTGCAACACGTGTCACGCCATCGGCAAGCCGAACGCCGATGGTTCGTTCGGAACCTGCACCAACTGCCATTCGCGCCATGCCGCCTCGGTGGCGCTCGCGCGCGAGCCGAGCACCTGCGGGCAGTGCCACATGGGCCCGGACCACTCGCAGCTCGAGATCTACGGCGAGTCGAAGCACGGCGCGCTCTTCGCTGCGCAGCGCGCGACCTTCAACCTGTCGGCCGACCCGAAGAAGCTGACCACCGCGGACATGTCCGTCCCCACCTGCGCGACGTGCCACATGAGCGGGCTCGAGGGCATGAAGGTCACGCACGACACCACCGAGCGTCTGTCCTACTTCCTCTTCGCTCCGATCTCGACGAAGCGCCCCAACGGCGATCGCGGTCAGACCGAGATGAAGGAGGTCTGTCTGAAGTGCCACACGCGGCCGCGCATCGACGACTTCTACGCGAAGGCCGAGAAGGTGGTCCTCGCGACGAACGAGAAGGTCAAAGGGGCGACCGACGTCGTGGCCTCCCTGCGCAAGGAGGGCTTGCTCACGCCGGCCCCGCTCGACGAACCGATCGAGTTCACCGAGTTCGACGTCTGGCACTACTACGGCCGCACCGCCAAGCACGGCGCGTTCATGGGGGGAGCCGACTTCGTGCAGTGGCACGGAAACTACGAGCTGCTCAAGCTTCGCACCGAGCTCGATAGGAATGCCGCCGAGCTCAGGGCGGCAAAGAAAGAGAAGCGATGAAGCTCCTCGCGCGCGTGACGCCACGCCGCGCCGCGCACGTCTTCGCCCTCGCGAACATCGCGTTTCTGGGCGTCGACATCGCTCTCGCGCACATGCGGAACGCCTTTGCGAGGCGTGTCGAGTGGGCGCCCATCCTCTTCTCGGCGATCGCGACGTTGCTCCTCGTGCCCAGCGCGCTCGGCGCCCGACATCGCGTCGTGATCGTGCTCGATCACGTCGTTGGTTGGGGCGCGATTGCGGTCGGCGTCCTCGGGATGGTGTTCCACCTCGAGAGCAGCTTCTTCGCGAGGCAGACCCTTCACAACCTCGTCTATTCAGCCCCGTTCGTCGCACCGATCTCGTACGTCGGCGTCGGGCTCCTGATCCTGCTGCTCCGGAGCAAGGACGCGCAGGGGCCGACGTTCGCGCCGTGGCTCCTCGTTCTCGCTCTCGGCGGCTTCGTCGGCAACTTCGCGCTCTCCGTGCTCGATCACGCGCAGAATGGGTTCTTCCATCCGACCGAATGGATCCCCGTCGCCGCCGCCGCGTTCGCGATTGGCGGCCTCGTGGTCATCCTCGCGACCCCGCGCGCGATCCCTCGACGCGTGGGTCTCGCGATGATGGCCGCGCAGGTCGCGGTCGGCCTCGCCGGCTTCGTGCTTCACGTGACGGCCGATCTCCGCGCGAGCGCCGTCGCTCCGCTCGATCGCTTCGTGTTCGGTGCCCCGCCGTTCGCGCCGATGCTGTTCGCCGATCTCGCCCTCCTCGCGGCGATCGGCCTCTGGGCGGCAGCTCCAGAGACCCGCTCCGCGTGACGTGACGGTCGAGAGCGCGCTCGCCGCCTTCCTCGGTCAGCTCTCGGCGACCCAGTCTTCGGCACCGACGCCGAACGCGCGCGCGGCCTCTGCCTGCGCCTCCTCGAGCGTCGGGTGCCACGTGTGCGCGATGCTCGTCCCTGCCTTGTCCAGACGTAGCATCGAGTATCCGGCGCCGTCCGCGAGGATCCGTAGGGCTACCGGGTCAGGGAGCGGGGCGATCCCACCCTTGCCGATCATCATCGAGACGTGCGCCTTCGACCCGCTCACGTGCTTCAGCGCTGCACGCCACGCCTTTCTCGACCCGAAACGAGAAGCCACGTGGTCATGGTATCTTGCTTGCCCCCATGAGCCACACCGAGCCCAGTGTCACGGAGCGTCTCGAAGAGACCGTGAAGGCGGTCCGCGCGAAGGTCAGCCTCGTCCCGCGCGTGGGCGTCGTGCTCGGCAGCGGGCTCGGCGCGTTCGCCGACGGCCTGAAGGAGCTGGTGAAGCTCCCTTACGAGACGCTCCCCCATCTTCCTGCGTCGAAGGTGGTCGGCCACGCGGGCAACCTCTGCTTCGGCCACGTCGACGACGTGCCGGTCGTCTGCATGCAGGGTCGCGTGCACATCTACGAGGGCCACCCGATGTGGCAGGTCGTCCACGGGGTTCGCACGATGGCGAGGCTCGGCGTGTCTTGCGTGCTCATCACGAACGCCGCGGGGGGCCTCGAGGCGGGGTGGTCCGCCGGGGATCTGATGATCATCAGCGATCACCTGAACCTCAGCGGCATGCACCCGCTGCTGGGCCCCAACGAAGAGGCGCTCGGGACGCGCTTCCCCGACATGACGAACGCGTATGACACGCGGCTCCGCGAGCAGCTCCGCGAGGTGTCGAAGGCGGAAGCCCTCCCGCTCCGCGAGGGCGTGTACGCCGCGCTCTCGGGCCCTTCCTACGAGACGCCCGCCGAGATCCGCATGCTCCGCACGCTGGGCGCGCAGGCGGTCGGCATGAGCACGGTGCCGGAGGTGATCGCGCTCCGCCACATGCGCGTGCGCTGCGCGGCGCTCTCGTGCATCACCAACATGGCGGCGGGCCTCGGGTCGGGCGAGCTCGATCACAAGGAGGTCGAGGAGACGGCGAAGGCGCGCCGCGCCGATCTCCAGCGACTCCTCAGAGGCTGGATCGTGAAAGCGGGGCAATCGTGAGCTCGAGGAAGAAGAAGAAGCCGGTGAAGGCCAAGGCGAAGCAGAAGGCGGGCGGCAAGAAGGCGCAGGCGATGGCGAAGCCCGCGCGAAACCTCGACGCGCACGCGAAGATCCAGGCGGCGCGCGTTCCGGCGTCGGTGCTCGACCAGCTCGTGCAGGAGGCCACGGTCGTGCGCAACCATGCCTACGCGCCATACTCCGGCTACATGGTCGGCGCGGCGATCGCCACGCGGAGCGGCGCGATCTACGTCGGCTGCAACGTCGAGAACTCCACGTTCGGCGCGACGATCTGCGCAGAGCGCGGCGCGATCATGGCCATGGTCGCAGCGGGGGAGACGGAGCCGATCGCCTGCGCCGTCGTCACGAAGGACGGCGGCTCGCCGTGCGGCATCTGCCGCCAGGTCCTCGCCGAGTTCGCGCGTGACATGCCCGTCGTGCTCGTCGGGCTCGCCGCCGCCGAAGGCGAGAGCGGCACCGTCGTCCACCTGAGCGAGCTCCTGCCTCTCGCATTCCGTCTCCAGCACTGAGGGTGGGTCTGCGGTGAGTGTCCCGAACGGAAAGGCCGCCGTTCCCGGGGCTCGTGGCGCATCGGGCCTCGCACGCTAGGTTCCGCCGGTCCGTCGCAGCCGAGTCTGGCTGCAGGCAACCCCGAGGTCGGGACGGAGAGCCAGGAATATCGCTCCTTCAAGACGCTCGACTACGACGCGTACACATGCACGATCTCGAACGGCACGACGAAGACCTCGGCCGTCTTCAAGCACACGCTGTTCGAGCGGCTGTCCAACGGCGAGCGCACCATCGTGCAGGACGTCCAGCTAGCCGAGCCGGTCTTCACCGAAGGTCCACGCGGCGACGCTCGAGGCGAGTATCTCGGTCGACGTGAACCACGACACGCAGTGGTCGAACTGCGACTACGACGCGACCGAGACGCTCTCGGTGTCCGGCGCGGGGCGCGACGTTCGCATCATGTTCTCGCTCGCGAGCGGCACGTCGCGCAAGGTCTCCCTCGCGGGCACGTGCACGAAGAAGGCGGCGCCGTAACCGAGCTCGCCGCGACGGCGTGGCGTGCGGTGCATGGTCACCACTGCTAGCATCGGCGCGATGGCGGAGCCGCCTCCCAGGACCATGAGCGAGACGGACCCCATCGGGCGGACCGAGATAGCGCCGCTCGGAGGCCTCTCGCTCGGGAGCGTCACGTCCGCCGAGGAAGCCCCCGCGCTCGTCGCCAATCGCTACGAGATCCTCGGCATGCTCGGAGCCGGCGCCATGGGAACCGTGTATCGTACACGCGATCGCGAGCTCGACGAGATTGTCGCGCTCAAGGTCCTCAAGAAGGAGCTCGCCGCGGCTCCGGGCATGATCGAGCGCTTCCGCCGTGAAGTGAAGCTCGCGCGCCGCGTCACCCACAAGAACGTGGCGCGCACGTTCGACATCGGCGACCACGAGGGCGACCGCTTCCTCACGATGGAGCTCGTCGAGGGCGACATGCTCGGAACGCACCTCGCGCGGCGAGGGAGACTCAAGGTTCGCGAGGCCGTCGCGATCGGCCGTGACGTCTGCGCAGGGCTCTCCGCGGCGCATGCGGCAG
Organism: Myxococcales bacterium; assembly: GCA_025351875.1. Classification (GTDB taxonomy): domain Bacteria; phylum Myxococcota_A; class Polyangia; order Polyangiales; family Polyangiaceae; genus Labilithrix. Next base: position 2,093 of record JANXVA010000150.1, on the reverse strand, counting down.
GCGTCCTTCATCGCGATCTCAAGCCCGAGAACGTGATCATCGCGCGCGACGGTCGTGCCGTGATCACCGATTTTGGCATCGCGCGCGCGCTCGCGCAGGTCGAGCCGGGTCGAACCGCCGCAGGCGCAATGGTCGGCACGCCGGCATACATGGCGCCGGAGCAAGTCGAAGGCTCGAGCGATCTCGACGAGCGCGCCGACCTCTACGCGCTCGGCACCATGATGTTCGAGCTCCTCACCGGCAAAGAGGCGTGGCCGGGCGACTCCGTGATCGCGATCGCCGCCGCTCGCATCCTGCGGCCGCCGCCCGACGTTCGTTCGCATATGCCCGAGCTGCCGGAGGGCATCGCGAACGTCGTTCTCAAGCTGATGGCGCGCTTCAAGGACGATCGGTACAGCTCCGCGGAAGCGGCAGGCGAAGCGCTGACCGCCCTCGGCGCGGAAGACTACCCGTCAGCGCGCTCCTTGATGCCGCCCAGCGGCGGGACCGGCTCTGGCGTCAGCGATCCCCCCGTCTCGCGGGTGCTCCGCAAGACGGTGGCGGTGCTTCCCCTGCTGAATCTCGGCGCCGACGACGATGCCTACCTGGCGCAGACCCTCACCGAGGACCTCGTCGATCTGCTCTGCGGCGTTCCCGAGCTCCGCGTGCGTCCCCGCGGCGAGACTCTGCGCTTCGATCAGACCAGTCGCGACGTTCGCGAAGCGGGGCGCGTCCTCGACGTCGACGTCGTCGTCGACGGTTCTCTTCGGCGCGTCGGCGATGTCGTACGGGTGTCCGTGCGCCTCATCACGGTCGAGGACGGCTTTCAGCTCTGGGCGCGGCGCTTCGACCGGCCCCCCGCGGACGTGCTGTCGATCGCAGACGACGCCGCCTCGGCGGTCGCGCGTGCCCTGGCGACCGAGCGCACGGCCGAAGCACGGCCTCCTGCGGAGGATGCCCTGGCGCAGGATCTCTACCTCCGCGGGCGCTATCTCCTCCACACCGGGTGGTTCGATGTCTCGCGCAAGGCCGTCCAGATGCTGCGCGAGGCGCACGAGCGAGCGCCGCAGGACGCGCGGATCGCCGGCACCTACGCGCTGGCGGTCGCGCGCGTGCTCACCGCAGAGCCCGACTCCTTCGAGGCCGCTACCGCGGCGCGCGAGCTCGCCGAGCGCACGCTGGAGGCGCATCCTTCACAGGCGGAGGCGCGCGTTGCGCTCGGCTACCTCCACCTCAACAACGGCGAGGGAGCGGCCGGGACCGTCCAGCTGAAGCGCGCGCTCTCGACGTCACCGAACTGTGTCGAAGCGCTCGATGTGATGGGCCGCGTGCTCGTCGAGATCGGGAGAACCGACCTCGGCTTCGCGACGCTTCGTCGCGCGCTCGCGAGCGAACCCCAGCTCGCCCACGCAAGACAGGCGCTCGCGCGCGGAATCGGGCTGCTCGGCGACCTCGAGGCCGCCCGCGAGCTCGTCGGGCCCCTCTCGCAGGCGGAGGGCGACCTGGTTCCTCAGCTGCTCCTGAGGGCGCGCTTTGCGCTCTATCACGACGATCGCGCCGAGGCCGACGCGCTCGAACGCGACGTCGGGCTACGACCGCAGTTGTCCGAGCGCGGGCGCCGCAACATCCTCGCGATCGTCCAGATCATCCGGACGCATTCGCTGTCGTCGGCGGTCGCCCAGGAGCTCCAGGCTTCGCTCGCGCTCGACGCCCGTTTCATGCCACGACGGCTATGCTTTCACGCCCAGATGCGGATCGAGTGCAAGCTCGGCGCGCGCGACATCGACGGAGCGCTCGCAGATCTCCGCGTCGCCGATGCGAACGGTCTCCTCGATCTGCTCTGGCTCGATCACTGCCCCCTGTTCGAGGGACTGCGAGACCGTCCCGAGTTCGTCGCCGTTCACGAAAGCACGACCGGCCGAGCCGACCGCGTCCTGCGCGTGCTCGTCCCGTAGCCGGGCGCGATCGTGATCGGGTCGTGCGCTTGGCCTCACGAGAAAATTCTCACGGGCCAGCCAGGGGCGCCCAGCGCGTGCAGCACGCGCGGATCCGCGTGCTAAACTGGTCGCCATGCGTGCGGGCCAAGCGCTTCCTCCCGGGGAGTACGTTCCCAC
>JANXVA010000580.1 GCA_025351875.1 Myxococcales bacterium | reverse complement strand
TGGAGCCAGAGCGACATCGGGTACTTCCCCTCGCACACCTTGTGATCGCCGTTGTGGCGGCGATGGAAACCATCGATGTGGATGAACATCTCCCACTCGCTCTGCACGCCGCTCAGGACCTTGAAATAGGTCCTCATGTGGTACTTCTTCCCGGGCGCGACGTGGTCGACGAGCTTGCCGGCGGGGTCGGCGATGTCGTAGCCGAGCACCTGCAGCTTGTCCTCCAGGTTCACGTCGAGGCTGTGCTGCGGCTTCGGGGGGTCCGCGAGGACGATGCGGCCGAGCGGGTTGTCGTTCTTCGTGCCGGCTTCGAGGGATGACGACACCAGGATGATTTGACTCGAGCGCGCATCGAGAACCGGAAGGTTTCCTCCGGTCTGGACGTGCTCGCGATAGAGGCGGTTCAGGCGCGGGAGCTCCTCGGCACGAAGCGCGAGGAAGCGACGGCTCGCGGGCTCGCCTCCCATGAGCCATTCGTACGCGCCGTTCGCGTCCTTGAGGATGAGCGGCTGCCCGCCCGCGTAGTAGGCAGCGGTCCTCCCGCCGACCCCGAACAGCGCGAGCGGCTCGTTGCCCTTGTGGAGTCGCTGATAGCTCTCGAAGACCTCTTTCGGCGACAGCTGGTTCGCGAGCGCCGGGTAGTACGAGAAGCACAGGATGCCGCCCACGGTCGTCGCGAAGACGACGAGGAACGCCGCGCGGCTGCCGCGCAGCACGTCGCCGATGAACCCGAGCCCGAGGAAGAACGCGACGCCCGAGGGGAGCGCGAAGGCGAGCGCGACAGGCCATCGCATTCCCTGCGAGAGGAGCCCCCCGAAGACCATCGCCGGAACCTGGAGGTACATGAGGGGTGCCAGGATGAAGAGCCCCGTCGGCCCGAGGCCCTCGTCGGGGTTCGCCGTCGTGACGACGAGCTTGCCCATGATCAATCGGGGAACGGAGGTCCCCAGGCCGGCGCTCCTCAGCTCGCCGCCGAGCTGTTCGAAGGGCTCGAAACCGCGGGTCGCCGACGCCCTGGAGAGCGGACGCGCCCGACCGAAGGCCCAGAGCCAGACGTCGGCCCAGAAGAACACGCCGAAGATCACGACGAGCGGAACGAACGCGGTGACCCACCACGCGTTGAGGACGGCGTCGCGCATCTGGGAGGAGAGCGTCGGGAGCCAGCGAGCGTGCTGCCGCGAGCCAATCCACACGGCGAGACCCGCGAGGGAGGCGCCGGCGACCATCGCGAAATACGCGAGCGCGAGCATGCCGTCCCACGCATCACGCAAGGCGATGAGGACCCGCAGGTAGTTGGCGGTCGCGAACGGCTCGCGCTTCGAGTCGCGCTCCACCATCGTCAGGAAGGCAATGCCTGCGAAGCCGACGAGGACGACAGTCCAGATCGCGAGCGAGTGAGCCTTGAAGCTCTCGGGGAAGACTGCGCCCATCACGGAGAAGGCGTTGAATGCCTTCTCGGGGAGGTTGTGCATCTCGTGGTGGAAGATGCCAAGGAAGACGGCGGTGCCCACGCCGACGGCGACGGACGGGTGCGACCCGCGCTCGTAGTCGCGGAGCGCGACGCCGCACGCCGCGGCGATGACCGAGGGTGCAGCGAAGGCGATGAGATCCGTGCGCGACGCCATCCACCCCTGCGCCACGAAGGCGAGGCCGGTGGCGACGAGGAGCGCCACACGCGTCTCGCTCTCGCGGACGAACGTGTCGTTGGACTTCACGTCCGGCGCGAGGAACATGCGTCCGAACGCGAACGGTGCGAACGCGCTCCACGGCGCGAGACCTGCCGCGATATGGCCGATCATGAAATCGAAGGTCGGATACTTGGTGGGCGTCTTCAGGAGCGCGCCGATCCACGGGTTGAGGTCGGCCCCGCGCGGGGCTCCCAGCGCGTCGATGGCCTTGTACGAGAAGTACACGCCGACGACCGCGGCGAGCGCCCCCGCGGCATGCGCGAGGGTATCGTGCCGACGCTGCGCGTTCGCGACCGAGAGGCCATACGCGAGCGCGACAGCGAGGGCAGGCATTCCCACGCCGATCAGCGCGCCGCGGGTGAAGAAGCCCGCGACGAGACCGAGGCCGGCGACCACCAGCCACACCATGCGAGCGGTGACGTTGGCGTCTCCCTCGTCACCGCGGTCGAAGACGGCGACCAGCAGGCCTCCGAACGACATCGCAAAGGCGCTCATCATCACGATGTCGCCGAGCATGGTGCGCGACTGGACGAAGAAGAGCGGCATCGTCGTGAGGGCGACCGCAGAGAACACGCCGGCGCGCCGGTCAATCAGGCGCGACACCCAGCCGTACGTCGCGAGGACGCCAATGACGCCCCAGACCGCAAGCGGCAGGCGACCCGCCCACTCGTGGAGACCGAACGTCTTGAAGCCGAGGGCGATGGAGGTGAACGGCAGCTGCGGGCGCCCGAGATCGTTGAGGTGCGGCAGCGAGTTGTCGGCGCCTTCGAGCGCGAGGTCCGTCGCGCCGTGGAGGTTCAGCGCGATGCGCCGCGCGAGGTCCGCGACGTTGAGCTCGTGGGGATCCCACAGGCCCGCGCGCGTGAGCGGCGGAAGCACGAAGAAGAACAGAACGGGCAGAGCGAGCGAGATGGCGAGCGGGAGCCAGCGAGGTCCGTATGCGTCGTCCGACGTGTCACGCTCGAGACTCGAAGGGGCGGGCGGTGTGGAGATGGTTTCGGCCTTCGCCGCAGGCGCGTCGTCCGCGTGTTCCGCCTCGGCCTCCGCAGCCGCCTTGGCTTCGGCGTCGCTCTCGTCGGGCTGCGGCTTCTCGGATTCGGCCATTAGGGCCGGAACTATTACGTTTGCCGGCGGATCTCCGCAAGGAGATAGGGGTCGGGTGTGGTATCAGAGCGCCGCTATCAAGCCGATGCCCCAGAAGCCCAAGCCAGCCCGTGCAGGCGGTTCCCCGCCAGCCGCCTCCCCTGCGCACGTCACGCGTGCGGGGACGGTCGCGCTGATTGGACGGCCGAACGTCGGCAAGAGCACGCTCCTGAACGCCCTCCTGGGCGAACGCATCGCGATCACGAGCCACCACGCCCAGACCACCCGGGACCGCATCGCCGGGATCCTGACCCGCGACGGCGTTCAGTACGTCTTCCTCGACACGCCAGGCTTTCACCGCGCGCGCCACAAGCTCGGCGAGCGGATGAACGAGGTCGCGCGTGCCGCCGCCGCCGAGTGTGACGTCGCCGTCTTCATGACGGAGCCCGAGATGCGCCACACCCCGGAGGGCGTGGTCTGCAACCCGACCGTCCGGGAAGACGACCTGGCGATCCTCCAGGCGATCCCTGCGAGCACGCCGGTCGTCCTCCTCGTCAACAAGATCGACAAGGTCAAGCCAAAGGCGCTCCTCTTCCCGCTCCTCGAGGCCTACGGAAAGGCGCGGGAAGTCGCAGCGATCGTCCCGGTGAGCGCGCTCAAGTCCGACAACCTCGACGCCATCCTCGCCGAGGTCGGCAAGCATCTCCCCAAGGGCGATCAGCTCTTCGACGCCGAGGAGCTCAGCGACCGGCCCGTTCGCTTCTTCGTCGCCGAGTTCGTCCGCGAGCAGATTCTCCGGCGCACGCGCCAGGAGATCCCGCACGGCGTGGCGGTCACCGTCGAGTCGTTCGACGAGAACGCCAAGCTCGTACGCATCGCCGTGACGATCCACGTCGTGAAGGACTCCCACAAGGGAATCATCATCGGCGACGGCGGCAAGATGCTGAGCGCGGTCGGCAAGGCGGCGCGCCTCCGCGCCGAGGAGCTGATCGGCAGCAAGGTTCACCTGGAGACGTTCGTGCGCACCACCGAGGGCTGGTACGACGACGCCGCGCGCCTCGCCGACATGGGCTACACCGACGAGACCTCCGCCAAGCGAAAGCGCGCCGGCAAGCCCCGCGCCCCCAAACCCCGTCCCGCGGCCGCCGCGTCGGGGAAGCCGAAGACGCGGACGAGAGATCACGCATGACGAAGCACCACGCACCCCATGTCTCGCGCGTCCTGCCGGCGGGTCAACACGGGCTCCCGCTCGTCGCGATCGTCGGAAGGCCGAACGTCGGCAAATCCACGCTCTTCAATCGCCTCGCGCGACGACGCCTCGCGATCGTCCACGACGAGCCGGGCGTCACGCGCGACCGCAACTACGTCGACACGACGGCGTTTGGCCGCGACTACACGCTCGTCGATACCGGCGGTTTCGACCCCGATAGCGACGATCCGATGAAGAGCGGCATCACGCGACACGTAAAATCCGCGATCGAGGAAGCCGACGTCATCGTCTTCGTGACGGACGCAATGGTCCCGCTCACGTCCGCCGACCGCGTCGCCGTCGGCCTGCTCCGCAAGACCGACAAGCCGGTGCTCTTCGCCGCGAACAAGGCCGATTCGCCCCGTCAGGACGCGGATGCGTTCGAGGTCTATCGGCTCGGTGTCGACAAGGTGTACCCGGTGAGCGGCCTGCACGGCCGCGGCCTGGCCGAGCTCGAAGGCGCGATCGTCGCCGCGCTGCCGGAGAACAAGGAGACGGACACGGTCGACGAGTTCCTCCCGCGCATCGCGATTGTCGGCAAGCCGAACGCCGGTAAATCGAGCCTGATGAACCGCATCCTCGGCGAGGAGCGCATGATCGTCGACGACCGCCCGGGCACCACCCGCGACGCGATCGACGCGCTCGTGGGCCGCGGCGACAAGCGTTACATCTTCGTCGACACCGCCGGGCTCCGCCGCAAGGGCAAGGTCACGAAGGGCGAGGACCAGATCGAGTTCGCGAGCGTCGGCTCCGCGGTGCGCGCGATGGAGCGCTCGAGCATCGTCGTTCTGCTGTGCGACGCGAAGGAAGGCGTCGCCGAGCAGGACGCGAAGATTCTCGGCCTTGCCGCCGATCGCGGACGCGGCATGATCATCGCGCTGAACAAGTGCGACCTCATGTCGAAGGAGGAGGTCGAGAAGGCCGAGGAGGACGCGAGAGAGAAGATCTCGTTCGCTCCCTTCGCCCCCATCGTCCAGGTCAGCGCCAAGACGGGCAAGGGCGTCTCCGGGCTCTTCGAGACGATCGACAACGTCAGCGAGATGTTCCACAAGCGCATCGGCACCGGAGAGCTCAATCGCTTCTTCGAGGCGGTCCTCCAGCAGCGGCCGCCGCCGACGATGGGTGGCAGCGCGCCGCGTCTCTACTACATCACGCAGGCAGAGACGGCCCCGCCGGTGTTCGTCATCCTGGCGAGCTCGCCGGACTCGGTGCACTTCTCGTATCAGCGCTTCGTCGCGAACCAGCTGCGGCAGCACTTCGGCTACCACGGCGTGCCGATCCGCATCGTCTATCGAGAGCGGCGGCGCGGCGGCAAGGGCCGGAAGGAAGCCGCCCTCATCGAGGCCGGTCCCGCCCCCGCGCCGAAGACCGGGCGCCGTCCCGCGCCGGGCGACACGGCAGTGCCGCGCAAGCCGCCCAGGAAGGCCCCCGCGAAGAAGCCGGCTGCCGAAGCCGAGAATGCGGCGGCCGCCGCGCCCGCAAAGAAGAAGCGCGCCGCGCGCGGCATCCCGAAGGCGCAGGAGCGCACGGCGGTGGCGCGAGCGGAACGCCGCAAGTTCGGCAAACCCCGCCGCGGCTGACCTTCAGCCAGCCGAGCTCCGTTACACGCCGCCGGACATCAGGACTTCGCCTAGCTTTGCGAGGAGGCGAAGGTCGTGGACGTCCGTCTCGAGCTCGGCGACGCGCACGACCGGCGTCTCGCCCGAGGCGCCGTCGAGGACGCGAAGGTGGCGCGCATCGAGGGCCGCGAGCTTCACGGCGTCGGCGTGGGCCCGGACGATCCGCGAGGCAGCGTCGTCCTCGAGCTCGAGACCGCGTGACGTGATCGCGGCCAGAGCGTCCGCGTCGGTCACCCCCTCGGCAGCGCGCGGCGGCGGCAGATGGAAGCGGTTCACCACGAAGGCGCCCCGCGGCATGTGTGCCTCGGTCAGACGCTCCGCGAAGTACAGGACCTCCTGGATGCTCGGCGGCGACGCGCTCGTCACCAGCACGAAGGCGACCTCGTCGCCGCGTAGCGCGGCCTCTACGCGGCTCGCACGCTCCTTGAAGCCGCCGAAGAGGTCGTTGAGCTCGCCGATGAACTCCGCCATCGCCTCGAGGAAGCCACCGCCCGTGATCCGACCTATGCCGCGGAGGATCGTCGCCGCGCTCTTCGCGATCAGGTTCAGCGAGAACTTCCCGCCGCTCTCGAAGGCCTGCACGAACCACTTCATCGTCGCCGAGTCGAGCGCTTCCATCAGGCGTTGCGGCGCGTCGAGGAAGTCGAGAGCGTTCGCCGTCGGAGGGGTATCGAGGACGATGAGATCGTAGCGAGGGTCGTCCTTCACGGCGACGAGCTTCTCCATCGCCATGTACTCCTGCGTCCCCGCGAGAGAGGTCGAGACGTACTGATAGAGCTTGTTCGAGAGGAGACGGTCAGCCTTCGCCTGCGTCGACGAGTACTTGACGACGAGCTCGTCGAACGTGCGCTTCGTGTCGAGCATCATCGCCGTGAGGCTGCCGGTCAACGTGACGCCGACCGCTTCGAATCGCGCGGGGTCCACGATGCTCGCCTCGGTGCGCATCTCCGTGATGCCGAGGCTCTCCGCGAGGCGCTTGGCCGGATCGATCGTGAGACAAAGCACGCGCTTGCCCTGCCGAGCTGCGGCCACCCCGATGGCGGCGGCCGTGGTCGTCTTGCCGACGCCGCCCGCGCCGACGGTGATGAGCACGCGCTTCGACGCGACCAGGTCGGCCAGCGGCTGCGCGGAGGGCTTCATCGCGGTCTCGGATCTAGCACAGCCCGGGCGACGCTGCTGCGCGTCGTCTTCTCCGCGCTACTCCGGCGAGTCCTCGTATTCGCCTTCAGCGAGGTTGTCGAAGCGGGTCCACTGACGGTCGAAGCGAACCTTCGCCGTACCGGTCGGTCCGTTTCGCTGCTTCGCGACGATGAGCTCCGCGATGTTCGGCTCGGCCGAGTCCTCGCGGTTGTAATAGTCGTCGCGGTAGATGAAGACGATGTTGTCGGCGTCCTGCTCGATGGCGCCCGACTCGCGAAGGTCGCTGATGAGCGGGCGCTTCGACTTCTCACTCCGGGTCTCGACCGCGCGATTGAGCTGAGAGAGTGCGATGACCGGCACCTCGAGCTCCTTGGCGAGGCCCTTGAGACCGCGCGAGATCTCGCTGATCTCCTGCTCGCGAGAGGCCACGCCGTCGCGCCCCTTCATCAGCTGGAGGTAGTCGATGATGACGGCCCCGATCTTCTTGATCTTGCGGCCCTCCTCGTCGCGCGTGTCGAACTCGGCCTGGAGGCGCCGCACCTTCGCGCGGAGCTCGATGATCGAGAGACCGGGCGAGTCGTCGATCCAGATCGGGAGGTTGCCGAGGAAGCTCGCGGCCTGCGTGAGCTTGCTCCAGTCCTGCGGGCTCAGGTAGCCCGTGCGCATCTTGCTCACGTCGACCCGCGCCTCGGCGCAGACCATACGATTGGCGAGCTGCTCACGAGGCATTTCGAGGGAGAAGACGACGACGCCGACGCCCGCCTCCTCCCAGCGCTGGTTCGGATCGCCGTCGACCTCGCGGCCCTTGGGGCTCGCGACGTTCGCGGCCATGTTGAGCACGAAGCTGGTCTTGCCCATGCCGGGGCGAGCCGCGATGATCGAGAGATCACCCTCGTGGAGGCCCGAGGTGAGCTTGTCGTAGCGATCGAAGCCGGTGGGCACGCCGGTGATGCGATCCCCACGCGCGACGGCGTCGTTCAGCCGTTTGAACGACTTCTTCATCACGTCGAGGAGCTTCTCGACGCTCTGCTTCGCCGACGTGCGGGCGATGTTGTAGATGGCCTGCTCGGCGCCATCGATGAACGCTTGCGGCTCGCCGTAGTCGACGTACCCCTGCGCGGAGACGCGCTGGCACGCCAGGATGACCTGCCGGATGCGGAACTTCTCGTGGATGGTCCGCCCGTAGGCGCCGACGTTCGCGACGACCGGCGCTGCGTCGAGGATCTCGGTCAGGTAGCCGGCGCCGCCGACCTGCGCGAGGCGCTGGCGATCTTTCAGCCAGCTCTGGACCTGGAGGACGTCGACCGGCTGGCCGGCCTGCTTCAGCTCGAAGCACGCCTCGAAGATCCGCCGGTGGGCCTCGGAGTAGAAGTACTCGGGCTTGAGGTCGGTGATCTTGTCCATCGCCGACGTGTCGAGCATGCACGCCGAAAGAACGGC
>JANXVA010000568.1 GCA_025351875.1 Myxococcales bacterium | reverse complement strand
GCGCGCGCGACCTCGAGGCAGAGGCGCGGTCGCACCCGCGCGCCGCCCGGGACGACCGCATGGAGCAGCGCCTCGACGAGCCTCGGAGGCCGTAAGCCGCCGCCGTCCGCACCGCCGCTGACCGCCGCGTGAAGCGCAGCCTCGAGGACCCGATCGACCATGGTGAGGACAGAGTTTGTCCAAACCTTGTCAAATGTCAAACCTCACCTAGACAAATCATGAACACACGGTAAATTCCCCGTTGGTGATGACAGCGAAACGAGCTCCCACGGTCGTGATTGGTGCCGGCTTCGGCGGGCTGGCCGCCGCGGTCGAGCTCGCGTCACGCGGCGAGCCCGTGGTGGTCGTCGAGCGCGAGCTCGTCCCGGGTGGAAAGGCCCGCACCGTGGACGTGGGCGGATGCACGATCGACGTCGGGCCGACAGTGCTCACGATGCGCTGGGTCTTCGACGCGATGTTCGCTGCCGCCGGCAGGCGTCTCGAAGACACGGTGAAGCTCGCGCCGACATCGGTCATCGCGCGGCACGCATGGTCCGGTGGCGCGACGCTCGATCTCCACGCGGACCTCGAGCGCTCCGCCGACGCGATCGCGGCGTTCGCCGGCGACCACGAGGCCGCGGCGTACCGGCGCTTCGCCATCCAGGGAGAGGCCACCGCGGCCGTCGTGCGCGGCCCGTTCCTCGAGTCGGATCGCCCGTCGCTCGCAGCGCTCATCGGCAGCGGCGCTCGCCTCGGGCTGCGCTCGCTCGCTCGCGTCGACGCCCACCGCACGATGTGGCGCGCCCTCTCGTCGACGTTCACCGACCCGCGCCTGCGAGCGCTCTTCGCCCGCTACGCGACGTACGTGGGGTCCTCCCCGTTCGAGGCGCCGGCGACGCTCAACCTGATCGCGCACGTCGAGCGCGAGGGCGTATCGGTGGTCGAAGGCGGAATGGCCCAGCTCGCGTACGCGGTCGCCGAGCTCGCGAAAGATCTCGGGGTCACTTTCCGTTTCGGGTCGCGCGTCCGCGACGTGCTCGCCGTGGGAGGTCGGGCCGCGGGGGTCGTGATCGAGGGCCGAGACGCAGCGCGCGAGGTCCTCGCGGCGTCGGCCGTGATCGCGAACACCGACATCTCGACCCTTGCGTCGGGCGCGCTGGGCGACGTGGCGCGCGGCGCGGCAAGCGCACCGCGAACGAGCCGTCGGTCGCTGTCGGCGATCACGTGGGCGATCGTCGGCCGAACCGCGGGCTTCCCGCTGGCTCACCACAACGTCTTCTTCTCCGACGACTACCCGGCCGAGTTCGAGGCGCTCTTCGCGCAGCGGCAGCTCGCGGCGGATCCCACAGTCTACGTCTGCGCGCAGGACCGTGTCGCGGACGAGAGGCGTTCTCGGGAGGGAGACGAGCGGCTCTTCGTCATCGTCAACGCGCCTGCCACGGCCGACACCGCGCCCGTCACCAACGAAGAGGTCGAACGATGCGAACGAGCGATGTTCTCGAGGCTTTCGAAGGCGGGGCTCCGGATCACCCCGCGGGCGATGGTCCGCGCCACGCCGACGTCCTTCGAGCGACTGGCGCCGGGCACGGGGGGAGCAATCTACGGGGAGGCGTCGCACGGTCCCTTCTCGGCGCTCTCGCGGCCGGGGTCGAAGACGAAGGTCCCGGGCCTCTATCTCGCAGGGGGGAGCGTGCACCCGGGGCCCGGCGTGCCGATGGCCGCCCTCAGCGGCCGAACGGCGGCACGAGCAGTATTGCGCGACCTCGCTTCGATGCGCCGTTACCAGCCGGTGGCTATGGCTGGTTCTACCTCGACGGAGTGAGCGACGACGGCGCGTCTTCGGTCGTCATCATCGCGATGCTGGGCAACGCCTTCTCTCCGCGCTGGGCGCGCGCCCGCAAACATGACCGCACGAGCTGTTCGCTCGATTTCTCGACGATGAACGTCGCGCTCCGAGCCGGGGGCGCGAGTCGCTGGGCCCTCACGGAGCGAGCGCGCGCGTCGGTCTCGCGTGACGCCGATCACGTCGCGATCGGAACGAGCGAAATGACGTGGCAAAACGGCGACCTCGTCGTGGACATCGACGAACGGACCGCGCCCTGGCGCGAACGCCTGCGCGGGAGGGTTCGCCTCACGCCACTCTCGGGGAGCGACCTCGTCGTCGATCTCGATCCGGACGGTGTTCACACCTGGTCGCCTCGCATCCCGATCGCGAGCGTCCAGGTGGACTTCGAGGAGCCACGCGTTCGCTTCCGGGGGACGGGATACTTCGACATGAACCGCGGAGAATGCCCGCTCGAGGAGACGTTCGCGTCGTGGTCGTGGTCGCGCGTCTCGGACGGAGAGCGCGCCGAGATTGCCTACGATGTGGCCCTGCGCGACGGAACGACCCGCGCGCGGTCGTTCCGTGGCGCCTGCGGTGAGGACCTCGTGGTCGCGGTCCACGACGAGGTCGTCGAGCTTCCCGTGACGAGGTTCGGCCTGCCGCGTCGAGCGCGCGGAGGAGAGGGGTCGACCACGCTCGTCCGCACGCTCGAGGACGGCCCGTTCTACGCGCGTTCGGTCGTGACGACCACGCTCGCGGGCCAGCGCGCGATCGGCATCCACGAGACGGTCTCTCTCGACCGCTTCCGCTCGCCGTGGGTGAAATTCCTCGTGCCGTTCCGGATGCGGGTGGCGGCGACGTGATCGCGGACGCCCTCCTTCGCGGCTGGGTCGTCGGGTATACCGCAGCGGCGGCCACCGCGATCGTGCGTGCGGCGACGAGGGCGCATGCGCCACGCCCGGCCTCCGACGCGAAGCTCTCGATGGGCAGCGTCGTCCTCGTGCGGCCGCTCGCCGGCGACGAGCCCGGGCTCGCCAAGAGGCTTGCGGCGACGGGTGGCGCGACGACGGTGCTCTTTGCCGTAGGGCAGCGTGACGACGCCGCGGAGCCCATCGCACAAAGCGCCGCAGCGACGCTGCGCGTGCGAGGCGTCTCTGCCGTCGTCGTGGTGACCCACGCCACCCGGCCGAACCACAAGGCCGATCAGCTCGCACGCGCGCTCGCCACTCCGCTCGCACGCCTCGCGAGAGTGATCGTCATCGCCGACTCCGATGTCGAGCTCGGTGACGACGACGCCGTGCGGCTCGCGAACGCGACGAGCCACGCCGATGCGGTGTGGGTCCCGCCGGTCGAGCTCGGCCCGGTGGTGACCTGGGGCGACCGCGCGTCGCACGCCGTCCTCGACGCCTCGCTCCACTCGTTTCCGCTCCTCGCAGGCATCGACCCCGGCGGCCTCGTGGGAAAGCTGTTCGCCGTGAGACGTGACGCGCTCGAGGACGTCGGAGGCTTCGCCGCGCTCTCCTCTTACCTCGGCGAGGACATGGAGCTCGCCCGGCGTCTCCGCGAACGAACGCGGATCGTCGCCGTCGCGCCCGGGCTCGCGCGCTCGATGGCCAGGGGCCGGAGCCTTCACGACGTGGTCGCTCGCTACACGCGCTGGCTCCTCGTCGTCCGGATGCAGCGACCTCGGCTGCTTCTCTCCTATCCGCTCCTGCTCGCCCCCTCCCCGCTCCTCGCGCTCGTGCTGCTCTTCGCGCTTTACACGCATGCGCCATCGCTCGCGACCGCTGCCGCGGCCGGGCTCGCGGTGCGGGTCGTCATCGCGTGCGCGGCACGACACATGGCAGGCTTGCGGTTCGCGCCGCTCGCGGCGACGGCCGAGGCCCTCGCGGGAGACCTGACCTTGCTCGTCGCCACCGTGGGAGCGTGCATCTCGAACGAGGTGACGTGGCGCGGGCGACGGCTCGGGTTCACGCGCGCGGGGATGCTCCGCGCGGCCTCAGGCGGGCAGGAGACGCACGAGGAGGCGCTCGGCGAGACGACCGACGAAGCTCGGCCGACGCGCGAAGACCGAGTCGAAGCCAACGGCAGCGGCGAGGCCGTTCGTACCGGCGCGCGCGGCGATCGCGGCGTCGATGCGCGCGAGCTCCACCTCGATACCCTCGCGCTGGCGGGCGACGCCGCTCGCGACGTCGCGCGCCTCCCCTCGGACGAGCGGCCGACCGAGCGAGATCCAGAGCTCGGGGTGCTCGCCGCCCCCGAACACGTAGCGAAGGCCGACCGGAACGACGAGCGCGCGCTTGGCGACGCGCGCGATCTGCGCGGCGCCGGGGCGGAGCTCGAGCGGCGCGAACGGCGAGCGCTCGCGCCCTTCGGGGAAGATCCACAGCGCACGACCGGGGACCTCGAGCAGACGCGCAGCGTGGCGGATGGCGCGCGCGCCGTCGGCAGGATCCTCGAGGTCGACCCCGAAGGCGCCGACGCGACGGAAGAAGGGTACGCGTCGCAGGTTCGTCGCATCCATCATCGCGTAGCCGTCACACCGGAGGAGGAGCTCGGACACGTAGAGCGCGACGAGCGCATCCCACCAGGTGGAGTGGTTGGCGACGAGGAGCAGCGGCGCGCCCGAGACGGCGGCACGCGCAGCCTCGAGTCCTGCGATCTCGACGCGACCGAAGGTGCGCCGGATACGGGACCGCGCGTGGCGGGCGAACCAGGCGTTGAACCAGCGGCTCTTGGCGGCGCTGATCACGGAGCGACCTCGTGACGACCAGAGGCCTCGTGCTGCTCGGTCTCGCCGTCGCGCTGCCGGTCGCGGCGGCGATGGAGCCCTGGGCGCGCCTCCTGCACGGACGCGTCTGGCACCACGCGCTCTGGCAGATCCATCGCTCGCATCACTCGCACCGGCGCGGCCGGTTCGAGGCGAACGACGCGCTCTCGGCGGCGCACGCGCCGATCGCGACCGCGCTCATCATGATCGGGTGCAATCTGCACGGAGCTGCTTCCGCCATCTCGATCGGCATCGGCGCCGGAATGACTGCGTTCGGGGTCTGTTACGTCATCGTGCACGATGGGCTCGTGCACGGCCGCCTCCCGGTCGCCTTCCTCGCGCGCTTCGCGTGGCTGCGCCGCATCCGGGACGCTCACCGCATCCACCACGCGCGAGGCGCGGCCCCGTATGGGCTGTTCCTCGGGCCGCGGGAGCTCACGCGAGCACCTCGCGCGCGAGGCGGACGCCCCAGCGTGCCGCCGACATCGGCCCCAGGGCCCGCAGCACCTCCCGGTAGACGATCGGATGGCGTGAGCCCGTCCGCCTGAGGAATTCGGTGAAGCGCGGGCCGGTCATCCGGTCCTGGAGGAGCGCGGCGAACTCGTCGTTGCCCATCTCCTCGAGCACGCCGAACGCGGCATCGAGGAGACCATTGAGCTTCGATCCAGGGAGCGTGCCGGAGGCCATGACCGTCGCGAGCGCGCCGGTCCACATATGGACGGCGTCCTCCGGCACGACGTCACGCGCGGGCGGCCTTCCCTCGTCGATCGCCGTCGCGATCTCGCGAGCGGCCGGGCGAAAGGCGCGCAGCATCGAGCCGAAGCCGCAGAACGTGAGCGGCGAGTGCCGCGCCGCTGCGTCACCGACGAGGACGACGCGCTCCCACGGTGCGCGCGGCGCCGGGGAGAGCCGCGACCACCCCGGGATGTATCCAAACGTCGGGCGCACCAGCGTGGGGTCGCCTTCCTTGTAGTCTGCAAGCGTCTCGAAGAACCGCGCGTAGAGCGTCGCAAGCGCGCCCTGCGGAGCACCCTTCGCGCGCGCGTAGTAGAAGAGGTAGACGGTCACCTCGCCGGGGCGCCCAGGAAAGCCCTCCCACACGTGCTGGAGCCCCGACCGCGGATCGACGTCCTCGGTCGTGACGAGGATGTCGCCCACGTTGGGGTCGACCTCGTGCGGTGCGTCGCCCTGGCGGAGGCCGCGGAGCACGCCGCCGACCGTCGGGCAGACGAGGTCTGCGGTGGCGTACGGGCTCGACGCACCGCGCGCGTCGACCATCACGCGCGCGACGACCTCGCCTCGGTCCGTAGAGTGGCCGCGCACCCCGCGATAGCCGACGCGCACGCTGCCCGTGCCGACGCCGATGCCGTCGACGGCGGCTCCGTCGATGAACTTCACGCCGCGTGACTCGGCGACGTGGCGCACGCGGTCGAGGAGCGGACCGGCGTCCACGGCGCGATCGAGCACGCCCCGAACGCGCCGGGGCGTTCCGCCGAAGAATGCGCACACGCCGTCCTTGTAGCGAGCGACCACGAGCTCCTCGAGCTCAGGCTGGCTCACGAGCCCCGCGTCAACGAGCGGCCGCAGCTCCTCGTCGCTCGCGTTCCACTCGCGGTGCGCCACGCCCGCGCGCGCGCGTTCGATGACGACGACGCTCAACCCGAGCCGCGCGAGCTCGGCGGCGACGAGCAGGCTGAGACCTCCGCCAGCCACCACGACGTCGGCGTCGATCCGAGCGGCAGCGTCGGGCGGAGCGAGCTCGCGGTCCACGGGGCGCGTAGAGCGGACGGCATCGAGGTGTTCGATGCGCTCGACGAGCTCCTTGCCGGCGTGCGCGCGAACGCGATCGAGCGCCGAATTCACGAGGCGCGCTCCCGGAGGGCCGTGAGCAGCGGGACGGCCTCGACGCTCGCTGGTCCTTCGAGCGCCAGTGGCCGCGCCCCGCGCGAGCCGAACGCGCGGAGCACGAGCCAGAGCTTCCGATGCAAGGGCACGACGGCGCGCCGTGACACCGAGTCGAAGCCCGCGCGCCGGATCCGCTCGCCGATCGCCGCGTAGACGAGGCGCGCCGCGCGGATCGACGTGCGGCAGTCGGCAGGCAGGTGCGCGATGCCCGCATCCGCGCGCACGTAGAGCGCGTCGGCCTCGTCGAGCAGCCTGGCCACCACGGCGCGGACCGCGTCGGTCGCCGCCGGCGCGGCAACGAGCTCCTCACGATCGACCCCGGCCTCGGCGAGCCACGCGCCGGGCAAATAGACGCGACCGCGCCGCGCATCCTCGCCGACGTCGCGAGCGATGTTCGTGAGCTGCATCGCGACACCGAGGTCGCATGCGCGTGCGAGCACGTCAGGATCGCGCTTGCCCATCACCAGCGTCATCATGAGGCCGACGGTGCCGGCGACGCGCACGCCGTAGGCGCGCACATCGGAGGCAGTCTCGTAGGTGCGACCGCGCGCGGCCCATTCCATTCCCTCGA
>JANXVA010000785.1 GCA_025351875.1 Myxococcales bacterium | reverse complement strand
TGAACCGCTCCCACTCGCCGTCACGTTCGAGCCGCAGCTCGTAGTCCGCCACCAGGTTGCTCTTCGAGCAGTAGCCGAGACGCGCCAGCACCAGCCGCAGCACGGCGGAGTGAATGTGCTCGCTGTCCCGCGCGACACCGCCGATGTCGAAAACCACGGCGAGCGGGTTCACGCGGCCCGCGAGATCGTTCCAGGACTCGACCAACTCCTGCCGCTTGGGGGCGTCGTCGCGGTTCAAGAGCGCCGTCGAAAGTGGAGTGCCGTCGGGGAGGACGACGCCATCGAGCGCGAGGCCGAGGAGCTTGGCGAAGCTCGACTTACCTGACCCGTAGAAGCCGGAGATCCAAGACGCAGGAAGCTCGGGGCCGCCCTTCTTGTCGTTCAACTCCTGAGAGATGCCGCGCAGCAGGTGGACGAACTGCTCGTGGATGCCGGACTTCACCCGGCGAGCGCGCGGATCTCCCTCGGGGTAGCCGCCGGTGATGATGTACTCGGCCACCTCCGACTGGAGCTTGGCCGGGCCCTGCTCGTGGAAGTAGACGACCGGCGGGATGTCGCGCGTGACGTCGGCAACGAACAGGTCTCGGATCTTCATCGGGGATCTCATGGATAGATGCGGGGGCGGTAGTCTCGGTCGGCGTCGAGCTCGCCCATGAAGGAGAGCGCGGTCGTGTCCTTGCGCTCGCCTGGGTAGAGGAGGACGACGGGGATGTTCCTGGTCTTGCCGTCGATGTGTTTCAGCAGCGCCGAGGACCGAAAGAAGGGGTAGAGCGAGCCCGCTCGCCCGATAAGGACCAGCGTTCGGTCCGCGCGATCGGGGTTCTCTTCGGCGAAGGCGTTGATGAGCCTCGCCACGTCGGCGGCGATCCCGTCTGGCCCCTCGATGTGGGGAGAAATCTTGTCGCGCAGGTGAGCGAGCGCCCGCTCGGGATCCTTCTCGTAGAGCCGAGTCTCGCGCGTGATGAGCGCTTCGACGTTCTCCTCGCCCGTGGCCGTTATGCGATCGAGCAGGATCTTCTGGAGCGAGATCGGGAGGACGCCCCAGCCCTCGGCACGAAGCTCGTCGGTGAGCCGCCGCATCAACTGCCGGAGCTTGAACTCGTCCTTCGGCCGGTAGGGAAGGATCGCGAACCGGTAGTTCCGCATCGTGCTGATCTGCCCGGCGAGGATGTCTCGGCGCAGAGCGGCGACGGCCTCGTCGAGTGAACCCTGCTGAAACTGCGGCTCGGTCATAGCGTCGCCTCCGCCCACGCCGTGAGGTTCGGACTTTCCCACTCGAGCTCGGTGAGGTGAGCCATCCGCCGGAAGGTGATCCCCGGAAGTGCCCGAAGGCGCTGGTCGAGGAACCCCTCGGTGAGGCCGACTGACGCGAGGTAGGGGTTCTCCGTGAGGGTCCCCTCGAAGCGCGTGCCTCGAAGCAGGTGAAGCAGGTAGGCGAGCGCGAGATCGGTCACCTTCGGCAGCGGCAGCGATCGCGGGTCCCGCTTCGGCGAGACCACGCCCGCCTCAGAGGCAGCCGAGAGGAGCTTGCTGGCGAACTGCACCGTGGTCGCCTCGGACCAGCGGTCGGGGAATTCGTTCTTCACCCAGCGCAGGGCGATGTTTCGGTCCACCTTGGGATCGCGGAGACCTCGCCGCTCGACGAGGAACATCCCGGTGAAGCGGCGATAGAGAGGGTCGGAGAGCTGGAGGTGCCAGTGGCACACGACCTGGCGCGTGGCGGCGTCCATCGAGCGCCAGCGTTGAAGCACCGCGAGTGCGTCGGGGAACGGGTCGTAGCGGTCCACGAAGCTCGAGAGCAGGAACCGGACGCGTTCCAGGCTCTTCGCGCCGAACCAGCGGTGCTCGAAGGCGATCAGGGCGCGCTGGGCCGGCGGGACCTTGGGATCGACGTGCTCCCAGTAGGAGCGGGACTCCTCGATGCCGAGCGCGAGTCGAAGGATGCGCGTGTGAATGTCCGTCGCCTCCGACGGAGGATCTGCGCGCTCGGGTTTGGTGGCGTTCGGAATGCTCACGGCCGCCACTCCCTCATCCCTCCAGCTTGTAGAACGGGAGCGGATACTGATCAGCGAAAGGCACCAGCGCTGCGGCAAGGCGACGAACCGTCACGTCGACTTCGGCGGGCCTCGCGCCTTTCAACTGACGAGCGCCGGGCACGACCGTGAAGGCAGCGTCACCGCCTTGCAACGCGGCGGTCAGCTTGTCCTTCGAGAGCTCGGCCGTCAGAGGGAGCAGCAGCGGTAGGGCCTCCGACGGAGTATGGCCTCCGCGCTTCAGGGCGCCGAGCCGATCGGCGAGCTGCTCGTCCACCTCGAAGCCGAGGAAGAAGAGCGTCCGCATCTTGTCGGGGTCCGCCATCTTGCCGCGAGCCTTGGCATCGGTTCGCCGGGCGGCCTCACGCACCGCTTCGAGCGACGCCCAAGCGTGCGTCTGGGGCAGTAGTCGCTTGAGGAAGTCGCCGCCCCCGGCCTCGTCGATGAGATCGGTGTCCCACCATCCGAGCCGACGCGGTGAGCACCGACCCTCGCCTGCCCAGGCGATCGTGAG
>JANXVA010000767.1 GCA_025351875.1 Myxococcales bacterium | reverse complement strand
TCATCCCGCCGGCCGTCTCCGCGATCTCGAGGAACGAGGAGCCGACGTTCCCGAGGAACGTGCTCAGCGCGCCCGGGCCTCGGTCGCGATCTGCGGACGGCGACGTTTGTGCTGCCATGCGGGTTCCACGCGGGACTATACACCGCTCACTCCTCGAGAGGCATCCCGAGCGCGTAGGCCACCGAGAGCACGATCGCGACGTGGACGACGAGGACCACGAGGACGCCGGCGATCCCGAGGAGGAACCCCTTCGGGCTCCAGCGCCAGGGCGGCCAGAGCGCCTTCGAACGAGTGCGGAAGAAGTGGAACCACACCGCGAAGAGCGCCAGGACGGGAGAGGCGAGGAACGCGAGGCCGATGAGCGCGTTGTCACGGCTCGTCGCCGGCCAGGCGCGCTCCAGCCGCTCCTCGTCGAGCCGCCGTTCGTCGAGCCTGACCACCAGCGAGCTGGCCGTCATCAGGACGACCAGCGACAGGACGAGGATGATGACCTCGCTGGGGTCGTCCGGCTGGCGCATCGCGGGCGCCACGGCTCAGAGCGGGCCCTCGGTGAGACCGTGCACGAACTGCTTCACGTGCGGCTCGGTGCTGTTCTGCGCCTCGGCCGTCGTGCCGTCGAAGATGAGCTGCCCGCGGTACATCATGCCGACGCGATCGGTCACGGTGAGGAGCCGATCGAGGTCGCTCGAGACCATGATCACCGTGGCGTTCGCGGCGCGTTGCTCCTCGCGGAGGAGCTCGAAGATCTTCTGCGAGGTCACCGGGTCCAGGCCGGCCGCGGGCTCGTCGTAGAGGACGATCGACGCCTGGGCGATCGTCGCGCGCGCGACGCCGATGCGCTTCTTCTGGCCGCCGGAGAGGCCCGCCGGCATGCGGGCGTCGAAGCCCGTCATGGCGACGCACTTGAGCCGCTCCTCGACGCGCACCTGGATCTCGCTCTCCGGCAGGTTCGTGAGGCGCCGAAGCGGAAACGCGATGTTGTCCGAGACCGTGAGGTGATCGAAGAGCGCGTTGTTCTGGAAGAGCATCCCCATCTTCAGCCGCATCTTCTGCAGCTCGAGCTCGGAGGCCGTCGTCACCTCTTGACCGTCGACGACGATACGACCGTCATCGGGCTTCATGAGGCCGGTGATCATCTTGAGGAGGACGCTCTTGCCGGCCGCGCCAGGCCCGATGAGGCCATAGAGGCAGCCCTGCGGCACGGTGAGCGACACGCTGCGCAGGACGCGGTTCGGCGGCCCGCCGCCCGAAGGTCGAAACGACTTCGAGAGGCGCTCGATCGCGATCACGACTGCGGCCCGGGGCCCGGACGAACGCTCATCGCGGCCCTGGGACCCTGGGGCGCGCCGCGCACGGCGTTCCGCTCGCTCTCGGCGCGCTCGCGGCCGAGGCGCGCGACCTTGGCGTAGAGCGCGAGGGTCGCCGCGGCCAGCGCGAGGACGAGGAGAACGAGGCTCGCGAGCGCGATCTTCAGCGTGTTCATCGAGCCGCGCGCGACGGCGATCGGCCCTACGTGCGCGACGTCCGCGCGCACGCCCGCAGGCCGCGCCGGATGGGGGACGAACACGACGACGACGTCGGACGGCGTGAGGTTGGGCGCGCCTCCCGCGACGAGCCGCTGCACCGACTCGGCGGCGAGCGGCGGAGTCGTGCCGCGATGCTCGACGAGGACGCTGGCGGTCGCCTTCAGCGGCGGGCCGTCGCGGAGAGCATCCCGCGCGGGGAGGTTCATGTGGACGCGCGCCGAGAGGACGCCTTCGATGGTGCCGAGGGTGCGTTCGAGCTCACCGGCGAGACCCGCGACGAGCTGCGCGTGCTCTGCGGCCTGGCTCGGGACGAGCTGGCCGCGATCGGCGGCCTCGAGCAGGCCATGGGTCTTCGCGCGCGGCAGCTGCTCTTCGGCCATCACCCCGAGCGCTCGCGACGAGTCGTCGCGAGGCACCGTCACGCGGAAACGCCCTTCGGCGGTCGGGTCGAACTCCTTCGCGGCGTCGATTCCGGCCTGGTCGAGAGCGACGACGACGCGATTCGCATCGCCTTCCTCGAGCCCAGCCGCGACGGGCACGGCACAGCCCGCGACACCGGCGAGCACCAGGGAGGCGACAGCTCTCATCATCGAAGCGGCGAAGCGGGCCATTCTCGCGCCCGTGTATATCACGCGGCTGGCGTGGGGAGGGGGGCTCCGGACGAGCGCCTCCTTCGTGGTTTCCCGCATTGCGGGTAGAATGTCGACGTGGTCGAGGACAGCGAGGAGCGCGCACGCCGCGAGGCCGAGGAGCGACCGACGCAGCATGCGCCGCTCCTCGTGCCCGTGAGCGCGACGTTGCGCGCCGCGCCCGCGGTCGGGCAGCGCGTCGGCCAGTACGTCATCGAGCGCACGCTCGGCCACGGTGGCATGGGGATCGTGGTCGCCGCGCGCCACGAGACCCTCGACGAGATGGTCGCGATCAAGCTGCTCCACCCGAAGGCCGCGAAGGACGCGCTCCAGGTCGAGCGCTTCGTCCGCGAGGCTCGCGCGACGGTCCGCATCAAGAGCGAGCACGTCGTGCGCGTCCTCGATGCCGGAGCGGAGGAGTCTACGGGCACTCCGTTCATCGTGATGGAGCTCCTCGAGGGACGAGACCTCGGCTTCGTGCTGTCACACCATGGTCCAGTCCCTCCGCAGACAGCTGTAGACTACATCATTCAGATCTGCGACGGCCTCGGCGCGGCGCACGCGCTCGGCATCGTGCATCGCGATCTGAAGCCCTCGAACTTCTTCCTCACCGAGCGCGCCGACGGCACGGCTCTGGTGAAGGTGCTCGACTTCGGCATCTCGAAGGCCGCCCAGAGCGACGGTTCGCCCGATCCGCGCCTCACCGAGACGCAGGCGGTCTTCGGGTCGCCGACGTACATGTCTCCCGAGCAGATCCGCAGCTCGAAGAACGTGGATGCGCGGAGTGACATCTGGTCGCTCGGCGTGGCGCTGTTCGAGCTCCTGACCGGCAAGCTGCCGTTCATGGCCGACAACGTCGCGGGGCTGCTCGCTTCCGTCATCGCGGACGCGCCGTTTCACGTGTCGACGTTCATGTCGGGCGTTCCGTCCGAGCTCGAAGCCGTCGTCCTTGCTTGCCTCGAGAAGGATGCCGCGCGTCGGATCCCGTCTGCGGCCGAGCTCGCGATGCGTCTCGCGCCCTTCGCGTCGCCCGAGGGCGCGCTGCTTGCCTCTCGCATCGACCGCAGCGCACGCGGTGTGCGTAGCTCGCAGAGCCTGCCTCCTCCTCCGTCGATGCCGCCGCCGGGGTCGGTCCCCGCGGCTCCACACACCGCGCGCACCGCGCACATGGCGCCGGGCTTCCCGGTGGCACCGCCCAGCTATCCGAGCGTCCCGGCTCCGGCGGTCGCGTACGGGAGCACGGGCACCGATCTGTCGGCGACCGGTCCGGCGGCGTTTCGCGCGAGCGTTCGTCGCGGCTCGGGCCGAGGCGTTGCCCTCTTCGTTGCGGCAATGGCGCTCGTGAGTGTCATTGCCGGGCTCGCCTACGTCGGCGTGAGAGGCCGAGCCCCGCGCGCCGCGGCGAGCTCCGCGGAGAGTGCGTCGGCGGTGGCTGCGGCCGCTGCGCCGCCCGGCGCGCCGGTGCCTGAGGTCGCTAGCGTCGAGCCGCCGGTCGCATCGACCGTATTCGCGGCGCCCGCGACGCCGGGCTCGCGCCGCGGCAAGCCCAGCGCGCCAGGGCAGGGACGCGCGACGCCGCGTGCGTCCGCGCTCGCGAGCGCCCCTCCTTCGGCCGCTCGGCCTCCCGCGCCCCCGCCTGTCGGGTCTGCGAACCTCGATTCGAGGTTCTGAGCTCTGCTACGTTCATCCGCGGTGGCTGCACGTTCACGAACCGTTGCGGGGGG
>JANXVA010000750.1 GCA_025351875.1 Myxococcales bacterium | reverse complement strand
GTCGCGCACTACGGCACGAAGCACGTACAGCGGCTCGAGCTCATCGCGCAGCTCCAGGACCGCGGGCTCAGCATCGATGCCATCCGCGATCTGCTCGCGAGCATCGACAAGGGCGAGACCGATCTCGCCGAGTGGCTCGGGGTCGAGCAGGAGCTCCAGGCGTCGTGGGCGAACGATCACCCGCGGACCGTGACGGAGAGCGAGCTCTACGAGCTGGCAGGGACGAGGCGGCCCGGCCTCATCGCAGATCTCCTGCGCGCGCGGCTGCTCGAGCGGCGAGGGGAGGTGCTGTTCCTCCTCAGCCCGGCGCTGCTCGCCGTCGCGATGAAGCTCGAGGCCGCGGGCGTCGACCTCGACACGGCGCTCGAGGGCGCGGACGTCGTGAGAAAGCACATGGCGCGAACCGCAGCCGATCTCGTCGGTCTGTTCATGAAGCGCGCGCACGAGGGCGCGATCGGGGCGACCGACGCCGCGTCGATCTTCCAGGCGCTCCGCCCGATCGGTATCGAGGCGGTGCGCGTGATCTTCGGCCGCGAGATGGAGCGCGCACTCCGCAAGCTCCTCGGCTCTGGAAAGATGGCGACGCTGCCGTCGAAGGTCCGCAAGGCGAAGAAGAAGCCCCGCTGAGGAGTACCTAGTGCATCACCCGTTCGACGACGTTACCGAGGCGACGCTGCGGCGGCGCGCCAGCGCGAAGTGGGCCGTGTACGCGGCCGACGTCCTTCCGGCGTGGGTCGCCGAGATGGACTATCCGATCGCGGAGCCCATGAAGCGCGTGCTCCACGCGGCGATCGACGACGACGACTGCGGATACGCGAGCCCGGGCGGTCTGGGCGCAGCGTTCGCGCCATGGGCGAAGGGCAAGTGGGGCTGGGAAGTGAGACCCGAGGACGTGCACGTCGTCTGCGACGTCGTGACCGGGCTCGCGGAGATCCTGCGCGTCGCGACCGCGCCGGGTGACGGCGTGGTCATCGAGCCGCCCGTCTACCATCCGTTCGCGTCGACGGTGCAGCAGCTCGGGCGCGTGATCGTGGCGGCGCCGCTGTCCTCGGCCGACGGCGGGTATGCGCCTGACCTCGACGCGATCGAGCGAGCCTATGCGAGCGGAGCGCGCGTTCATCTGCTCTGTTCGCCACACAACCCGAGCGGCATCGTGTACCCGGAGCCCGCGCTGCTCCGGATCGCCGAGCTCGCGGATCGGTACGGCGTGCTCGTGCTCAGCGACGAGATCCACGCGCCGCTCACGCTCCCCGGCGCGGTTCATCGGCCATTTCCGTCGGTCTCGGCGGCTGCGGCGAGGCGGTCGATCGTGCTCACGTCGGCGTCGAAGTCGTGGAACCTGGCGGGTCTCAAGGCCGCGGTGATGGTCGCGGCATCGGACGAGTCGCGGGCGATCCTCGCGCGGCTACCCCCCGAGACGCCGTATCACGCGGGGCACCTCGGCGTGCTCGCGGGGCGCGCCGCGTTTCTCGAAGGGGAGCCCTGGCTCGCGGGCACGATCGCGATCCTGGATCGGAATCGCAGGCTTCTCGGTGAGCTCTTGCGCGAGCACATGCCGCGCGTGCGGTACGTGCCGCCGCAGGCTGGCTATCTCGCGTGGCTCGATTGTTCGGCGCTAGGGCTCGGCGACGATCCGGCGCACGCATTCCTGGAGCGCGGGAGGGTGGCCCTCTCGTCGGGACCGATCTTTGGCGCGGAGGGCGCAGGCTTCGCACGGCTCAACATCGGGACGACGCGCTCGCTCCTCGAGGAGGCGGTGCGACGGATGGCGGGCGTCCAGCCTTGAAGGCGGCGGCGCGGACGAGGATCGAGCGTGGCGACTGGCAGACGCCCGCCGGGCTTGCCCGCGCCGTCCTCGATCGCGTCTGTGCGGGTGATGCGCGGTCGCCTCGGACCGTGATCGAGCCGACGTGCGGCGAGGGAACGTTGCTGGTCGCGGCGGGCGAGCGCTTTCGAAGAGCCAAGCTACTCGGGTACGAAATAAATGCAGAATACACGCGAGCGGCACGCGC
>JANXVA010000744.1 GCA_025351875.1 Myxococcales bacterium | reverse complement strand
AGGGCGCGATCTTCACGGCCGTGTGCGCCCGGCTCGTGGTCGCGCCGCCGATCAGCAGCGGCAGCTTGAACCCCTGGCGCTCCATCTCGCGCGCCACGTGCGCCATCTCGTCCAGGGACGGCGTGATGAGCCCGCTGAGGCCGATGAGGTCGGCCTTCTCTAGCTTCGCTCGCTCGAGGATCTTCTCGCACGAGACCATGACCCCCATGTCGATGACCTCGTAGTTGTTGCAGGCGAGGACGACGCCAACGATGTTCTTGCCGATGTCGTGGACGTCGCCCTTCACGGTGGCGAGGACGATCTTGCCCTGCGTCTTCGCGACCTGGCCGGACGCCGCCATGGCGGCCTTCTCGGCCTCCATGAACGGAAAGAGGTAGGCGACGGCCTTCTTCATCACGCGCGCCGACTTGACGACCTGCGGCAGGAACATCTTGCCGGCGCCGAAGAGATCACCGACCACGCTCATGCCGTCCATCAGCGGACCTTCGATGACGGAGAGCGGCCTCTTCAACTTGACGCGCGCCTCCTCGGTGTCGGCGTCGATGAACGCGTCGATGCCCTTCACCAGCGCATGCGACAGTCGCTCTTCGACCGAGCCGTTTCTCCACTCTTCGGACTTCTTCTCGGTCTGAGACTCACCGGCGCTCGCGGCCTTCAGCTTCTCGCCGAGATCGACGAGTCGTTCGGTCGCGTCGGGGCGGCGGTTGAGGAGGACATCCTCCACGAGCTCGCGTAGCTCGGGCTCGATCTCCTCGTACACCTCGAGCATGCCGGCGTTGACGATGCCCATGTCCATGCCCGCCTGGATGGCGTGGTAGAGGAACGCCGAGTGCATGGCCTCGCGGACGTGGTTGTTGCCGCGGAAGCTGAACGAGACGTTCGACACGCCTCCGCTGACCTTCGCGTGAGGAAGGTTGGCCTTGATCCAGCGGGTGGCCTAGATGAAGTCGACCGCGTAGTTGTTGTGCTCCTCGATGCCCGTGGCGACGGTGAGGACGTTGGGGTCGAAGATGATGTCCTCCGGCGGAAAGCCGACGTCGTCCACGAGGATCCGATAGGCGCGCTCGCAGATGCGGATCTTCTCGGCGTACGTCGCCGCCTGGCCGTTCTCGTCGAACGCCATGACGACGACCGCGGCGCCGTACTGCATGATCGTGTGCGCGATCTGACGAAAGCGCTCCTCGCCTTCCTTGAGCGAGATCGAGTTTACGATGCCCTTGCCCTGGAGGCACTTGAGCCCGGCCAGGATGACCTCCCACTTCGAGGAGTCGATCATGAAGGGCACCTTCGTGACCTCCGGCTCCGTCGCGAGGAGGAGCAGAAAGCGCGTCATGGCGGCGACGCCGTCGATCATCCCCTCGTCCATGCAGATGTCGATGACGTTCGCGCCGTTCTCGATCTGCTGGCGGGCCACGCTGACCGCCTCCTCGAATTTTCCTTCCTTGATCAGCTTGGCGAACTTCGGTGAGCCCGCCACGTTCGTGCGCTCGCCGATCATCATGTAGACGCCGGCCTGCTGGGTGAACGGCTGCGACCCGGACAGGCGGAGAGGCCGCGGCGCCTCCGTGACGTCCGCCGGAACCGACACCGAGGTCTTGCCCTCCGCCTCCCTCATCTCGCGGAGCTCGCGCGGGTGCCGACCGTCGAGCGCCTTCGCGATGGCCTGGATGTGCTCCGGAGTGTTGCCGCAGCATCCGCCCGCGATGTTGATGAGCCCACCCTGGGCGAACTCGGCCAGATAGCGGCCCATGTCCTCCGGCAGGAGATCGAACCCGGTGGCGGAAAGCGGGTTGGGCAATCCGGCGTTCGGATAGCAAGAGATCGCCACGCCCGACTTCTCGGAGAGCTCGGAAAGGAACGGGTACATGAGATCCGGGCCGAGCGAGCAGTTGAGCCCAATGGACATCGGCTTCACGTGCTTCACGGCATTCCAGAGCGCTTCGCCCGTCTGCGCCGAGATCATCGTCTCGCCGCCGCGACCCACCGCCGCCGAGATCATGATCGGCAGGCGGTGACCGTCCTTCTCGAAGACCTCCTCGATGGCCACCAGCGCCGCCTTGGCGTTGAGCGAATCGAAGATCGTCTCGACCAAGAGCACGTCGGAGCCGCCGGCGATCAGCGCGCGGATCTGCTGAACGTAGGAAGCCTTGACCTGGTCGAAGGTGACGACGCGGAAACCGGCGTCGTCTGCATCGGGCGAGTTGGAGAGCGACACGGTGAGCGGGCCGATCGCCCCGGCGACGAACCGCCTCTTCCCGTCGGTGTTCGCGACGCGGTCTGCCACGGCTCGGCACTGGCGCGCGGACTGTTCGTTGATCTCCGCCGCCAGGTCCCCGAGGAACTTGTCCTCGATGATCTTCTGGTAGAACTCCGGATCCTTGCGGCCGCCGTGCTCGCGCGGGTCGTCGACGAAGAACTCGCTCTGCGTGATGCTCGTCGCTCCGAACGTGTTGGTCTCGATGATGTCCGCGCCGGCCTCGAGGAAGCGCCGGTGGATGTCGCAGATCATGTCCGGCTGCGTGAGCGAGAAGATGTCGCCGTTGTTGAGCAGATCCTTGGGCGCGTCCTTGAACCGCTCGCCGCGAATGTGCGCCTCGGTCATTCCGTACGTGCGGATGGTCGTGCCCATCGCGCCGTCGATGATGGCGATGCGCTGCTGGAGGAGGCTCTCGAGGGGATGACGTTCGGTGTCGCTCATGGGTTCACGGGATGCGCTTGCAACGGTTTGTGGGCGAAAGCAGTGATGACTTCGAAGTGCGGAGAGCGCTTCTCGCGGCACGTGATGTCACAGGTATCGATGACGAGCCCGGTCTTGTGCAGCATTCGTCTCAGCTGGGCCGTGGAGAAGCCCGAGTGGATGTCGCGGTAGCTGGCGCTCACGCCGGCGTGAGCGTGCGAGGCGAGCGTGACGACGACGAGGTCGCCGCCTTCACGGAGGACGCGTGCAGCTTCGGCAACGACGCGGGCAGGCGTCGTGGCCTGCGTCAGGATGTTGAACAACATGACCTGATCGAAGGCCGCGTCGCCGAAAGGCAGCTCATGCACGTCGCCGAGAGAGACGCTGGTGTTCTTCAGCTTCGCCAATCGCGCGCGGGCGGCCTCGACCATCTTCTCGTTGCGGTCGAGGCATGTGACGCTCCTGGCGCGCGGTGCCAGGAGCTGCGCGAGCGTGCCGTCCCCCGACCCCGCGTCGAGCACGTCTCCCAGGCGCATGAGGCCGAAGAGCCCCCGCGCGGTCGCCTCCCAGGTGCGGCCGGGCGAGTAGTGACGTTCCATCTGTCCCGCGACCGCATCCGGCCAGGCGTTCGTGCGCTGACGCGCCTCGAGCAAAGCGGCGCACCTTCCCTTGTCTCCGTCCAGCACCGCGTCCTTGATCTCGCCGCGGACCAGGGACCACACCTGCTTGGCCCCCTCCGGCATGTTCCCGTCGTTGAGGCTGTAGAGCGTCGAGGCGCCGACGCGGCGATCGCGCAGGAAGCCAGCGTCGCGGAGCTTGCCGAGGTGGGTCGAGACGCTGGACTGCGCGAGCTCCGTGATGTTGACGAGCTCGGCCACGGTGAGCTCCTCCTCTTCGAGCAACGCCATCAGGCGTACACGGGTCGGCTCGGCGAAGAGCTGAAGCGTGGTGACGGAAGAAGACAGGGTCGACACGCGCGCATCCTAACATCGCGATAGAGCGATGTCTCGCCGGTGTGCGATTTCCGCACAGGAAAGGCGGGCGTGAAGGCCACAAAAGCAGGAGACCCGCTTTCGCGGGTCCCTGGTCGACGTCGTCCTTAAGCCGAGTTCTGTTCCGCCTCGAGGTCGCCCTCGATGCGGCGGCGGTCATTCCTCTAGGGCGGCCGTTACCGGACGCCTCGAGCAGCCTACCCGCGGACTCGAGCGAGTCACCCTCCACGGCCCTTCCCGCTTGCGCGAGTCGAGCCGCACGCCCGCTTATGTGGCCTTGCTCCCGATGGGGTCTGCCTTGCCGCTTCCGTTACCGGAGGCGCGGTGGGCTCTTACCCCGCCGTTTCACCCTGGCCTGCCGCTCCACTCGTTTCCGAGTGAGAGAGGCAGGTGGTCTCTTCTCTGTTGCACTTTCCTTCGCGTTCCCGCGACCGGGCGTTACCCGGCATCGTGCTCTATGGAGCTCGGACTTTCCTCCCGCCGCGCTTCTGGCCCTTTCGGGCCTTGGTTCACGGCCGGCGATCGCCTGTTCGGCATCGACGGGGTGCAAGGTGACACTGGTTCACTCGCTCCGCAATGGGGTGGATGTGTATCCTAGGGGGGATGAAGGCGTGGCCGCTGCTCCTGGTCGGGATCGGCGCGTGTGCGGAGCCGCCGCGCAGGCCGCCCGTCACGTACGTCCCGATCGGGCGCGCCGCCGAGGCGCCGCCGCCCTCCATCGCCCCCGGCTCGCCCATGATGGGCGCCGACAAGCCCGACAAGGACCCTCCTGCGGCTGGCACGATCGTCGCGGTGAGCACCGCGGAGCCCCCGGCGGACGACCTTTGCTACAAGCGGCTGATCAGCTCCTGCTGCACCGAGACCACCGTCCACGCGAAGAAGCAGGGTGCGAAGCTCGTGTGCCCGGGGCAGCTCGTCGTGCGCGGGCGCTGCAAGGATGTCGGTCCCAAGTGCAAGTGACCGCGTTTCAGCCCTTTAGCCCGCGCGCTCGGGGCGCACGAACGCGAGCGCGGTGACGAAGGGCACGACGACGAGCCCGTAGCGGCCTGCGCCGAAGAAGACCACGTGGAGCACCGCGGTCGCGACGAGCACTGCGGCGGTCACCGGGACGATGCGTGGCAGGCGCACCAGCTCGCGGGGCCCGAGCAGAAGGAGAGCGAGCGCACAGGCGAGGTAGCCCGTGGCGCCCGCGGTCATGAAGCAAGCGAGCAGACCGAAGCCGGTGGCCGCCTCGCGCAGCAGCCTCCGCGGACCGTCGAGCTTGCGCACGCTCACCAGCGCCCCGACGAGCAAGAGGCGCGACGCGAGCGTCTCGAGGACCCCGAGCGCGACCTTGGCGCGATAGGGAAAGCGCTCGGGGTTCGCGACGTGCAGGTACCAGGGAGCCGCGCCGAAGTAGTCGAGCGTGACGCGGAGCTTCGCCGGCGCGCGTGCGAGCCAGCGCAGCGGGTCGCCGGAGATCGTCTTGCGAGCCTCGCGTCCGAAGCACTCGTCCTTCGCAGCCTCGGCGAAGACCTCCTTGCACGCGTCGGGAACGATCATCTCCTGCCAGCCACCGCCTGTCGTCTGCGTTCCGATCGCGAGGTTCCAGCCTCCGTTCACGCTGACGAGCGCGCACTGCTCCATCCGGCGGCAGTTGCGTAGGGTCCACGGCGCGCACACCGCGAGCGCGAGCGCGGTCACGGCGACGACTCCGGCGATCGCGGCTCGCGTCGTGGCTCGCGTGGCCAGCCAGCCGAGCACAGGCGCGAGGACGAGCGACTGCGGCCGCACGAGCGTCGCGACGCCCATCAAGAGGCCACACGCGACGAGCCACGTGATCGCCGACCGCCGCTGCTCTGCGCGGTGGGCTCGCTCGGCGAACGCCGTGGCGATCACGAGGAGCGCGGCCGTCACGCCCTCGGTCATCAGCGCCGCCGTGTAGGGCACGAGCGCGGGGTGGAGCGCCAACGCGAGTCCCCCCGCGAGCGCCAGCCTACGAGAGGTCGCGCGGCGCAGCAGATCATGCGCGGCCCACGCTCCCGCGGTGCCGATCAGCGCGTTGACCAGCATCGCGACCACGGGCTTCGTGCCGAAGGCGACGTACGCCGCCCCGATGAGCGCCGGATAGCCGACCGGGTAGTGCGCCGCAGCCGTCACGACACCGTCGGGCCAGAGCCACGTGTAGCCCTGGCCGGTCGCCAGCCTCGTCGCGAGCCGATGGTAGTACTCGCCGTCGGCCGTCGGAGGGATCGCCCCCGCCGCCCAGACGACCACCACGAGCCTCGCGACGAGCGCGACGAGCGTGACGACGAGCGCGTCGCGCCTCTTCACGGAGCGAGCCCGAGCCCCTCGAGCGCCGCGAGCACCTCGCAGGCCGGCAGCCCGACGACGTTCGTGTACGAGCCCTCGATGCGCGCGACGATGCCGGCGCCGAGGCCTTGCACGGCGTAGGCGCCGGCCTTGTCGGTCCCCTCGCCGCTCTCGGCATAGCTACGGATCCGAGCGGCCGTCAGGGGGCGGAAGGTGACGCGTGTCACGACCGTCTCGGCGTGTAACACGGCCCCGCCGGGCGCCGGACCGCCGAGCGCGAAGCGGGTCCACACCTCGTGCGTGCGACCGGCGAGGCGCGCGATCATCGCCTCGGCCTCGGCCACGTCGGCGGGCTTGCCGAGGATCGCGCCGTCGTCGATGACGGAGGTGTCCGCGACGAGGACGGCGTCCGCCGACCGGATCTCCTCGGAGGCCTCGAAGGACGGCGCGAACACCGCGGCGACGGCCGCGAGCTTCGCGAGCACCACCCGCTCGAGGTAGAGAGCAGGGCCCTCACCCGCGCGCGTCGATTCATCGACGCCCGCGACATGGACGACGAAGGGGACGCGAAGGCTCGTCAGGATCTCTCGCCGTCGAGGCGACCCGCTGCCGAGGAGGAGGCGCGCCGGCGCGGCAGCGGAACGATAAGACATGCCCCCGTCATTTCCCAATGAAGCCGAGGAGTCAACTCTGGTATGGTCCCCGCTGATGCGATCGCTGCGGGCCGGTGCTCTGCCCATTCATCGCGCCGCGAATCGCGCGATGATCCGCGCGACGGCAGCGCTGATCCTCGCGTCGAGCTTCGTCGGTCTCGGAGGGCGTGAAGCGCGAGCGAAGGAGTGCACGAACCCGCTCGTCAACACGTGCATCAACAGCGACACGTACTGGCCGAGCCCGGGACCTACGCGCTTCGCGACGGTCGGCGGAACGGAGACGGTCGGTGAGGGCCAGGTCGGCTTCG
Source organism: Myxococcales bacterium (assembly GCA_025351875.1). Lineage (GTDB taxonomy): Bacteria > Myxococcota_A > Polyangia > Polyangiales > Polyangiaceae > Labilithrix. Next base: position 25,222 of record JANXVA010000744.1, on the reverse strand, counting down.
GGCTGATGGCGACGTACCTCTCGCGGCCGGTGATCCTCCGCGTCGCGTCCCCGGGCCCCGGCGGCAGCAATCAGTACGCCGTCGATAACCAGGTCACCGGGAACTTCCTCTTCGCCTATGGCTTGACTCCCCGCCTCCAGCTCGACTTCGCGCTGCCCTACACGTTCGTCGAGTCGGGAGCGGGCACGAGCCCGCTCACCGGCGGCGAGTCTCTGCACGACACAGCCGTCCGCGATCTCCGCTTCGGCTTCGCCTACGCGCTCGTTCCGCGCGAGCGCATCTCGCCTGATGCGCAGGCGGAGAAGGCCCCGAGCTCGTGGTCGCTCGCCGGCCGGATGACGGTCTCCGCACCGACCGGCGACAGCTCCGACTTCGCGGGCGAGCGGAGCGCAGTCTTCGCCCCGGCGCTCGCCGCCGACTATCGCTATCACGTGCTCTTCGCCGGGCTGGAGGTCGGCGCACGGCTCCGCCCCACCACCGAGTTCGCGGGCGCGCGCGTCGGCTCACAGCTGGCGACGGGCGCCGGCGCCGGCGTCGACATCATCGACCACGAACGTTTGTCGCTGATGCTCGAAGGGCGCGCCTACGTGAACTTCGCCGAGCAGCACGACACCGCGCAGTCCGCGTTCGGCATCACGAGCAAGCCCAACGGCAAATCGATCACCCCCGCCGAGTGGCTGATCGCGCTGCGCAGCGCGCCGCTCCTCGCGGGTGACATCTCCTTCATCGCGGGCGGCGGCGGACCGATTCCGATCGGCGACGCGGCCATCACCGTTCCTCGGTTCCGCTTCGTGCTCGGCGCGATCTACGCCCCGACCGCGCGCGACACCGACGGCGACGGCATCCTCGACAAGAACGATTTCTGTCCGGCCAGCGCGGGTAAGCGGACGGGCGAACGGCCTGGCTGTCCCGCGGAAGAGAACGAAGAAAAGAAACCATGACCGTCTCGACATCCTCGGCGCGCCACCTCCTGCTTCGCCTCTCGAACCCCGCGAAGCTGCCTGATTCACTGCTTGGTGCGCTCCGCGACGAGGTGGTCCTCGCAGGGTGGATGCGAGCCAGCGGAGTGCTCTCCGACGTTCACGTTCGCGTCGTGGACCCGCGCGGCGGGACCGCCTCGATTCCGAAGCACATCTCGGGGCCGGTGCAGGTCATCGCGCTCGAGGGAAGCATCGGCCTCTCGGGCGGTGACGTCTCCTGCGGTCTGCGCGTCGTCCTCGCGCGGGAGACAGACTCCGGCCTCGACACGATTGCCGGTGACCTCGTCGACGGAAACATCGAAGCGCTCGAGGTGCTCATCACGGCGTTCGACGACGTGACCGCGACCCGCCAGCTCGACCGCTCCGGAGTGTGGGTGCTCGATGCGACCGAAGGCGCACCTCGGCCTGCCGCTGCACCGAGCCCGCAGACCGCCGCGACCGCACCCGCTCCGCCATCGGCGCCCGCCGTGGTCCCCTCCGCGGTCCAGGTCGGATTTGCCGAGGCCTCGCGCGTCGCCGTGACCGAAGCCCCGCGGGTGCCCGCACCGGCGCCCGCGCCCGCGGCTCGCCCGTCTCCGACCTTCAGCTCGATGAACCAGGCGATGCCCCAGCGCATCGCGAAGCCCGTCGAGGCCGAGACCGAGGACGAGATGGTCCCCGAGCCCGGCGACATCGTCGAGCACTTCGCGTTCGGGCGGTGTGACGTCGTGAAGACCGACGGTGACCGCCTGCACGTGCGACTCGGCAAGGATCAGCGCATCAAGGAGATCGCTCTCGAGATGCTGCGCGTCGAGCCGCTCACCCCCGAAGAGGGAATGCCGGCGCGCTACTTCAAGCTTGCTCGGAGGCTCTGACACGCGCCGCGCGTGATCCGTCGCTCACGGCGACGTTCAGCTCGGTGCCAGGCTTTGCGTGCGCCCACTTCACCATCGCGATCGCGACGGGCTTGCCCGACGACGCCCCGAGCGTGGCGCTGCGGATCTCGCCGACGGCCTCGCCCGCGGACGTCGTGACGGCCGCGCCGGTCGCAGGCACCTCGCTTCCGTCGAGGTCGAGCGGCACGAGCTTGCGCTTCACGTGCCCACGCTCCTGGAGCATGTAGACGACCTCCTGCCCGAGGTAGCAGCCCTTCTGGAACGAGACGGCGAGCGTCTCGAGCGCCGCTTCCTGCGGATAGTGGGTCGTGTCGAACTCGACACCGAAGCGCGGGAGGCCGTGCTCGATGCGGACCGCGTCCCAGGTCGCGTCGTCCGCGACGACGCCCCCGAGCTTGCTCACCTCCTCGGCAACACGCGCCTCGAACGCGGCGGCGTCGGCGGCGGGAGCCGCGAGGACGATCCCACCGCGGCCGAGGAGATCGATGGTTCCGGCGAACGGCGCCAGCGCGCGCAGCTCGTTCGCGCGCGGACCGTGGGCCACGAGAAAGACGAGGTCGGACAGCGCGAGCTCGGCGTCCTCCATGATGAGGTAGTGATCGAGCGTCGCGAGCAGGCTCTCCCGGACGGAGACCGGCACTGCAAGCGCGAACGTGGTGTCGCCAGCGTCCGGCACGACGAAGAGGTCCGTCTGGATGCGACCCTTCTTCTCGACGAGGAGGCCGTAGGCGCCCTGGCGACCATCGCCCTCCCGCTTCGCGAGCTCGCAGGTGACGAGCCCGTTGAGCCAGCTCGTGCGGTCCTTGCCAGTGACGACGATCGCCGCGCGATCACGCGCCGGAACGAGCAGGACCGACGTGCTCGCAGCGCGTGCGGCATCGTAGGGCGTGGGGTTCATCCCTTCCTCTTGGCACGCTCTCGGGGCGAGTGACGCGGAAAATCGTGCCTCCCGCGCTTGACCGCCCCCGTCCCGACGCGTCAACGTGACGGCCAATGCCTGGGATCGGGGTGATCTACAACCCACGTAGCGGCCGGAATCTTCGCGACCCGAAGGCGGCGCGGCGTCTGAGCGTCGCGCTCGGGGACCACGGTGTCGTCCGCGAGGCCGGGTCGATCGACGAGCTCTACCGGGTCGCCGAGGATTTCCGCAGCCTCGACATCGACGTCCTCGGCATCAGCGGGGGCGACGGGACGAACGGCGTCACGATCACGGGCTTTCTCGACGTCTACCGGAGCGCCGCGCTCCCGCAGATCGCGTTCCTGCGCGGCGGGACGATGAACACGGCGGCAAACTCGGTCGGCGTGCGGCGCGGCGTCCCGAAGGACCTGCTCGACCGCCTCGTCCAGGCATACGTCGAGCGGGCCTCGATCCCCCTTCAGAACGTCGAGCGGCACGTGCTCAAGCTCCGCGGCGACACCGCCGGGCCGCGCTCGCGTCGCTCCGCGGCGGATGCGGCCCCCGCGAGCATGCTGTCGCCGCCCCTCGCGGAGAAGCATGGCTTCGTCTTCGGTACGGGGGTCGTCTGCGGCTATCTCGCGGAGTACTACGCGGGCGGTAAGGGAAGGCCGAACCCGGTCGTGGCGGCGAAGACACTGCTGCGGGGCATCGGCAGCGCGATCGTCGGCGGGGAGATGATCCGTCGGATGGCCGAGCCGTTCCGCGGAACGGTGGAGCTCGACGACGGCACCGTCTGGGGAGAGCGCGACTACCTCTCCGTCGCGGGCGGGACCATCGACCAGATTGGGCTCAATTTTCGGCCCTTCCATCGTTACGACGAGCAGCCCGGTCGCTTCCACGTCCTCGGAATCCACACGACTCCGATGGGCTTCGTCTCGCAGTTGCCGCGCATCTGGCGGGCCGCGCCGATGAAGCCCGGGCACACCTACGAAGCCACCACCACGAGCGTCGTCATCCGGTCGCCGAGCGGCCCCATCCGCTACATGGTCGACGGGGACCTCCACGAGTGCGACGGGCCGCTTCACGTCTCGATCGGGCCTCGCGTGAGGATCGTCGTCGGCACCTGAGGTTCTTCCGCCAGGTTCCGTGAATTCGCCGGGGTCCCCGAGCGTTTCATCGCCGGTGCCTTGCGTGATCGGCGCCGGCTCTTTAATGTGTGGCTCGCTCCGCATGCGCCTCTCGCCCCTCGCCCTCACGATCTTCGCCGCGCTGCTGGCGCTCGGGCTCGTCGCCCGTGCCCCGGACGCCCGGGCGGATCGGCTGTCGTCGCCGGAGTCGGCACGGCTGGCTCGAGGTGAGACGGTCATCCGCGAGCACACGTGGGCGCCGGGTGCTTCGGCCCGCTACATCGGCGGGCTGACGTACACCGTCGTCGACGCCTCCGTCGCGGAGATCTCCAACCTCCTCGAGGACATCGAGTCGTACCGCCGCGTCCTTCCGCGAACCAAGCGCGTCAAGCTCGTCGGCATCGAGCCCAACGGCGACCGCCTCGTCGAGCTCGTTCAGGGCACCACGCTGGTCGAGGCGACCTACACCATCCGCGTGCGCTATTTCCCTGCGATCCGCGAGGTGCGCTTCTGGCTCGAGACGTCGCGTCCCCACGAGATCGACGATGCGTTCGGATACTTCCGCGTGGAACCGTTCGTCGGCCCGAGCGGTGAGGAGCGAGCGCTGCTCACCTACGCGGTTCTGGTGGACATTGGTCCGGGGATCGTCCGCGACCTCTTCGAGGAGCGAGTGCGGGCCGCGCTGCTCTCTGTTCCCCAGCTCGTTCGACGGGTCGTAGCGGAAGCGCGCCATCCTTGATACTCAGCTGAGAGCATGTTCGGACGGGTCTCTGCCATTGCCATGAACACGTACCGCGAGGCGGTGCGCGCCCGGGTGCTCTTCGGGCTGCTCGCCCTTGCGCTTGCCACCTCCGGCTACTCGCTGGTGATTGCGGCCATGTCGCTACGCCAGGAGACGCGCATCGTCGCCGACATCGGCTCGTCGTCGATGTCCCTCTATGCCGTTCTGGTCTCGGTGATCCTCGGCGCGACGTCGCTCTATCGCGAGCTCGAGCTGAAGACGATCTTCCCGGTCCTCACGCGCCGGCTGCGCCGCCACGAGTACGTGGTCGGCAAGTACTTCGGCATCCTCGCAACCCTTCTCGTGTTCATCGCCATCGACGGCGCCGCGGTCCTGACGATCATGGCGATCCAGTCCGGCAAGCACGTCGGGCTGACGATCGGCGTCGGCAGCGGGATGCTCGCGGTCCTCGGCATCCTGCTCTGGCGGGCCACGTACTCGCGGGTGTTCGTCGTCCTGCCGTGGTCGGTCGCCCTCTTCCTCGTGATGATGCTGCTTTGCGACGGCGCCGCCGACGAGCGGCAAGTCGTGGTCGTGTCCGCGCTGCTGACGCTCGGCGAGGTCGTGATCGTCTGCGCCATCGCGATGGTGTTCTCGGCGTTCTCGTCGCCCTTCCTGACCGCCATCTTCACCGCCTGGCTGTTCATGATCGGTCGCTCGGCCGACACGCTGGCGAACATCCCCGAGCGCGTCTTCGGGACGGTCATCCGTACGACGGGCATCGTGCTCGCGAAGGTCGTCCCGAACCTCAACGTCTACGTCCCCGCGCGACCGCTGCTCCTCGGACAGGTCGCCACGATTCCGCTGTGGAGCTACGTCGGGCGCGCCTGGATGAACTCGATCTTCTACGCGGCGCTGCTGCTCACGCTCAGCGCGATCATCTTCCGCAAGCGCGACTTCCAGTGAAGGGTGTGCCGCGGCACGTCCTCGCGGTCGCGCTCGTCACGTTGCTCGCGCTCGGAATCGCCTGGTCAGGCCGCGCCGCCGAGGGCCGGCGCGCCCTCGTCGACGCCGACGCTGCGCTCGCGCGAGGCGACCTCGTCGAGGCCGTTCACTTCGCCCGCGCGGCCGCAGAGGCGCGCTGCCCGGCGTGCGGGGCGCCCGACGAGGGCTTCGCGAGGCTGGAGAAGATCGCCCGCGACGCCGAGGCGCGCGGGGACGACGGGACGGCGTTTGCGTCGTGGCGAGCCGCGCGAGCGGCGCTCCTCGCGACGGTCGTGCTCGAGACGAGCTCGCCTCGGAGGGTGCACGCGGACGCGGAGTTCGCGCGGTTCGCACACCGGATCGACGTGGCGGCGGTCGCGGCCGGCGCGAATCCGACGCTGGCCGCCTCGGAGGAGCGCCTCCGCGCCGTCCTCACCGAGAGCGACGTGCCCGGGGGCGTGGCCTTCGCGCTGATCGGGTTCGGCGGGCTCGTGTTCCTCGCTAGCGGAGCGCGTTTCGCGGCGTCGAGGGCCGCTCGTAGCACGGCCGACCTCGGTCTCGCCGTGACCGGCGCCGCCGTGGCGACGATCGGCGCGCTCCTTTTCTGAGCGCGAGTCGATCGCGGCGGCCCTTGTAAACTGCACACTTCTCGGTCGTGCCCACCGCGCACGACGCAGCCTCGCGAGGGTCCGCCAGACAGGGGGTGTACGCGCCGCCCGGCGTGTGGCAAATGCACGGTGCGATGTTGACCGTGCCCATGGATGTGCAGAAGGTCGCGCGATGCCGCGAGCTTGCGGCGGCTGTCGCCGATGACGTGCAACGCTACATCGACGCCCACACGTCCGTCGGCGTGGAGCGCACCGTCCTGCGGGCTTACGGCGTCGACGGCGTCGATGACCAGGGCGCGCCGCTCGTGAACATCGCCGTGGATCGCTACGCGAAGGCGGGCCTCCTCGGGCGGGGCATCTCGTTCTTCCTGGGTCGCGCGCTGCTGGCCGGCGCGGCGGGCCTCCAGGAGGCCTCCGAGCGACTGGCGTATGCACCGGAGCTCGACCGTGGCGAGTCGGGCCCCTCGGCCGACGAGGTCCTCGTCGCGCTCGCGCCGCACACCGATGCGGCCATCGACCGGATCGACAACGCGCGCGACGAGCGCGACGCGAACAAGCGTCGCGCAGTGCCCGGCGGCAATCCCCTGAAGTACGTCATCGTCGCGACGGGCAACATCTACGACGACGCGGTACAGGCGAAGGCCGCCGCCTACGCGGGGGCGGACATCGTCGCCGTCATCCGCGCGACGGCCCAGTCGCTCCTCGACTACGTGCCGCACGGCGCGACCACCGAGGGCTACGGCGGGACGTTCGCGACGCAGGAGAACTTCAAGATCATCCGGCGGGCGACGGACGAGGCCGCGATCGACTACGGCCGCTACATCCACCAGACGAACTACTCGTCGGGCCTCTGCATGTCGGAGATCGCCTGGATGGGCGCGGTCGAGCGCCTCGACATGCTCCTCAACGATGCGATGTACGGGATCCTCTTTCGCGACATCAACCCGTGCCGGAACTTCGTCGACCAGTACGTTTCGCGCCGGATCATCGCTCGCGCAGGCATCGTGATCAACACGGGCGAGGACAACTACCTGACGACCGCCGACGCGGTGGAGAAGGCGCATACCGTCCTCGCGAGCCAGTTCGTGAACGAGGCGTTCGCGAAGCATGCCGGCGTGAAGGACGAGCAGATGGGGCTCGGTCACGCGTACGAGATCGACCCCGGGATCGAGAACAGCTTTCTCCTCGAGCTCGCGCAGGCGCAGCTGATCCGACAGGTCTTCCCGCGGCATCCCATCAAGTGGATGCCGCCTACCAAGTTCAAGAGTGGCGACATCTTCCAGAGCCACGTGCACGACGCGATGTTCAGCCTGGTGGGTGTCGCGACGCACCAGAGCATCGAGCTCCTCGGCATGTTCAGCGAGGCGGTGCACAACCCGATGCTGATGGACCGCTACCTCTCGCTGAAGGCGACGAAGTACGTGTTCAACACGGCGCGGTCGCTCGGCGACGAGCTCACGATCAAGCCCGACGGGATCATGGCGAAGCGCGCCGTGCAGGTGCTCGACGAGGCGCTCGAGCTGCTCGAAGAGGTCGAGCGCGACACGATCTGGACCGCGATCGAGCGAGGCTCGTTCGCCGACGTGAAGCGCACGCGCACGGGCGGCAAGGGCTATGCGGGCGTATTCGAGCGCTCGGACGACTACGTGAACCCGATCCTCGAAGCGCTGGAGGCCTCGTAATGCATCCGACCGCCCCTTCGAAGCCGCTGCGCGCGTACGGCGACCGTCAGAACGACGGAATGATCCAGCTCTCGTTCGTGCTGGAGCTGCCTCCGTCGGCGCGGGCCAAGGAAGCGGCCAAGCAGTTCGCGGAGCTCCATGGCCTGCGGGAAGCGCTGGTGACGACGATGGAGCCGTGCGCGGAGGGCTACACCTACTTCGTGGTGTACGGCCACTCGCAGCACTCGATCGATCCCGCGACGATCGACGTGCCGGAGCTCCGCACCGAGGCGCTCTCGCGCGACGAGATCGAGCACCGCGTGACGACGCGCCTGACGCGGAAGATCATCGTGGTCGGCGCCTGCACGGGCTCGGACGCGCACACGGTCGGGATCGACGCGATCCTGAACTACAAGGGCTACGCGGGCGACAAGGGCCTCGAGAGCTACAAGGCCTTCGAGGCGTACAACCTGGGCGCGCAGGTGGAGAACGAGCAGCTGGCGGAGCGAGCGCTGGCGCTCTCCGCCGACGCGATCCTGGTGAGCCAGATCATCACGCAGCGCAACTGCCACAAGGAGAACGCGCTGGCGCTCATCGATCTCGCGAAGAAGCAGGGCTGGCGGAGCAAGATCGTGATGCTCCTGGGCGGCCCGCGCATCGACCACAAGCTGGCGCTCGAGCTGGGCTACGACGCGGGCTTCGGCCCGGGCACGAAGCCGAGCGACGTCGCCTCGTTCCTGGTCGAGTGGATGTGCGGTGATCGCGAGAAGGCTGGCGCCGCGATGGCCGCCACGACCGAGACACCTTGATCGCTCGGAGACGCTCGTAGAACACGGCGAGCGAGGCGCCACACTGCTTCTCGAGCCTCTGCACGAACGCCGGTGAGAGCGGCCATCTCCGCGTGACAGCTCGGGCATGCGAAGGAGGGCATCTCGTCATTCGACGTGAGGACCGACCAGCCGTCGCAATGGAGCTCCACGCCGTTCGTCCTGAGCTTGCGGAAGTCCATGACGGCCGCAGCCCTCGCGCTCGCCACGGGGTGCGGCGCGGGCGTGAAGGCCTTCGAGCGTGAGAAGCTCGCGCACCCCACGATGACGGCGGAGGAGATCTCGTTCGGCCTCGACGGCCACGTACGCGCCGTCTCGGAGGGCGCGACGGGTGGCCTCGGCGGCGGGGGTGGCGGTTGCGGCTGTGACTGAGCGACCCTCGGGAGCGCTCAGCCACACGTCGCTCGTGTCGTGTGAGCCAGACGACCTGAGCGCGCGCGGAGGGCGTTCAGGCCGCGCGGCCGCGTACGAGCGCCTCGACCGCGACCAGCGGCGGGCTCGCGGGGACCGAAGCATGCCCAGGGCAGCCCTTCCCGGCGGCGATCGCGCAGTCCTCGAGGTGATCCTCGATCTTCGCGTCGATCATCCCGTGGCAGGCTCCGCAGTCACCGCCAGCGCGGCAGACGCGGGTGACAGCCTCGCGAGTCGTGGCGCCGTCCGCGATGGCGGCTTCGACCTCGGCTTCCGTGACGGCCATGCAAACGCACACGTACATGCAGTCCTAAAGATAATGAAACCCGTTTTCATTATCAAGGCCGGCCGTGGCGAAAGATCCCGTTCTATTTCATAAATGCACTGAAGCTGCGGGCACTTCGCCCACAGCCTCAAAAGTATTACTTTACCTGCGTGCTGGCCGCGATCAGCCCTAAAACCGGCCGGTCCGCCCCCATCCGCGCCCCGCCGGCGCGGCGCTACTCGCGGATCTGCTGGGCGAGGTAGAGGCCCTCGCCGACCTGCTTCACGAGCTCCAGCTGCGCCTCGAGCCAGTCGACGTGCTCCTCCTCGGAGACGAGGATGTCCTCGAGGAGCTCGGCGGTGCCGTTGTCGCCGGCCTGGCGACACAGCTCGATCGACCTGTTCAGGCGCGGAATGGCCTCCATCTCGACCGCGAGATCGTTCTTCAGCTGCTCGACCACCGTCTGGCCGATGTTGATCTTGCCCAGGCGCTGCACGTTGGGCAGCCCCTCGAGGAACAGCACGCGCTCGATCAGCTGATCGGCGTGCTTCATCTCGTCGATCGACTCCTTGCGAATGTGCTCGTAGAGCCGCTTGTAACCCCAGTTCTGACACATCTTCGCGTGCAGGAAGTACTGGTTGATGGCGGTCAGCTCGCCGGTGAGGATCTCGTTCAGCGCGTCGATGATCTTGGCGTCGCCCTTCATTGCCCTCATAGAGCCATTCCCGCGCGCTGCACGCAAGGACAAGACGTGATGTTGAGAATCGCTTTCGACATCGAGTGAGCGCCCTGCGCCTCACCGGTCGGCGGCGAAGTCGAGCGCGAGCCACACGTCGACGCCCTCGCGCCCCAAGCGATGCGCGCCCATCACCCGCAGCGTCACGCAGCCGCAACGGTCCCGGAGCTCGACGCCGGCGCGCGCAGCGACGAGCTCGCGATGCGTGAGATCGCCGTCTGCGCCGACCGACGTCGTCACCGAATGGGCCCACGGCACGACGAGCCCTGCCCCGCCCGTCGTCCCCTCGGCGGCGAGGAAGCCACTGGCGGGCTCGAGCGGAGCGTCGACGAGCGCCCTCGCGAGCACCGGATCGAGCCCGTCGCGGGCCGCCACGTTGGTGAGCACACGCAAGCCGTCGCTGCGCCCGAGCCGCACGCGACCGACCGCCGCGACCCCGTTCTCGCGATCATCGTCGCCGCCGCGAACGGTCGCGACGTCGCCCGCGATGCCGAGCCACGCGAGCGTCGCTGCGGCTCGACCACGCGCGAGCGGTCGGACGCCTGACCTCGTGAGGCGCGACGCGAGCGCGAGGCCGCCGGCGCCGCCGAGCTCGACGGCCTCGCGTGAGCTCCATCGCCCCAGCGTCGTCGTGAAGCCGGTGGTCGCGATCGGAGCGGTGCCGTCGATGCCCGACGCGCCGCGCGCGGCCGAGACGCCGAGCAGGTTGTTGCCGTGCGCGTGGAGGATTGCCGATTCGACGTAGGGATCGAGCACGTGAACCCACGGATCGTTCGCTTCGGACCCGAAGCGGCGTACGAGCGGCACGCCGACGTGCGCGCGCGCCGAGCCCGCGCGATCGGTCCCGTCGCGCGTCGCGTCCTTCGCGACATCCCCGGCGCCGCGCAAGGAAACGGACGCCTCGAGCGCGCCGAGCGATCCCACGGCGCGTGCACCGCCCTCGGCACGCGCGAAGCTCAACGTATCGCGCGAGCGCGTCCCGTCGGAGGTGCGCAGCGCTCCACCCTCGACCGTCATGTCGTACGTCACCGCGGTCCCCGCCGCGCCAGACGCACGGATCGAGGTCACCGGCCCGGCGGCACCGACGTCCGTGAGCTCACCTCCGCGACGCGTGATGGTGCGCATCGCGGTCGAGACGACGAACGGCCCCCCGCGTAGCACCCCCTCGGCGGTCGCCCGATCCCAGCGGCGTGACGCGGCGTCGAGCTCGGTCGTCGATGCGATGCCGCGCGAGCCGCGCAAGACGTCGGCGTCCCAGGACATGCCGAGCTCGCCGCTCGATGTCGCGCCACGCGCATCGACGAGCAGACCGTCGTCGTCGTTCGGCCCGCCGACGCTCGCGCCCCCGCCGGGCAGCCGGTCATAGCGAACCTTCGTCGTGCTCGACGGCGTCCGCAGCCGCGCGTCGGCGACGAAGCCGCGCAGCACGTACGCGCCGCCTCGGAGGTCGAGCGCGTTCTTCTGACCATGGCTCTTCCACGGCACGTGGACACCGCCACCCGCATAGAGCCCGTCGTGCCCGCGATACGCGATGTCCGGCGGCAGCACCCCCAGCTTCTCGTCCGAGCGCAGCCAGAAATACGGCAGCGGGAGGATCGGCACGTTGTAGAACCGCAGCGTCGGGTTCTTGAGGATCAGGTCCCCAGGAGGCGCGACGATCGCCTCGTCGAAGTCGACCTTGAGCGGGGTACCGAGGCACGGGCAGAACGCGAGCGAGCCCTTGCCGACGATCTCGATGCCGTAGCGCGTGCGCGTCAGCTTGATGCGCTGGCTCGTGAGATGGAACGGCGGCGAGTCGACGCGCACGTTGCCCGCGAGCTCGAGCGAACGCGCGCTCGCATCGAAGCTGACCTCCTGAGCACGCGTGCGTAGGTTGGAGCGCGGGCCGAACGCCTCTTCCTCGATCGCGTCGTTGTCCTGCTCGCCCGCGGCGGCATCGGCGCCCTCGCCTACGCCGCCTCTCTCGTCGTCGACCGCCGAGGTCTCACGCGCCGACGCCGTCCGCGACGCGAGGACGACGACAGCGGAGAGTGCAAGGGTGACGACGGACGATGCGCTGCGGTGGCTATTGCGCATCGCGCTCCCGGATCACGAGACGGTCGCCGCTCAGGGATTCGTGTTGCCGTCCGCAGGCGGCGGGGTGCTGGGCGCGCCCTTCGTTCCCCTCACGCCCTTGCCGAGCGCCCGCGGCTTCGACTCGGCGGGGAGGCTCTCGCTGCCGTCGCCACTCAGAAAATCGCCCTTGGGAAAGTCGATCTGCAACGTCGACGTCTTGTCCTGGTTCGCGTTCAGCTTGAACGTCGGGGTCGCCGCGCCGCGGAGCTCGAGGATGAAGAGCAGGTCGTTACCTTGCGGCACCAGCCGAGCGCGGAAGACCGGCGTGTTGAAGTGAACGGTGACGAGCGCGTTCGAATCGTTGTGGACGCGGAGGTGCGCGCCCTTCAGCACGTAGGTGACCGAGCCCGCGGCGCGCCGTTCCTCGACCGGCACGGCCTGGTTCAGTTGCACGAAGAGCCGCGAGCCTCCATCGGGAAGCGCCTCGAACCCGGGGAACGTCGCGAGCGGCCCGCTACGGCGGAGCACGCGCGCCTGCGGAGCTCGGCGAGTGGGGGTGTCGTTGAACGACACGCCGCCGAGGTTGCCGCTGCTCGCGGGGGATTTTTTGTCGTCTGCCGCGGCCGCCGCGGGTGGGTCATTGCTCGCGGGACCTGCGGCGCGTCCTCCACCGGGAGGTGGCGGTGACGTCGTCCCCCCAGGAGCAGGCCCCTGCGCCGAAGCGGTGGAGGGAGCGAGGAGCGCGACGAGCGCGGCGAGAGCGAGGCTACGAGAAGAAGAGCCCATTGCCGTAGTAGAGCACGCCGCTCCGAATCCCGACAAACACGCGGGAATTCACTTATCGAAGTGGCACAAAGCCCGGACCCCTTCAGCCGAGCTTCGCGAGCTCCGCGAGGATCACCTCGTCGTCGCGCTGCCCCTCGTGCTCCTGCGTGAAGCGAACGTTGCCCGCCTTGTCGACGATGATCGTCGCGCGCTTGGTGAACCCGCGCGCGGCGTTGTAGACGCCGAATTTCTCTGCGACTGCGCCTTTGGGGTGGAAATCGGCGAGGAGCGGGTAGCCGATGCCCATCTGCTTGGCGAAGGCCTGGTGCGCCCACGCGCTGTCCACGCTGATGCCGAGCACCTGGGCATCGGCCGCCTCCAGCTTCACCGAGTCGTCCTTGAAGCAGCCGTGCTCGGTCGAGCAGGTCGGGCTGAAATCGAGCGGGTAGAACGCGAGGACGACGTGCTTTTTCCCGCGAAAATCGCTCAACCGAAGCGGCTTTCCGGGCCGGCCCTCCGCGGTGAGCTCGCTCGAGGGAAGCTCGAAATCAGGGGCCTCGGTGCCGATGGAAATCATGAGCTCCGGATTATGCCGATCCTGGCCGCTTGCCAAGACAGCCCGGTTGCCGCGGCGCCGTGGCGCTGCTACCCCCCCGGCCCCATGGACGCCCTCCCCGCCACGGAAATCACGGCACTCCTCGGTCGCGGCACCCGCTTCGAAGGGAAGCTCTTCTTCGAAGGTCGCGTCCGCGTCGACGGCGTCTTCAAAGGCGAGATCAAGAGCGACGACACGCTCATCATCGGCGACGGCGCCGAGGTCCACGCGGAGATCGACGTCGCGACGGTGATCATCCGCGGCGGCGTCGTCCACGGCAACGTGCGCGCAAGCACGTCGATCGAGATCCACGCGCCCGGCAAGCTGGTCGGCAACATCAGCTCGCCTTCGCTCTTCATCGAGCGCGGCGTCGAGTTCCAGGGCTCCTGCCGCATGGATGCGGGCGATGGCACTTCGGCCGAAGTGAGCCGCGAGTCCACCGAGACGCGCAGCTCGCGCGACATGACGAAGCCCGCCGGTGTGGCGCGCGCGTGATCGCGTGAGGTCTGCGGCCGCGGCCTCCAGCGCGTTCGTCCTCGCCTTTCTCCTCGCCGTGGGTGCGAACGCTTGCGGCGCGCCGCCGGTGCGCCCGCCGGCGACGGGCCCAGCTCGTCCGCCGACCACGGACGCCGGCACATCCGACCCGGGCGCCACGACCGACGGCTTGCCTTCGCTCGATGCGCTCGCGGCGCGCGGGCCCACGGAGGCCCCGCTGATGCGCGAAGCACTCCGCACGGGGGCGACCTTCCCGCGTTCGCCCGACGTGCGCGCGGACAAGGACCTTTGCCTCCGTGCCGTCTTCGCGTCGTCGGCTGCGGCTCGCGCGTGGTTCGCCGACGAGAGCGGCGTGGCGCGAGGCGAGGCGACCGCGGGTGCGTCGGGCACGGTGCCGCCGCGCGGTCCGGTCTGCGTGAAGAGGGGCGAGGCGATCCATCTCGTGGTGGAAAGCACGCCTGGGAGCACCGCGCGCGCCGTCATTTTTGCGGCCCCCTGAGCCCGTCCTGGTACGACGGCGGGATGCTCCGCTCTCGTACGCTCATCGTGCTCTCGGGCGTCCTCGTGAGCGCCGCATGCGGCTGCGCGACACCGAAGTGCGCTCCCGCTACTCCAGGAATGCCGCCCATGCCTCGAGAGCCGTACACCGCGTCCGCCACCCCCGTCGCCGACATCGTCGACGCGCCTCCGTCCGCGAGGACCGCCGACATGGCGAGGGCGTCGTCGACGCTCGATCGCTTCCACGCCGCGGCGGCTGCGGCCGACGAGACCACCTATTTCGGCCTCTTCGCGGAGGGCGGAGTGTTCCTCGGCACGGACGCGAAGGAGCGCTGGACGGTGCCCGAGTTCCGCGCCTACGCGCATCCGCGCTTCGCGAGCGGCAAGGCGTGGTCGTTTCGCGCGACGCGGCGCGACCTCACGGTGCGCGGCGAGCTCGCGTGGTTCGACGAGGATCTCGACACGCCGAACCTCGGGCCCGCACGCGGGTCCGGAGTGCTCGTACGCGACGCGAAGGGCGAGTGGAAGGTTGTACAGTACAACCTCTCCGTCCCCATCCCGAACGAGCGCTTCGGGGAGGTGAAGAAGCTCATCGGCGGGAAGTGACCGCGCCGAGCCCGATGCTCCGCGGGGGCGGCCGCGAGACGTGCCGGCTCGTCGGGTCGAGGAAGCGCCACGGTGCCTCCGCGATCTCCCCGGCGTAGGCGACCCCGACGCGCGCGCTGACGGCGATGCGCGGGCGCTTCGTCCGTGGCGCGAGGTAGAGGTGTGTCGACGAGACGAGGTCCGCGCCGTTGTCCGCCCTCGTGATGTCGAGCGCACGTGCGAGCCGTCCGGGCCCATCGCTGCGCACATCCTCGGGTACTCCCAGCACGGGCTCCACGCCGCGGATCAGCACAGCGTGCCCCTTCCCCTCCCCGAGGCATACGACGTTGAAGCAGTCGTACATGCCGTAGATGAGGAACACGTAGGCGTGGCCCGCGGGGCCGTAGAGCGTGCGCGTTCGCTTGGTCACCCCCGCGCGCGCGTGGCACGCGAGATCCTTCGGCCCGCGGTAGGCCTCGGTCTCGACGATGCGCGCGACACGATGCCCGTGAACGAGGTACGTCCCCACGAGCGCACGCGCCACCACGAGGGCGTCGCGAGCGTAGAACTCGCGCGGCAGATGGTCGTCGTATCCAGCCAGCGCGGCGGTCACGGCGCAGACCTTAGCCGACCTCCGGGAGGCTGTCGGCCCGAGAAGCTACTTGACGAGCTCGACGTCGACGCGGCGGTCGTGGGCCATCTCGGCCTCTGTCTTGCCGGTCGCGTCCATCTCGCCGCGCGACGTCCCGAGCATGGCGTCACGACCGACGCCGAGGTCGACCATGTAGCGCTTGACGGTGTCGGCGCGGCTACCGCCGAGCGTCATGTTGTACTCGGGCTCACCGCGCTGGTCGGCGCGGCCGATGAGCGTGACGTGGCGGCCCTTGAGCGCGCCTTCGGTGAGGCACTTGGCGACCTGCCCGAGCAAGACCCGGTCCTCCTCGGCGAGCGCGGCCGAGTCGTACTCGAAGCTCGGCGCGACGGGCTTGCCGTCCGCCTTGACCGCGATGCCGCAGGCGGTGGCGATCTCGTTCGAGACGCTCAGCCCGGCGGTGTCGACGGTCGGTCCGGTCGCCATCCCGTCCTTGGACGGGAGCGGCGCGCTGGTGATATTCGTCTGCCCGGCCTTCGGCCCGCCTGCGGTGGGCGCCTTTGCTTTCAGGCTGAAGCCTGGGGAGTCGCAGCCCGCGACGAGGGCGAGGGTGAGCACGGAAGCGGCACAAAGGGAGAGACGGCTTGCCATTGCCCGGCATCGAACCCCAGACCGCACGGCCGGGCCAAATTCCTATGATCCGTGCTAACGATCTGCCCATGGACGTCAGCGTTCTCCTCGACCCCACCATCGACCTCCCCCGCCTCGCCGAGATCCTCGACGGGCTCGGCCACGAAGGTCGCGTCCATGCCTCGCGAAGCTGGAACAAGGCACGCCAGAGGGCGATCTACGAGGCGGCGAAGGGCCAGCCCATCGATCTCGACTTCTTCGTCCCGCCGAGCGTCGGCCCGCTCGTCGAGGTCGTCCACGATCTGCACAACACGCTTCCCCTCTTCTCGAACTCGCAGAAGCGTTTCTGCAAGCTCGAGGGTGAGGCCTTCCAGCTGGGTGGCTACAACCACGCGTCGACGAACTCGTTCACCGGTCCAGGCTACTTCGTCGTCCGCATGGCGAACGCCAAGGACGGCCCGGAGCACGCGGGTGAGGTCGCGATTGACTACAACGACCTGCCCAAGCACAAGCCCGCGAGCTGGCCGGACATCGCACCGAACGAGGGGCTCATCGGCGGCCTCGTCTACGGCCGCATGATCGACTTCATGCACAAGGTGTCGACCCACGTGGCGATCGGCCGCGCGCACAAGGGCAAGCCCATGAACGAATACTTCACGCTCGTCCGGAAGGACGTCGCCTGACCCAGAGCCTCAACCTTCGCGTCGTACCCCGCATCAAGGACATCCCGCGGGAGTCCTGGGACGCGCTCCTTCGTGAGGGCAGCTCTCCGTTCCTCGAGCACACGTGGCTCGACTGCCTCGAGGAGGCCAAGTGCGTCGGCGAGGCGGCCGGCTGGATCCCCCAGCATCTCGCCCTGTACGAGGAGAGCGCGACCGGCGAGCACCTCATCGCGGCCGCGCCCGCGTACGCGAAGACGAACAGCGAGGGCGAGTTCGTCTTCGACTGGAGCTGGGCGGACCTCGCGAACCGCCTGGGCGTCGCTTACTACCCGAAGCTCGTGCTGGCGGTGCCCTTCACGCCCGCGACCGGTGACCGCGTGCTCGTGCATCCGTCTCGCGATCGCGCGGAGACGATCGCGCTCTTCGCAGGAGCTCTACGAACGCTCGTGAAGGAGCTCGAGCTGTCCTCGGCCCATGTCCTCTTCCCCCGCGAGGACGATGCAAACGCATGGGGCGCCGCGGGCTTCATGATGCGGCACGGCGTGCAGTACCACTGGTCGAACCGCAACCTCTCCACGCCCGGCGGCAAGCCCTTCGCCGACTACGAGGATTTCCTCACGACGCTCCCGACGAAGAAGCGCACGCAGATCCGGCGCGAGCGAAAGCAGCCGGCGATGGACGGCGTCGAGATCACGACGCTACGGCCCGAGGAATACACGCGCGAGATGGCCGACACGATGTACGGCCTCTACACGACGACCGTGGACAAGTACTTCCACGGCCGCCGCTACATGAAGAAGCGCTTCTTCGAGCTCCTCGTGGAGCGCTTCCCGGAACGGCTCGCGTGGGTCGTCGCACGCAAGGACGGCGAGGTGATCGCCAGCGCGTTCAACGTGAAGAAGGACGGCATCATCTACGGCCGCTACTGGGGCGCGCACGTGGACATGCCGTTTCTCCACTTCAACGTCTGCTACTACCAGGGCGTCGAGCAGGCGATCCGCGAGGGCTGCGTCACATTCAACCCGGGCGCGGGCGGCGAGCACAAGAAGGTGCGCGGCTTCGTACCGACGATCACACACTCGGCGCACCACATCGCGGACCCGCGCTTCCGCGGGATCGTCGAGTCGTTCCTCGAGCGCGAGCGGCAGGGCGTCGCCGCGTACGTCGCCGAGGAACGCGCCGCGTTGCTGAAGTGACGCGCGCGCCGAGATCCGCTACGCCTTGAAGCCGTCCTTCGCCTTGCGGATCGCGTGGAACGCATCTGCCGGCGAGGCGCTCTCCGCGATGCCGAGCGTCTTCCGGATCTCCGGCGAATCGACGCGGAGGAACGGGTTGTAGGACAGCTCCTCCGCGAGGGTCGACGGCACCGTGGGGCGGCCATCCTTGCGGACCTGCGCGGCGCGGTCCTTCGCGCGGAGGACCGCCTGGTTCGACGGCTCGACGTGGGCCGCGAACCTGAGGTTTGCCTCCGTGTACTCGTGACCGCAGTAGACCTGCGTGCGCCCGTCGAGCTTCGCGAGCTTCTGGAGCGAGCCGTGGAACATCGGCGGATCGCCTTCGAACATGCGACCACAGCCGGCAACGAAGAGCGTGTCGCCGGTGAAGACGACGGGGTCGTTCGGCTCGTGCGTGACCACATAGGCCACGGCGCCCGTCGTGTGCCCCGGGATGTGCAGGATGCTCACGGAGAGAGCGCCGATGGTGAACGTCGCACCCTCCTCGAGAAACTCCGACTGCTTCGGGATCCGCCCCTTGTCGCTCACGTGCCCGTAGACGCGCCCGACTCCCAGGGCCTCGGCGACGGCCTCGTTGCCGCCCACGTGGTCGTGATGGTGGTGCGTCGACAGGATGGCAACGACCTTCACGTCACCGTTACGGCCGATGTTCTCCTCGAGCGCGCGGAGCACCGGACCTGGCTCCGAAGGGTCGACGATGGCCGCCTGCTTCGTCTCGGGACAGACGAGGAGGTAGGCGTAGTTGTCCGAGAGACAGGCGATGGGGACGACGCGCATGCGCGGATCTTACTTTACGTAGGCACGGTTCAGACAGCCGACATTGCACTGGGTCGGTGCGACTTCCTTCACGGTCTTGCTGTACTCCCGGTACCGCTTCGCCATCGCGTCGAAGGCCTCGCCGCGCATGATGGGCGCCTTCTCCTCCGGATCCGCGGCCAGATCGTAGAGCTTGAGGAGCTCATCCTTGCCGTAGGCGACGATCTTGAGCTTGTCGCGCACGATCGCGCGGCGCTTGTCGTTGTCGCTCGTCATGGGGAGATCGATGACGACGTCGCGGGGCTCGGCGGGCGCGCCATCGAGCTCGGTGACGAGGCTCGACCCTTCGAAGCCCGGGTCGCCGGGGACACCGAGGAGCTCGGTGATGGTGGGCGCGAGATCGATCGCGCTGCGCGGAGTGTCGATGCGTCGCGGCGCTACGCCCGGCACGACGAAGAACATCGGCACGCGCACGAGGTTCTCCCAGAGCTCGAAGCCGTGGGAGAACATGTTGTGCTCGCCGAACGCCTCGCCGTGGTCGGCGGTGACGATGATGACCGTGCGCTTGCTCCAGGGCTTGGTTGCGATGAAATCGAGGAGCTTGCCGAGGTAGCGATCCGTGAACAGGACCTCGGCGTCGTAGCGATCGCGCAGCGTCTTGCCGTACGGAGGGATGCCGTCCTTCTCGTGCGAGATGTACTGGTCGTGCGGATCGAGGAAGTGGAACCACGCGAAGAAGCGCGTCGAGTCGAGCCGGGGGTCGTCGAGGATCTTCTCCGCCATCGACTCGTGCTGAGGGCTCGTGACGTTCGGGTCGGTCTCGTTCTTGAAGATGATGCCCGGGACGATCTGCCAGACGTCGAAGCCCTGGTCGAACCCCGCGCTCGCGAAGTACCCGTGGGCATGCGCGCCCATCGTGCGAACTCCCTTGGCCTTGAGGAGCTCGGGGAACATCACGTTGTCCGCCGCGTAGCTGCCGAAGAAGAAGCCGCTCCGCTTCATCTCGCTCGGGAGCTTGCCGCCCAGGAGACCACCGAGGCTCATCGAGGTGTACGAGGACATCGAGTAAGCGCGTGTATAGCTCACGCTTCGCTTCTCGAGCTCCGTCAGTCGAGGAGCGATGTCACGTGGGTAGCCAGCCCACGGCATGTCGGCGCGGAGGCTATCGACCGACAGGACGATGACGTCGAGGTCGGTCGGTCGCTTGGCAGCCGTTGCGCCGGCGCCGGCCTCGGCCGACGCACTCGCAGCCAGGCTCGCGTCCGCGGCGCTCGGCACGCTCGACGGCGCGCCGACGGACACGACGCTCGGCGCCGCGTCCGGGATGACCTTCGCGGCCTCCCGAGGACACCCTGCTCCGCCGAGACCACCGAACGACGCGACGAGCGCGAACCAACCGAACGGACGCACGCCGCAATCATGAACGAACCAACCTGAAAACCCAATGAAATCGATGGCCCTCTCGACGAGCTGGCAAGGCTGCACCGCCGCTTGTTTTGTTGCGGCGCACCACCATCGAACCTACCCTCGCAGCGCCTTCGTGAACCCCCTCCAACGACTCGCCGCGACGCTCGTGCTCGCCGCGACGTTCGTCACCGGACGAGACGCGCTCGGAGGAGAGGCGCGGGCCGACGACACGCCGCCCGCGGCAGCTCCCGCCGCGCCGGAGAGTGCGGAGGGTCCGGAAGAGCTCGTGGACCCGACGGACCGCACCGAGTGGGCCGGATTCCCGGTCGTGGGCGGGAGCACGGACATCGGCGTGCAGCTCGGCGCGGCCGGCACCGTCACGCACCTGGGCGATCGCTTCAAGCCCTACTGGTGGAAGGTCGACGCGGTCGTCTCGATCAGCGTGAAGGGAGGTCCGAGGGGCACCGAGATCGTGCAGCAGAGCCACGACATGCGCTGGGACCTCCCGGGCGGCGGTGGGGGCAAGGTCCGCCTCATGCCCGCGGTGTTCTACGACCGCACCGTCAACTCGGGCTACTTCGGCCTCGGCAACGCGTCGCGCGTCGTCACCGACCCGAGCGGCGGCATCGGCGATCGCTACCAGTTCCGCCACGAGGAGGCGTCCACGCGCCTCAACATTCGCACGCCGCTCGGCGGACCCTTCAGCACGATGTACGGCTGGCAGCTCCGTTACGTGAACCCGCACGCGTACCCGGAGAGCCGCCTCGCGATCGACGCGGCGACGCGCGACTCCGGCGGACACCCGCTCGTCCGCGGTCTCCAGCCGCTCGGCATCGCGACGCTCAACGGCGGCGCGATCTACGACACGCGCAGCGACGAGATCTATCCGAAGCACGGCGCCTTCCACCTTGCCGCGCTCCGTCTCTCCGGAGCGACGCCGACCTCGAGCGGTGTGTACTGGGCGGGCATCAACGTCTATCTGCGCTGGTACGAGCAGCTACCGGCCGGCTTCGTGCTTGCGGGTCGCATCATCGTCGACGCGATGGCCGGCCACGTGCCCTTCTACGATCTCTCGCAAGGCGGTGCGTTCGACCCGAACGATCTCCCCGGCGGCGCGCAGGGCGTACGCGGCGTCCCCAACGGCCGCTACTCGGGTCTCCTCAAGGTCGTCGGCAACGCCGAGGTGCGGCGCATGCACTTCGGCTTCCGGTTCCTCGGTTCGAGGTTCCAGGTCGGCACGACGACGTTCGTCGACGCCGGCCGCGTGTGGAACGACTACTCGTTCGCCGACCCACGCGACGGGAAGTCCATCGGGATCAAGTACGGCGTGGGCGGCGGCCCGTTCCTCCTCTGGGACACGGCGGCGATGTTCAGGGTCGACGTCGCGTACTCCCCGGATGCCTCCGCCGCGAACCCGGGCTTCCCGGTGGGCATCTACGTCCAGGAAGGAATGATGTTCTAGGGCCGTCTCGCGGCCCCGTCACCCGTCCAGGCGCGGTGGCGGGACGCTGCTCCGTCGGCGGCCGGACTGGAACGACTGCGGGGACTCCTCGAACACGTACGCCGCGTCGCGGAGCGCCAGGTCGACGGCGAGCATCGATTCCTCGTCGCCGAGCTCCTCGAAGCACGTGCCCGCATCCTCCAGGATCTCACGCCCGGCGAGATCGGAAGCCGCCAGGAGCGCTCGGCCAAGCGCGAGGCGCGCGCGGGCGGCTCCGACACGGTTCCCCTCGGCTTCGTGGAGCAGCACCATGCTCTCGAGCTCCCCGACCGACGGCTGCACGTGGAGTGACATGGCCTGTCAGACGGCCCGACGGCCGCGCTGTTCACGGCAATTTACGAGACGCAAAGGAGCGCATGAGGCGGGGAAGATCCGCCGACGCCGCGCGTATCACTCCCGATGCGCGCCCGACGGCGACGGCGCGCGCTCGAGCCCGGGAGCTGCCCGAGCCGGGGCGGCTCCAAGCCGGGGCGGCTCCGAGCCGGGGCGGCTCCGAGCCGTGGTGGCGGTCAGCCGTCGACGGTGATCGTCAGCTGCTCGCGGAGGGCGAAGTACTCTTCGCTCACGCTGAAGAGGACGACGTCCTTCATGCGCTCTTTCACCGGCGCGCTCGAGGCCTCCTCCGTGGAGCGGATGACCTCCGTCGTCAGCTGGAGATCGTGCGCGAGGAGGAAGCCGACGCGGTCGGCCGTGAGGTCGATCGACGCGACCCACTTCTTCAGGTCGAGCGCGCCGCCGGCCTGGAGGAGCTTCGACACGGTGCTCGCGAGCATGTCCTTCTGCGCGCCCTGGAAGTCCTGGGCCATCGCCGCCATCGCCTCGGCGACCTGCCCCTGGAGATCGGTGGACACCGGGAACTGCGGGACGCAGAGCTTGATCGCCGCGAAGAGCCACGCCTTCAGCCCTGTGCCGGTCGGCACGAGGTGACGGACGTAGAACCCAGGACGGAAGTACGCCATGTGACGGCCCGCGATGAACGCGAGCGACTGCGTCGCCGCGGTATTCTCGAACGCCGCGCGACCGAGGACGATCGCCGGTGTGCGCGCATGCACCATGCCGAGGCTGCCCGGGTCGTTCGGGTTCTGGAAGACGAGCGGAGGCGCCATGCCGAGCACACCGCCCACGTAGTAGAGCGTCTGCGAGACGGGATACGGGTGCATCGAGCAGTCGATCGCGTAACGCGGGTCGTACCCCATGTTCTCGATCGGCTGCGTACGGGCCCGGATGATCGTCGGCTGGATGAGCGCGAAGATGCGGGTGACCAGCGGATCGAGATCCCAATGCATCAGCATCGTCCACGCGTTCTCGTCGAGCGCGGCCTGCGCAGGCGCCGCGTTCTCGGAGCGGTGCTTCTTGTAGAAGCGCTCCTCGTCCGGCTCCGCGAGACGGAGGACGGAGAGCGCCTGGCAGAGGCACCAGGCGGGGTCGGCCTTCTTCGTGTCGGTGAAGAGCTTGCGGAGGAGCTTGTAGCTCTCCACGCGGTACGGGTTGCGACGCAGGATCTGGGTCTGCGACTTGACCGCCTTGTCGAGGTACTGCTTCGGGTCGAGCGCATAGAGCTCCGCCAGCTTCTCGGCGCGCGCGCGATCCTCGGGATCGAAGGCCATGCCGGCCTCGTACGCGTCGATCGCGAGCTCGGGCTCGTTCAGGTTCTTCTGATAGAGCTCGCCGAGCTGGTCGAGGACGATGACGAGCTTGTCGCGGTCGGACGTCGCCTTCGCCTGCTCTATTTGCGCCTTGAGGAGGCGCTCCACGTCGTGGTGGCTTCCCTTCCCGCGCTGCAGCTCGGTGACCTCGCTGAGCGCCTTCGCGTTCGAGGGATCGAGCTCGAGCACCTTGGCGTAGAAGCCGATCGCCTGGTCGACCTTGCCGAGGTGCTTGCCGGCGATGGTCGCCGCCGTATGCATGTACTTTGCACGCTGCTTCGTGTCCTCGACGAAGTCGGCGAGGCGGAGGACGACGTCGACGAGCTTCGCCCAGTCCTTCTCCTCCGAGTAGAGCTGCATCAGCTTCGTGAGGAGACGGCGATCGTCAGGCTTCTCCTCGAGGGCCTGCGTGTAGGCCTTCGACGCGCCGGCGCGGTCGTTCATCTTCGTGAACATGACGTCGCCAATCTCGAGGAGGAGCTCGAAGCGCTCCTGCCCGATGGCGAGCTGCAGGCGCTGGCGACGGACGGCGATCGCCGCAGCGAAATCGCCCTTCTCGTCGTAGATCTTCGCGAGCGAGCGGAACGGACGCGGGTTCGACGGGTCGAGATCCGCGGCCTCGCGGAGCGGCTTGAGGCCCGCCTCGAGCTCACCGGAGCGACGCGCGCTCTCGCCGAGGTGGTAGAGCGCCTCCGCGCGATCCGAGCCGGCGAGCACCGACCCGTACTTCTCGAAGAGGTCCTTGTGCATGCGATACGCGCTGTGCGGATCGCCAAACTCGAACAGGGCGTTGGCGGCGCGTGCGAGCGCATCGACGTCCTGCGGCGCGAGCGCCTGGAGCGCGTCGACCGCGGCGAGCATGCGCGGGTTCGTGATCGGGGGCGGCGGCATGCTGCCCATGCTGGGCGGAG
The DNA here is from genome assembly GCA_025351875.1 of Myxococcales bacterium. Lineage (GTDB taxonomy): Bacteria > Myxococcota_A > Polyangia > Polyangiales > Polyangiaceae > Labilithrix. The sequence goes on along the minus strand of JANXVA010000744.1, from coordinate 796 downwards.
CGACCGAGATGCGACCCTGGCTCGACGGGCCCGACGGTGACGCGGTCTGCATCATCCGGCTCGATGGCGGACCGTCACCCGTGGCGCCGCCCGAGGGCGACGAGGGCTTCGGCTGCGTCTTTCCGAACGCCTCGATGAAGCGCACGAGGACGCGGATGGCGTCCTCCTTCGGAAGCACCCCGGTGCGACCGACGAGGCTCTCGTAGTACTTCGTGGCCTCGATGAGGCGGTTGGCCTCGAAGGCGAGATCGCCGAGGACCATGAGCGCATCGGCGCTCGAGGAGTCGAGCGAGACCGCCTTCTTTGCCGCGGCCTCGGCCTTGTCCGGGTCGACGAGCTGCGAGTGGAAGATCTTGGCCAGCTCGGCATGGAGCCGCGCCTTCGCGAGATCGCCCTCGGCGTGCGTGAGCTCGCGCTCGACGAGCCCGATGGCGCTGAGCCAGTCGCCGCGGTGGGCGTACGCCTTGCGGAGCGCCGTGCTGGCCGACGTGTCCTTGGGGTTCGCGTCGAGCGCGATCTTGTAGCGCTCGATGGCGCCGTCCTTGTCGCCGCGCGTCTCGAGGAGACGACCGGCGCGCATCCACTGGTCGGCCTTCGCCTCCGGCGTTGCGGCCTTGGAGGCGAGGGTCTCGATGGCGGAGAGCGCGGCGTGCGAGTCGCCGCTCATCTCGCGGAGGTGGGCGAGGGCCTCGAGCGCGCTCGCGTGCGAGGGCTGCGCGACGAGGATCTGCTCGTAGGCCTTGGTGGCACGCTCGGGTGAGCCGACCTGGTCGGCGAGCGTGCGAGCCTTGGCGAG
>JANXVA010000706.1 GCA_025351875.1 Myxococcales bacterium | reverse complement strand
ATCACGAACAACACGCGCGGCGCGAACACCGACAAGCCGACGAACCTCATCCAGACGGCGCTCAAGCAGGGCATCACCGTCAACAACCCGAACAACCAGCGCGGCCCGCACTCGATCGCCCAGGTCGGCCCGAGCTCGTTCGTCGTCGGCATGCAGTACAACAACCAGGCGCAGGAAGCCTTCAAGGTCACCGTCCAGGACGACGGCACCGTGAAGATGGACTGGCTCAAGCGCTTCTCGAACACCGCGCAGCACTGCCGCCCGCAGGTCGTCGTCGCCCCCGGCGCGACGGAAGGCTTCATCGCCGCGGTCGAGGCGAACAACCAGCCCGCCGAGATCGGCTTCCGCGTCACCAAGTTCAACGTCGCCACCGGCGCCGTCATCGCGAGCAAGATCGCGGTGCGCTCCGACCCGCAGAACAACAAGTACGTGGCCGAGCCCTCGGTCGGCCTCGTCGGCGACAAGCTCGCCATCGGCTACTCACTCAGCGCTTCGGTCAACCGCCAGCGCAACGGCGACAACGGCCACGCGGGCGGCGCGCAGGTCGCGCTCCTCAACCTCTTCAGCACCGCGGACCTGTCGCCCCTCGGCGCGCCGATGCTGAACGCCGCGGCCTACGGCCGTCACTCCACGATGTTCGCGACGACCTACGGTCCGAACGCCGAGCCCGCCATCGCGTACATCGGCGGATCTTCGACCGGCACCAAGGGCGCGTTCGAGCAGCTCATCCCGCTCAAGGCGGACGGCACGCTCGGCCTCAAGGACGCCGCGAAGCTCTACGCGGTGTCCACGTACTCGGACGTCGCGAACGTCCAGGCCCGCGGCAAGCGTAACCCGAACAACCAGGCGCGCGGCTTCATCAACGGCCTCGGCTCGGTCCCGAACCCGGGCTACGGCAAGGGCGCGACGGCGTTCATGCCCGAGACCAAGTCGTTCTCCTTCTCGACCATCACCGGGTACACGGACACCGCCGCGGCGACGATCGGCAAGCGCAACAGCATCTACCTCTCGCTCGTTCCCGCCTCGTGGCAGGCCGGCATCCAGACGACGCCGGGCTCGCCGACGTCGACGCCCGGCACCGACGCGAACGGACAGCCCTCGACGACGGGCCCCGCGCCGCGCACGAAGGCGCCCGCGACGAACCCGAGCGGCGACGGCAAGTCCTCGGAAGACACGAACGTCCTCCAGGGCACGGAGGCGACGACGCCCGACGGCGACACCGGCAGCCGCGCGCAGCTCGGTGGTGACAACGGTGGCTGCTCGGTCTCGAGCACCTCGTCCTCGACGGGCTCGGGTGCAGGTTTCATTCTCCTCGCGGTCGCCGGCGTCATCGTCGCGCTCCGCCGCAAGCAGGAAGAGGTCTGATCATGAACGCCCGGTACCTCCTCGCACTCGCTCTCGCAGCTGCGGCCGCTGTCGCCGCGTGTGGCTCGCCGGACAGCAGCCAGCTCGGCAACGGCGAAGACAACGGCGACGGGACCGGCACCGGCACCGGCACCGGCACCGGCACCGGTAAGGGAACCGGCACGGGTACGGGCACCGGAACTGGCACCGGCACGGGAACCGGTACCGGCACGACGCCCGGCACCCTCCCGACCGCGAGCAAGGCGGGCAAGGCCTACTTCATCGCGACGGTCGCGCCGATCCTCGAAGCCAAGTGCGCCGGCTGTCACACGCCGGGCGGCCCCGGCAACCCCTCGTGGATGGCGAAGGCCGATGCGGCCGCGACGTACGACCTCGTCTATCTCAACGCCTACGCCACCGCGGCGTCGCGCATCGTCATCAAGGGCGTGCACTCGGGCGGCAACGCGCCGGAGCTCAGCGCCGACGAGAAGTCGAAGTGGGCGCAGTGGATCTCGCTCGAGGTCGCGGACGGCGGGCAGAAGGCCCAGGTCAACGTGCTCGAGAAGTTCGGCACCTGCTTCGACAAGACGAAGTTCGACGCCATTCAGCTCGGCACGCTGCGCACGATTCGCCGCCAGCAGGGCAACAACCCGCAGAACCTGACCGAGAACGCGAACAACTGCACCGGCTGTGACAACGCCCCGTGCCGTACCTGCCACTCGGCCGACGACGTCACGGGCTTCGTGAACGCGATCGGCAACAACATCCTCCCCCCCGACTACACCTTCGAGCAGACCAAGCTCCTGAACCCGGCCTACATCCGCCAGTACGTCTCCACGACGCCGACCGGCGAGCCGCAGTTCAACCCGGGCATCATGACGAAGTCGACGAACACGGTGACGGTGGCGAAGGCCTACAGCCACCCGATGTTCAAGATCACGCCGACGATGCAGACCGCCATCCAGGCCTTCGTCGATGACGCCATCGCGAAGCAGAAGACCGGCACCTGCGGTAAGTGACGTAGGACAAAGGCTGACAGCGTAAGCCGAGCAGCAAACAACACGAGAAAGCCTCGCCTGGCGCATGCCAAGCGAGGCATTCTTGTGAATGGGACCCGGCCGTGCCGAGGTTCCGAGGGAGAGGCTTAACGGGATGAGCTGGCAACGAAGCGTGTTCGTGGTCGCGGCGGTGTTCGCCGTCGTGGGCGTCACGGCGTGTAGCAGCAGCAGCGACGGAGGCGCGGCGCCAACGACGGGCACGGGGCGCGAGGCGGCGACGGTGGCCAAGGGGCTCGAGGCGGTCGGAAAGAGGAAGTGCCCGACCTGCCACGGCGACAACATGGCGGGGGCCACGAAGCCGCTCGCCGACCAGCCGGACGTTCGCGTCGAGCTCTATCCGCCGAACCTGACGCCTGACGTCGCGACGGGCCTCGGCGATCCGACCAACCCGGACCCCGCCAAGAGGGGCTACACGGACGACCTCCTCGCGCGCGCGATCCGAGAGGGCTACGACAACAACGACCAGACGCTTTGCCCGCAGATGAAGCACTTCGCGGACATGACCGACTTCGAGGTCTACTCCATCGTGAAGTATCTCCGCTCCCTGCCGCCGGTGAACCAGAAGATCCTGCGCAGCGTCTGTCCTCCGCTCAAGACGAAGGAAGAGCAACAAGCGGCTCCCTGAGGGGGCGGCGCGCTAAGCTCGCACGCCATGGCGGTTCGCTCGGTAGATCCGCGGTTGCGCGTGCTGTATCTCGCCGGCGTCGCGGTCGCGGCGTTCCTCGTCAAGGACGGGCGGATCGCGGTCGCGGTCGCATTGCTCCACGCGATCTTGTGGCTCTTGCTCGGGCATGGCCTGCAGCCACTCGTTCGACAGGTGACGAAGCTCTGGGGCTTCGCGGCCTTCATCCTCGCCTCGTATGCGTTCACGGCCGAGGACCCCCACGTCGATCACTGGGTGAAGCTCGATCTCGGCGTCGGGCACCTGCCGTTCAACCTCGGCGGCGCGGCGGTCGGCGGGCTGATGGTGCTCCGCGTGCTCATCGTCGTGCTCGCGTCGCGGATTGCACGCACCGGTGACACGCGCGCGATCGCGCTCGGGCTCCGCAAGCTCGGGGCGCCGGACGTGATCGCGGCATCGATGGACGCCGTGCTCGCGCTGCTCGGCAACGACGAGCGGATGCGCGGGCGAGGCGGCGGGGGTGGTGGTGGCGGGGGTGGTGGCGGGGGTGGTGGCGGCGGCGGTGGCGGTGGTGGTGGTGGTGGCGGTGGTGGCGGTGGTGGCGGCGGTGGTGGGGGTGGCGGTGGCAATCGCAGCTGGCGCGGGCTCGTCACCGCGCTGCGCGGCTTCGGAGCGAGCCTTCGGCGCATCGCCCGCGGTGACGTCGGGCCCATCGTCGAGCGCATGCACCGGCACATCACGCGCGCGGAGGAGTACGTCGACAGCGTCGAGGATCACCACGACGACCCCGAGCACGGTCCCGCGCGCCCTCGCCGCGATCGGAAGCACGCGAAGGACATCGCGATCATTGCCGGCCTCTCGCTCACGATGCTGGGGATCAAAGCGCTGAAGCTCCTTCCCAACATCCCGTTCGCGCCCGGCCACAAGCTCGTGCTGCTCACGCCGCTCTACATCGTCGCCACCCTGCGGACCCGCACGCGCTTCGGGGCGACCCTCACCGGCCTCGTGATGGGGTCGGTAGCGTTCCTGCTCGGCGACGGTCGCTACGGCATCTTCGAGATCCTCAAGCACGTCACGCCTGGGCTGGTCTGCGACCTCTTCGTTCCCATCATGGTCCGGCTGTACGGCGCCCGGCAGCCGGGAGCTCTGGCCTGGTCGACCCTCGGCGGCCTCATGGGGCTCGGCCGATTCGCGACAATCTTCACGATTACGCTGTCCGTGCAGGCCCCCGCCGTGGCCTGGGCCTTTCTGGTGCCCGGGCTCATCATCCACACGACGTTCGGGATACTCTCTGGCCTCGTCAGCTCGCCGCTCATCCGGGCCCTGGCCAAGGAGCGGGAGAATGTGACACCGGATGTGACGAGCAATCCGCCCGAAATCATGGCAAAAGAGGAGATATGAGCAAGCTTGTGACAGGCGACGGCCGGACCCACATCGAGTCCTCGCTCATGCGGGAATCCCTCGTCGATCGACGCGTCATCGCGAAGACGAGCTCGGAGGAGGAGTTCGCGATCATGCCCGACGTGGTCATGGTCGGCATCGGCGGTCAGTCGATCTTCGACCGCGGCAAGGGCGCCGTTCGTCCGCTCGTCGAGGAGCTCAGCGCGCTCCGCGCGACGAAGAAGCACAAGATGGTGCTCTCGGTCGGCGGCGGCACGCGCGTGCGTCACACGATGAGCGTCGCGCTGGACCTCGGCCTTCCTCTCGGCGGGGTCGCGCAGCTGGTCGGCGCGATGGAGGAGTGCAACGCGGTCTTCCTGAACGCGCTCCTCGCGAAGCACGGCTCGATCGTCATGCAGCGCGAGCACTTCTGGGAGCTTCCGCTCTACCTCGAGAGCGGCATGCTGCCGATCGTGATCTCGACACCGCCCTACCACTTCTGGGAGCCGCCCCCCGCCGAGGGCTGCCTCCCGACGCACGGCTCCGACTTCGGGCTCTTCATCCATGCCGAGGTGCTCGGCGCCCGCCGCATCATCTTCGTGAAGGATGAGGACGGCCTCTACGACAAGGATCCGAAGAAGCATACCGACGCGAAGCAGATCAAGCACACCACGCTCGCCGCGCTGATGAAGAACATGCCCGAGGAGCTGATCCTCGATCACGCGCTCTTCACCACCTGGCAACGTGCGCGGCACATCAAGCACGTGCAGATCGTCAACGGCCTCGTGCCCGGCCAGCTCACGAAGGCGCTCGCCGGCGAGCCCGTGGGCACCGTGATCGTGAAGGAGTGAGGACGAGAGCCATGAACAGCCCCCACGAACGCCGCAAGCTCCCGAGCCGCCTCGCCGACTCCGCGCTCACCACCGCCACCGACTCGGCGAGCAAGAGCTTCGACTACACGCCGGACGCCATGATGCCCGACGTGAAGGTCTTCAAGGTCGGCGGGCAGTCGATCATGGACCGCGGCCGCGAGGCCGTGTTTCCGATCCTCGATGAGCTCGTCGCCGCGAAGGACGACCACAAGCTTCTCCTCTGCTGCGGAGGCGGTACGCGCGCGCGTCACGTCTACGCCGTGGCGAGCGATCTCGAGCTGCCGACGGGGCTTCTCGCAGCGCTCGGCGGCTACGTCCCTCGCCAGAATGCGCGCATGCTGCAGATGCTCCTCGCCAAGCACGGCGGCATCTACATCATGAACGACGACTTCGAGAAGCTGCCGCTCTACTTCCGCCTCGGCTGCATCCCGATCATGACGGGGATGCCGCCCTTCGGTTACTGGGAGAAGCCCAGCGAGGGCGGGCGCATCCCGGAGAACCGCACCGACGCCGGCGTGTTCCTCACCGCCGAGGCGCTCGGTGTGAAGCGCGCGATCTTCATCAAGGACGAGGCCGGCCTCTTCGAGGACGACCCGAAGAAGAACAAGGCCGCGAAGCACATCCCACGCATCACGGCCTCCGAGCTCGAGAAGTCCGATCTGCCGGACATGATCGTCGAGCGCGTCGTCGTCACCTATCTCCAGCGCGCACGCTTCTGCACCGAGCTGCAGATCATCAACGGCCTCGAGCGTGGAATGATCACGCGCGCCCTGAAAGGCGAGGATGTCGGGACGATCATCACCGCGAAGTAGTGCGCTTTCGCATGTCGCCCTGATCGCGTGCGTCGCGATCGGCGTGGGCGCATGCGACAGGCCGAGCGGCGGAGGCCCCGGTACCGGCGCGCGTTCCGGTCGCAAGGGCGAACCTTTGCGGGTCGCGGCCGCGGCGGATCTCGCCGTCGCCTTCGGTGAGGTCGGCGCCGCCTTCGAGAGGTCGTCCGGCAAGAAGGTGGAGTTCAGCTTCGGCTCGACGGGCCTGCTCGCCAAGCAGATCGCCGAGGGCGCGCCCTACGACGTGCTCGCCGCCGCCAACATGTCCTATGTCGACGACGTCGTCCGCGCGGATGCGTGCGACGACTCGACGAAGCGCCTCTATGCGCGAGGCCGCATCGTCCTGTGGGCGAAGGACAAGGCGACCCTGCCTGCGACCCTCGAAGGCCTGCGCGACCCGAAGTACGCGAAGGTCGCGCTCGCGAACCCGGAGCACGCGCCGTACGGGCTCGCCGCGCAGCAGGCAATGACGAAGGCGGGCATCTGGACCGACCTGAAGCCGCGCGCCGTCTATGGCGAGAACGTTCAAGCGACGATGATGTTCGCCCAGTCCGGTAACGCCGAGATCGCGATCGTGGCGCTCTCGCTCGCCGTGAACGCGGGCGGCGGCTACCTCCCGATCGACGCCGAGCTACACGCTCCGCTCGACCAGGCCATGGTCGTCTGCAAAGGCGGTTCCGGCGGAGGAAAGCCGAACGAGGCGCGCGCCTTCGTCGACTTCGTCACGTCCGACCCAGGCCACGCGATCATGCGCAAATATGGCTTCCTCCTCCCGGGAGAAGCCGTGCCGACCTCCAGGTAGCTCGGCTCGAGCAGGACCGGGGGAAATCGCAGCGTGGATCTCGGCCCCCTCCTCCTCTCGTTCGAAGTCGCGACGATCGCGACGCTGCTCGCGGCCGTCGTCGGCATCGCGGTCGCGGCGCTGCTCGCGAACTATCGCTTCCCGGGGCGCGACCTCATCGACGTCGTGTTCACCGCTCCGATGGTGATGCCGCCGACGGTGCTCGGTTACTACGTGCTCGTCACGCTCGGGCGTCGCAGCGTCCTCGGGCATGCGTTCGAGTCGCTCACAGGCACCTCGATCGTATTCACGATGACCGGAGCCGTGGTGGCCGCGACGATCGGCGCGCTGCCGCTCGTCGTGAAGAGCGTCCGCGCCGCCCTCGAGCAGACGGACCCGACGCTCATACTCGCCGCGCGGACCCTCGGAGCGACCAAGCTCCGCGCGTTCTTCACGGTGCAAGTCCCGCTCGCGACGCGCGGCATCGCGGCGGCGCTCATGCTCGCGTTCGCGCGCGCCGTCGGGGACTTCGGGGTGACGCTCATGGTCGCCGGCGACATCCCCGGGAAGACCCGCACGGCATCTCTTGCGATCTACAGTGCCATCCAGGCGCAGCACGAGCGCGAGGCCACCACGATGGTCGTCATCCTCACAGTGATGGTCCTCGCGCTGCTCTATGGCGTCGGCAAGCTGACGGCGCGGCGGCCGGACGACCGATGAGCGGAGGCGACAACCTCTCCGTCCGCATCGTGCTCCACACGAGGTCCTTCACTCTCGACGTGGCGTTCGAGGTGAAGCCGGGCGTCACCGTGCTCTTCGGACCGTCGGGGTCAGGAAAGAGCCGCACCCTCGGCTGCATCGCCGGCATCGTACGTCCGGACAAGGGGCGTATCTCGCTCGGGAGCGACGTCTGGTTCGACGAGACGCGCGCCTCGCTCCCCATCCAGCGCCGGCGTGTGGCGTACGTATTCCAATCGCTGGCCCTCTTCCCGCACATGACGGCGGAGGACAACGTCTCCTACGGGATCGCGCGGACGATCCCGAAAGCCGAGCGGCGCGCGACGGCGCACGACATGCTCGCCAAGATGCGCGTCGGCCACCTTGCCGATCGCAAGCCGCACACGTTCTCGGGCGGCGAGGCCCAGCGCGTGGCGCTGGCGCGCGCCTTCGCCATGAAGCCGAAGGCGCTGCTCCTCGACGAGCCGTTCTCTGCCCTGGATGCGGGCGTGAAGCTCGAGCTGCTCGCCGAGGTCGGGGACTGGCTCGCCCGGGAGCGAGTCCCGACCATCCTCGTCACCCACCATGCCGAAGAGGCGAGCGCGCTCGGCGATCACGTGGTCATGCTCGAAAAAGGCCGCGTCGTACGCGAGGCCGCGATCGACGACCCGACGCTCTCATTGCCGAAGATCCGCGCTGCGGCTAAGTAGCAGGGCCCCATGCCTGCCATCACGCCGGAAGAGCTCCAGCGTTGCCTCGAGATCCTCGAGTCGATCCGCGACGACCGTACGCTCCTGAGTGACGTCCCCGACGAGCTGCGCGTCGCGTTCCTCATTGCTGCGGGGCGCGTCTCGCGACCCAGTCGCGACGACAATCGCAAAGGCGCAAAGGCGTTCCGGCGCATCGTCCGCAAGAAGGGACAGGATCATGACCGAGAGGTCCGCGCCTCGACGGAGATCCGCAGTGTGCGCCGCGCGGAGGTCTTCACGGCGCCGCCGCAGTTGATTCAGGGCGAGAGCGGCGAGAGCAAGGAGGCCCCGCGCGAGCTGACGAAGGCGCGAGCATGCTACGTGTGCAAGACGTGGTTCACGCGCCTCCACTTCTTCTACGACTCGATGTGCGAATCGTGCTCCGAGCTGAACTACAAGAAGCGCTTCCAGACCGCGTCGCTCGAGGGCAGGGTGGCGCTGATAACCGGCGCGCGGATCAAGATCGGCTTCCAGGCCGCCCTCATGATGTTGCGCGCGGGCGCACGCGTCATCGTGACGACGCGCTTCCCACGGGACGCTGCGTCGCGATTCGCGCGCGAGACCGATTTCGGTAAATGGCAGGACCGGCTCGAGGTGCACGGTCTCGATCTCCGTCATGCGCCGAGCGTCGAGATGTTCGCGCGCTACCTCACGCAGACGAAGGACCGCCTCGACATCCTCATCAACAACGCCGCGCAGACGGTCCGGCGACCGGCAGGCTTCTATGCGCACATGCTCGACCTCGAGCAGCACCCGTGGGACAGCCTTCCGAGCGAGCTGAAGAGCGTCCTCGGCGGCCACGAGGCATGCAAGGCGGCGCTCTCGATCGGTGAGACCGGACACGCGCTCGTCTCCGGAGGCCGCGCGAACGGCGACGCCACCGGCTTCGTGGCCTGGCGTGGTGGGCCAGGTATGGAGGAGGGCCCAGGGGTCGGCATCCGAGCATCCGCCCAGCTCTCGCAGGTGCCCTGCGCCTACGACGACGCGACGAACGACGCCGAGATTTTCCCCGTGGGTCGTGCCGACGCAGATCTCCAGCAGGTCGACCTGCGCGCCATCAACAGCTGGCGCCTCACGCTGAGTGACGTTCCTTCGCCGGAGATGCTCGAGGTGCAGCTCGTGAACGCGGTCGCGCCGTTCATCCTGTGCAGCAAGCTGAAGCCGCTGATGCTCCGCGACCGGACGGACGCGAAGCACATCGTGAACGTGTCAGCCGTCGAGGGGCAGTTCTCGCGCCACACGAAGACGGACAAGCATCCGCACACCAACATGGCGAAGGCCGCCCTCAACATGATGACGCTGACGAGCGCGCCGGACTACGCCAAGGACGGCATCTTCATGAATGCGGTCGACACGGGCTGGGTGACGGACGAGGACCCGGCTGCAATCTCTGCGCGCAAGCAGGAGATGCACGATTTCCAGCCTCCGCTCGACATCGTGGACGGCGCCGCGCGCATCTGTGACCCGTTTTTTTCTGGCCTTCTGACCGGTCAGCATGTCTGGGGAAAGTTCTTGAAGGACTACGCTCCGTGCGCGTGGTGAACCTCGGTTACACTGGGGACATGGCTGAAACCGACCGCCGACGCCACGTCCGCCTCAAGCCCAGCGCCGAGGTCCCCGCGCGCGTCGCGCTCCTCGGCGACGGCATGATGCGCGAAGCGCTCGACGTCATCGACATCAGCGTGGGCGGAATGGCGCTCGCCTCGCCCGCGCTGAAGGACAGCAAGGCCGGCGCGCGGCTCAAGCTCGTGATCACACTGGGCACGAACGACGACCACTCGGTCGAGGTGGTGACGCGCTGGGCGATCTCCGAGACGATCGGCGTCGAGCTCGTGGACCCGCCCGCGACCGCGACGCAGGCGCTCGGCAAATACGTCGCCGAGCTCCTCGAACGCGGCGCCTCCCCGTAAAGCGCCGACGAGACCCCATTTTTCACACGGAAGCTCGGAAGCTCGGAACTTTTGTGGTGGGTGATCGAGGAGCGACGGCCTCGTCGTACGCGATTGGCTCAGCCCACGAAATTCCGAGCTTCCGTGTGAAAATGGGCTCTCTTCCTGATCAGTCTTTCAGGCGGAGGCCGATGGGGAGGCCTTCGCCGAGGATCGCGACGCGCTCTTCTTCGCCGAGCTCGACCAGCTCGCGCACGGCCTGAATCCACGCTTCCTTGGCGCCCACTGCGGTGAGCCGCTTCACGACCTCCGTGCGCGTCTTTTCCGAGACGTCGCGCGCGAGATCGCCTGTCACGCGGGCCAGCTGGACGGCCGCGTGAGGGGCCGTCGCGACCGACTCCCACTTCAGCTTCAGCATGTGCGTGAGCCACGCCTCGGCGGTCTTCGGCGATACGACATGGTGCACGCTCGCGTAGACAGGCACACGCGCACCGAGCCGCCCCAGCGCGCCCCAGAGCCGAGGATCGTCCGAGCCCCACGTCTTCTCGTGGATCCACTCGCCGAGCTGCACACGTCGCGCGACCGGCACGCGCTCTAGCGCGGCGAGCGTCGCAAGGAGCTCGTCCGGCGCCTCGGGGACGCGCTTTGGCCTCTTGAGCTTCGCCTCCGGCGGCGCGATGACCGGATCGAACGCGTCGCGGATCGCGGTCTGCATCGACTCGGCGAGCCCCCCCGACATGCGACGCCACGCGATGAAGAACTGCTGCCAGCCCCGCGGCTCGTCCGGGAACGCGAGCCGCCCCTCGAACAGCGGCCAGGCGCGCTCGATGCGCGCGGGATCGCCGGGATCACCGAAGCCGGGACGCAAGCAGTAGCCGAGCAGGAGCCAGTACGCGCGCTCGTGCGCGGCTGTACGCCGGCGTGAGCCCGTGTTGAAGAGAAGTCGATCGGCGAGGGCGCGCGCGACCTCCATCGTCCAGGTGACGCGATCGCCGAGGACCTTCTCGAGATCGCGCAGCACGTCCTTGGTCTCGCGTGGGTCTGCCTCGTTCTTCTTGCCGAACACGCGATCGATGATTCGCTCCGCTTCGCCCAGCTTGGAGGGCGCCACGGGCGCACGGCTCATCGGGGACGGCCCGACGGAGAGGCGCGCGGGCACGAGGGAGGCAGGCGGCGGCGGCATCGACGTCGCGCGCGGAGCATCCCGCAGCTGGAACTCGAGGCGGTACTTGCGTCCTTCTGTCCCGGCCTGGCCCGCCTCGGTGCAGGCGAGCTCGAGCTGCCCGGTCGAGAGGAGCTCGCCACCGAGATGCACGGGCACCGACTCCTCCTTACCCGACGCGGCAAGGCGCGCGACGACCGGCGGGAGGCGCTCGTACTCGTTCTCGTCGATCGGCACGAGAGCGCCCGCCTCGTGCCGCGCCACGTCGGAGGCGAAGAGATCGAAGCGAACGCTCCGCCCGACGAGGAGCTCGAAGCGACGGCCGGCCTCGTGGCGCACGCCTTCCTTGGCACCGCGCGGAAGAATGCATACTGCACGCACATTGCCGCGCTCCCGGTCGGGCGCGAGCGCGACGTAGTACCCGTGCGACGCACCGCTCTCGATCCGCACGCCGACGCCTCGCCGGGCGAAGCCGTAGAGCACGGCGCCGCGCGCGACGGCGAGGTCGGGGTCGGTCCCGGGCAGCACCGAGGGCGGCGTATGCGCACGCGCACCGCCAGCGAAGCCCGAGATCGCGTGGATGAGCGCCTCGACGATGGGCTTGGAGTTGAAGACGCCGCCGTTGAGGAGGAGCGCATCGGGCGCGCCGCCGGGCATCTCGGCCGCGTGGCGTGTGAGGAACTGCCGGACGTGTCGCGTGATCGCCGGGTCCCGCTCGTACGGGAGCCCGAAGGAGACGATGCCGCCACGCGGCTTGTCTTGCGCGACGTCGTCCTCCACCTCGGGGAAGAAGCCGCCGAGCACGACGCGCTCGACCTCGTCCTTCTTGAGGGTCGTCGACCGCGCACCGCCGACGAGCTTCGAGCCTCGACCGAGCACGGTGACGCGCGCGTCCTCGGCCTGCGCGGCGCCCAGGATGCGCTCCTTGGCCTCGCGGCACGAGAGCACGAGCTGCGCGAGCTCCGCAGGCTCGATGCGACCGTCCGCCTTCTTGGACAGCCGACCTTCCGCCACGTGCGCAAGCGCAAGATCCATGTTGTCGCCGCCGAGCAGGATGTGCCGGCCGACCGCGATACGACGCACGGAGAACCACGGCGCAACGCTGGCCTTCGCGACGCCCATGAGCGAGAGATCCGTCGTGCCGCCGCCGACGTCGCACACGAGCACGGTGCGCTCCTTGGCCTCCCCTGCGCCCCCGCCGCCTTCGGAGACCAGCTCGCGGATGGCACGCTCACCGCGCATCGCCGCGTAGAACGCCGCGGTTGGTTCCTCGAGGAGCACGGGGTGGAGCCCGGCCTGCTCGGCCGCACGGAGCGTGAGCTCGCGCGCGACCTCGTCGAACGAGGCCGGCAGCGTGAGCACGACGTCTTGCTCGGCGAGCTTGGCGTCGGGGAGATCGCGATCCCAGGCCTCGCGGATGTGGGCGAGGATCCGCGCGCTCGCGTCGACCGGCGAGATGCGCCGCGTGGGCTGTCCCTCGGCAGCATCGGGGGCGCCCCAAGGCAAGATCGCGGCGAGGCGATCGACAGCACCGTGCGAGAGCCAGCTCTTCGCGGAGGCGACGGACCGACCGACGACCTCCGCGCCGCGCTTGCGCGCGAGCTCTCCCGCGACCCACTCGGGATCGCCCTCGACCTCGCCGGTGAGCGGCGCGTACAGGCACGAAGGGAGGAGCGCGAGCGCCTCGCGCTCCCGCGGCGTCACGAGCTGCGTCACCTCGAAGATGCGCGGGTCGGGAGCGCCCTTTCTCTTCGCGTCGATCTCCGAGTACGCGACCACCGTGTGGGTCGTCCCGAGATCGATGCCGACGACGAAGCGCGCTGCCATCGACGAGCTCACTCGGCGCGAACGCTGAGCTCGACCTTCCAGCGCTCGTCCTTCTTCTTCGGCTGGAGCGGCACGGCCTCGAGGAGGAGCGTCCCCACCTCGGTCACGCTCGAGCGGAGGCGCACGGGAACGACGTCGCCCTGGCTTCGGCCTTCGGCGGGGAGATCGACCTCGATCGGCGTGAGCTCGTCGAGCTCGTCACGCTTCCAGCGCTCGAGCGCGGTGCCGACGGTGTCCTTCGTGCGGACGCTCGAGCCGAAGAAGCGAAACCGCACCTTCTCACCGACGACGACGCCGAGCTCCTGGCCCGGCACCTCCGCGGCGGTGCCTTCCTCCATGCCGAACGGCGCGACGCAGAGCGCGGTGACCGGCGGCTCGAGGCCGGGGATCGCCGGCACGGCGCCTTCGATGCCCACGTAATACGCGCGACCCGTGCCGCCGCGGATCCGGACGCCGCGACCGCGACGAGCGAGCCCGTACGCAGCGGCGCCGCGCGCGACCGCCAGATCGAGGTCGGTCCCCTCGAGCACGAGCGGCGCCGGCGCGCCTTCGCTCTCCATCCAGGCGCCGAGGCAGGACACGACGCGCTCGCGGAGAACGGCGCTCTTCATGACGCCGCCGTTGAACATGATGCGTGTAGGATGCAACATCTTAGGGGCGGCGGCGCCCTTCTTGGTCGTGGACGCGGCCGTACCGAGCACATCGGCGTGGCGTGCGAGCAGCGAGGCGAGGTGCCTGGTGACCGCGGCGTCCTGAGCGTACGGGAGGCCGAGCTGCGTGAGCGCGGCTCGGGCGCGGACGGTGGGCCGGGCGTCGGCGTCCACGACGGGGAAGAACCCGTCCACGATCGCGCGCGTCACCTCCTCGTGGTGAGCTCGGCGCGAAGCGTGGAGCCGACGAGCTTGCTTCCCTTGCCCGCGATGGCGATCGGCGCGGACTTGGCCTTGCTGTCGCCGAGGAGCTTCTCCTTCGCGGCGCGCGCGGCGTGCTGGAGGGAGACACGCTGCCAGCGATCGAGCTCGAGCGGCTTTCCCGCGGCCTCGGCGTCGGCGAGCATCTTCTGCTCGACGACGTGGGCGAGCAGGAGATCCATGTTGTCGCCGCCGAGGAGGATGTGGTCGCCGACGGCGACGCGCTCGAGCGCGAGCTCGCCGTCCTTCTCGATCGCGGCGATGACGGAAAAATCGGTGGTGCCACCGCCGACGTCGACGACGAGCACGGCGTCGCCGACCTTGACCTCCTTGCGCCACTGGTCCCCGCGCATCCCGAGCCATGCGTAGAACGCGGCCTGGGGCTCCTCGAGCAGCGTGAGGTCCTCGAGACCCGCAGCGTACGCGGCCTCGGTGGTGAGCTCGCGTGCGGCCGCATCGAACGACGCGGGCACGGTCAGAACGACGCTCTGCTTCGCGAGGGCGAGCTCGGGATCACCCTTGGCGATCACGTGCTCCCACGCCTCCATGAGGTGCTCCAGGTAGCGCCACGAGGCCTCGACGGGGCTGATGCGCTCGACGTCCTCGGGGGCGCCGGGAGGGAGAATGGCGCCACGACGATCGACGGTGGGGTGGCAGAGCCAGCTCTTGGCGCTCGCGATGACGCGCGCCGGTGCGTCGACGCCGCGCGCGCGCGCATGCTCGCCGACGACGTACGTGCGCTTCTTGTCCCACGGCAACGCCTGTGGGCCGTCGCTCTCGTGCGCGACGTAGAAGAACGACGGCAGCAGCTCGCGTGACTCGACCGTGCCCTGCGCGACGAGCTGAGGGACCGAGAGCACCTCGATCGGAGGGGCCGGGAGCGACGGGTCCTCCTGGATGAGCGCGTACGCCAGCGCGGTGTGCGTCGTGCCGAGGTCGATGCCGACGACGTAACGGGGGCCCTTGGCCGTGCTCACAGCTCCACCTCCGCCTGCGCGAGGACGCGCGCGTCGTGCCCGGCGACGGCCGTGGGCATCGTGATCTTGGCGGCACGCCAGCCGCGATGACGGAGCGTGCCGGTGAACGGTCCCTTACCGGCGACGTTGCCGGTGAGCTTGATCGAGGCGGCATCGAGCGGATCGGGGAGCGTCACACGCGTCCCCTCCTCCTCGGTGCGGACGGGCTCGAGGGTCACGTGCTCGCGGATCGCCTTCCGGCAACCGGCATGAACGACGCGGGCCGCGGCCCCGATGTCCGCGTCAGCGAAGCTCGCAACGTCCTCCTCGAGAAAATCGACGAAACGGCCTTCGCGTTGGAGGAGGGCCAGGAGCTGGAGGGCGGCGTCGGTGGAAGGAGCCGCAGGAGGGATGGCCACGGGGGACGGCTCGGCCCTGGCGGGAGCCTTCTCCTCGGGTTCGGGCTCGGGCAACGCCTTTGCCTTTTCAGGGGGCGGGGCACCCAGCGCCTTCGGGCTATGCAGCTCGGCGGCATATTCGCCGTTGAACAGCACGCGGAAGAACACGACATAGGCGAACCAGAGCCGGTTCAAGAACGAGAGCGAGGACGGGTCGGACACGGCGCGCAGCTTACTACGATGTTGCCCTCGGCGCGGTCCTTCGGTACTTCCTAGAGGGCTAGGATCATGGCCCAAAAGCGTATCCACCTGGTCATCCGCGGGCGCGTTCAGGGCGTCTATTTCCGCGCGGCGGCACTGCGCGAGGCGCGGCGTCTGGGGATCACAGGCTGGGTGCGGAACCGCCCGGACGGAGCCGTCGAGCTCGTGGCCGAGGGAGACGAGGACTCGATCAAGGAGCTGTCGGGCTGGGCCAGCCATGGCCCTTCGGCAGCCCGCGTCGACCACGTCGACACCCGCTGGCGCGGCTACACCGGGGAATTCCCCGAATTTCAGATCGTCGAATGACGCGACGCCGCCGGGCGTTCCCTTTCGAAACCTGATGATGGCGTCATCGATGAAGACATCACGAAGCTTGGCCGCCCTCGGGCTCGTCGCAGCGCTCAGCCTGGCCGGCTCCGCATTCGCCGACACGCCGCCCCCGACGGCGTCTGCGACGACCGCGGCTGCGAACGCCGAAGGTGGCATGACCGACGGCGAGCTCGACCGCATGCTCGCGCCCCTCGCGGGTGACGACATGGACGCGCGGAAGAAGGCGGCCAAAGCCACCTCGGAGCTCGGACAGGACGCGATCCCGGCGATCACGAAGAAGCTCACCGAGCTGCGAAAGGCGAGCTCCGCCTCGGTCGCCTCGGCTGTGAAGCAGAGCAAGGAGGCGAAGACGGGCGAGACCTCCGATCTGTGTGACGCCATGCTCGCGCAGGCGAAGGGCGACGCAGGCGCGAAGGCGGCGCTCACCACCGCCGCGCTCATCCGCGCGCTCGCGCATGCCGGCACGACCCCCGCCGTGCGCCAGCTCGTGAAGGTCGCCGGCGACCACAACGGTGCGTTCCGTCCCGAGATCACGAGGCAGCTTCGCGCGCTCGGCGACAGGTCCGTGCCCGCGCTCATCGAGACGCGCAAGGACTCTTCGTCGGAGCTCCGACACTGGGCCTACAACCAGCTCGAGGCGATGGGAAAACGCATCCCTGGCGACGCCGTGCAGACCAAGGACAACCAGGTCCTCGCCGACGTCCTCCATGCGTACGGCGCCATCCACGATCTCGATGCTGTGCCGGTCATCCTGTCCTTCGTCAGCTCCGATCGCGTGCAGGTCCGCACGGCCGCGCGAGAATCGCTCACGAGCTTCGGTCAGGACGCCGTCTGGAAGCTGCGCGAGGCGTACGCGAACCTGACCGGCAAGGCCGCGCCGGACGGCTGGCCCGCGGTCGACGTCGCGAGGGAGCTCTTCGCCGCCTACGACCGCGTACGCTTGCAGGAGGTCTACGGCCTCCTCGAGGACGGGCTCAAGAAGGAGAAGGACGGCAAGGTCGAGGAGGCCGTCGCCGCCTTCGACAAGGTCCTCGCGCGGCAGCCGCTGCTCGATCGGCGCGCCGAGATGGTGCCGGCCTATGTCGCACAAGCCGACAAACTCGAGGAGAACGACGCCCCCGCGGCGCTCGCCATGCTCCGCAAGGCGGCGCGCATCGCCCCCGAAGGCCCTCGCATCGCGCAGGTGAAGGCGGAGATCGCCTACCTCGAAGGCAAGGACCTCGCTCTTCGCGGCATCCCCGATACCGAGCCGTTCAAGCGCGCCATCGCGCTCGACCCGACGCACGCGAAGGCGCGCGCCGAGCTCTCGCGCCTCGAGGCGAGCTCCGACGAGCGGCAGAGCCGCACGCGCACCGTCGCGGCGGCGGGAGGCGTCCTCCTCGTCGCCGTGATCGGCATCTTGCTCTTCGGCGGGCGCCGTCGTCGCCCGCGCGCTCACCTCCGCAAGGCCGCTTAGCGAAAGCGGAAGGGCGCGTTCGCCTGGACGAGACCGGGGTTCAGGTTGCCGCTCGGTCCGTCGTACTTCGGATCCTGCTTGAAGATGAAGTAGCCGCCGACCGCGAGGCCGCCGGCGACAACGACTCCGCCCGTGATCCATGCCCATGCAGGCAGGCCCTTGCTCGGTTCTGCCTCGAGGGTGACGGCGACGTCGCGTGACTGCTTGTCCTGGATGAGGACCTCGGCCTGGTACACGCGGAACTTCGGCGCGGTCACCTTGAGCGTGTGACCGCCGCTCGGAAGGACGCCCGACCACGTCCCGGTACCGACGACCTTGTCGTCGATCGCGATGGTCGCGTCGTTCGACGCCTTCACGTTGATGCGGCCTTCGTGGACGATCTTCACCATCTTCACGTCGACGGAGACCTCCATCGCACCGCCGACGGGAAGCTCCTTGTTGAAGTCCTCGAACTCCTCCTTGTGGACGCGTAGCTTGCGCGTGCCGATGTCGACGACGAGAGGCTCGACCGGAGACTTTCCGATCACCTCGTCGTCGATCGTGACCTCGGAGCCCGGCTCGTCCACGCTCAACTTCAGCTTCGCGGTGAACGGCTCCATCACTTTGATGAGCTCGTTCGCCTCCTGCTTGTCCTGGTCGGTGAGGACCTTGTCTCCATCCGTGACGTACTGGCGAACGAGCTTCAGCGCCTTCGAGTAGTGGCGGAGGTTCTTCTCGCACGCCGCCATGTTCCAGAGGAGGCGCGGGTCCTTCGAGGCGTCGAACGCGCTCGAGAACTTCACGAGCGAGCCAGCGTAGTCGCCGTCGGTGAAGAGGACCTTGCCGGACTCATAGTCTGCCTTCGCAGTGTCCTTCAGCGACTCGGAGAGCGACGGCGGACCAGGCGGCGGAGGCGGAGGCTCGGGCGCAGGCGCCGGCACCGCGGTCGTGCCCGGCTTTCCACCTGGCTTCGCGGGCCCGGGCTTCGGCTGCGCGAAGGCGACCTGCGCAGACAGCAGGACGACGAGAGCGGGAACGAGAGCGATTTTTCTCACTTGATGCCCATCTGCAAGGGGTTCGACTTCGTGCTGGCGGCGGGTGCTGCGGCTTGAGTAGCGGAGGGAGCTGCGGGCGCCGCGGACTTCACGGGCGCGGCACCCGCAGTGGACGCGGATGCGCGCGGGGTCGCCGTTACACGCGGGGCAACGGCGGTCGTTGCTTGCGCGGCGGACGACGGGTCGGGCGCAGGCGCTGCGGCGGTCGCCGCCGGAAGGATGGTGGTCGCGCTCGTGCTCGTGGGCAGAGCGGTGGGCGCAGCCGCGGGCGTCGACGTCGGCGCCGCGACGAGTCCAGTCGAGGCGGCTGCAGGAAGGGCCGGTACGTCGCCGCCCTTGCCCTTCATGGCGAAGAGGCCGCCGCCGATGAGCGCGAGGACGACCAGGGCTGCACCGGCGACCATCGGGACCGGAGAGCGCTTCGGCTTGTCCGTGATCGCGGACGTCGCCAGTGCATGCGTCGTCACGGCAGGCACGGCGGGCCCGGTCGCACCGCTCCCGCTGGTCGTGGTCGGGACGACCTCCGCCACAGGCGAGCTCCCTTGCGAGGCGGTGTTGCCGGTGAGCGGCGGCAGCGTCGGGTCGGTCAGCAAGTTCGGCGAGGACGACGTCATGATCGTCGCGGTGCTGGCGTCCTTGCTCGAGCTCGCGGTGATCGCCGGCGGCTTGAGCGATTCACCGAGCACGCGCGCGGTGATCTCGACGCTCTGGCGATCGCGAGCGTGCGCGAACGGGCCAAGTGCCGCGGCGAGCTGCGCGACGCTCTGGTAGCGATCGCCTGCCTTGGTCTGCATGCACTTGCCGATGACGACCTCGAGCCCGAAGGGGACCTCGGTGCGCAGCGTGCGAATGCTGTCCGGCTGGTTCGAGAGGATGCCGCCGATGATCTCGGGAACGCTCTCGCCGAGGAACGGCTGCCGGCCCGCGAGCAGCTCGTAGAGGATGACGCCGAGCGACCAGATGTCGGAGCGGTGGTCGACGCCCTTCGGGTTGGTGAGCTGCTCCGGCGACATGTAGAAGCACGTGCCCATGAGCGCGGACGTCTTCGTCAGCGCGGCGGCAGGCGCGTCGCCGGTCTTCGAGATGCCGAAGTCGAGCACCTTGATGATGGTGCTCCTGTCCGGCTGCGTGGCGAGGAACATGTTCGAGGGCTTGAGATCGCGATGGACGATCTTCGCTCCGTGCGCCTCGGCGAGCGCCTCGCAGGTCTCGAGGAGGTAGCGGATCGCGTCCTCGATCGGCAGCGGGCCATGGAGCTCGAGGTGCTTCGCGAGGTCGTGCCCCTCGAGATGCTCCATGATCATGTACGGCGCGCCGTCGTCGAACTGACCGACGTCGATGACGCGCGCGACGTGCTCGCCGCGGATCTTCGCGGCGGCACGGGCTTCGCGGGCGAAGCGCTCGACGACCTCCTGGTTGAGGAGCGCCGCGGGGAGCAGGTACTTGATCGCAACCTTCTGGTCGAGCTGGATGTGCTTCGCCGCGACGACGACGCCCATGCCGCCGACGCCGAGCACCTCCTCTACGAGATACTTCCCGGCGAGGATCTGCCCGGCGTTGGGTGTGCTGGTTGCGTTGTTGCTCATGTCGCGATCCTCGGGTGTTGCTCGATGCTCGTCGCGCTCACGTCAGCCGCACTGGCCGCCGGTGCCGGCCGCCGGCACGCACGAGCCTGAGACGCCGCAGTCCATGCACGCGTTGCCGAGGCTTCCACACGTGTTCATCTTCTGCTGCGGGAAGGTCAGGCAGCCGATCCCCGGTGAGCAGCAGCCCGTCGGGCAGGTCGCCGGGCCGCACGCGGGGCCCGCGTCCGTCCCGGCGTCCGTCGAGGTGCCGCCGTCGCCACCGACGCTGCACTCCTTGGGAAGCGACACGCGGTGCACGCCGCCGCCCTTCGCCGGAGCCGCTACATCCCTCGGCGCATAGACGGTGTAGTAGGCCACGAGGCTACCCGCCGGGCCGGCCATGTCCGGCCCGATCGCGACGCCGAGGATCGGCTGTCCAGGCGCGGCTCCCACGAGCGGCGCCGCCGCTCTCGCGCCCTTCTTGCCGGCCACGTCCGTCACGAACTCGAGGCCGTTGGACGACGAGAAGACGATGCAGTCTCCGGCCACGGCGACCTGATGGGCGAGGTAGGTCGACCCCTCCTGGACGCCTGCGAACGTCGCATCCTGGAAGATACGTGCCTTGGTCGTGAGCCCCATGCCGCTGTCTGCCGTGATCGCGTAGAGGCCGTCCCCCGCGAGCGCGTAACCCGCGCCCGGGGTCTTGAGGACCATGCTGTCGACGCGCCCGCCGCCGGCGCCCGCAGCCGCACCGCAGTTGCTGGACTGGGGCTGGCAGAGGGAGACTCCGCCGCTCTGATCGCCGACGAGAATGTAGTTCGGGAGGTTCGTCGCGGCGACGGACGTCACGAAGCTGACCGAGACGTCGGCCATGGTCGGCGGCGTGGGCGGCGCGATGATGAGCGCGGGCATGCCCTGCCCCCCGGTCGAGCCCCACGTGAAGCCCGTGCCGAGAGCGGCCACGTCGAGGACGTTGGCGCTGAACATGATCGACATCGACTGGCCCTGCGGGCCGAGCACGTAGCCGGTCTGCGTGTTGTTCGCGATCGCGACGCCGCCAGCGCCGACGCCAAAGCGCCACGGCAGGTGCGGGTTGCCAGCGACCGCGGTGCCCACGACCGGCTGCGCCATGGCGGACGGGTTCGTGAGGTCCACGTAGCCCTGACGCGCCGAGCCCGCGAAGAAGAGCGTGGGGCCGAAGAGCGCGACGGCGCTCACGTAGTCGTCGGGGATCGGGAAGTTGTTGGGCTTGCCGCCGTCGCCGCCGCCGACCGGAAAGATGCCAGCGTCGTCGCCGGCCATCGGCGTGCAGATCGGGTTGGACTCGAGCTTCGCGGCGCAGACGTCGGTCGACGTCGCGAGGTGCAGCCCCTTGGCCGTGAGGAACTTGCACAGGTACGAGGGCAGCTGGATGTTGCCGGCGCCGTCGTCTTGCCAGCCTGTCGCGCCTCGATCGATCGGGACGTAGCACTCGCCGGCGCGCACGCACTCGCCCGTGTCGGGCGTGACGATGGCAATGTTGAGGCGCGCAGGGTCCGCTCCGTTCAGCTTGTAGGTGCAGGCGACGGGATCGAAGTCGACGGTCGCCGGGCGGAAGTCCTTGAAGGGCTTCGCGCCGGCATCCACGCTGCCGTCGGGGCCTGAAGCGCCGGCGTCCACGGGGCCGAGGTCGCCGCCATCCTTCGGGCCCGCGCCGTTCCCCTGGCCCGTGTCGATCGCCCCCGCGAAGCACTTGCCGAGATCGAAGCACGCGCCGTTCTGACCGGTGCTGTCACCGAGATCGGCCGCGTCGAAGTCGGGGAGGGTCGCCGGGTCGATGTAGCTGTCGTGGCACTCGCCGTTGATGATCGTCTCGTCCTGCGGGTTCAGGCAGTCCTTCGGCTGGAAGTTCAGCATGAAGTCGAAGTCACCGCCGCTCGGCGAGAGATCCTTCGTGCCGACACTGCCGGCGTCGCCCGTGGTCGCAGTCGCGCTCGCGGGCGGGCTCAACCCTTCGGTTCCCGGCACCGGGTCGGGGACGAGGCCGTCCGGCAGCGCGCTGCCCGCGACCTTGCCGTCGTTCACGAAGTTGAGCGGGATGCGGAGCAGCGCGGTGCGACCGTCCGGCGGCGCGGTCGTCCGCACGTCACGGATGACGCGGGGCTTCTGGTTCTGGAAGGCCATCACGCGGATGCGGATCACCGCGTTCTTGTCGTCGGGCTCGACGATCGCGAGCGTGCCGGGGAGGAGGATGTCCCCCTGCGGCGTGACGCGACCGATGAAGCTCGCCTTGACGAGGCCGTTCGTGGTGATCGAGACGGCGACGGCGTTGACGTCTTTCGGCGCCTTCATGTCCGTCGTGATGGCGAGCATGAGCGCGCCCTTCTTGTCGGCGCAGGCCCCCACGACCGTCGTCGCGAGCAGCCCCGCGGCCAACAACCAACCCCCGATCACGCGCGATCTGACTCGAAGCATTCCCTCGAGGATACGGAAGCCGAGAGGTGCGTCGCAACGGCACAGATATGCCTTGGCGCAGTTCGACCGAACCCGCTCGCGCGCGGGGGCAGACACCGGGGAGGTTGTCTGACACGCCCAACCTCACGCCGGTGCCCACAAACGCGCAGAAGGCGACGAGCTCTCGCTCGCCGCCCTCCACTCTCGACCAAGAACCGCGCAGTTGCGCGGCCGGCGCGGATCAGCCCGCGGCTGCCGCGGCCTTCTCGGTCTTCTTCGAAGCCGCCGCCTTCTTGGGCGCCGCCTTCTTCTTCGCGGGCTTCTCGCCGCCCTCGGCCGCTTCCGCCTTGTCGACGAACTCGATGAAGACGAGCGGAGCGTTGTCGCCACGACGCTGCCCCATCTTGATGGTGCGCGTGTAGCCGCCGGGGCGCTTGGCGAAGCGCTTGGCGAGGTCGAGCATGAGCTTCTCGACCAGATCGACCTTCTTGGTCTCTCCGCCCTTCTCGACGAGCGTTCCCCAACGAGGAAGGAACGCCGAGATGATCCGCTTCGTCGCGAGGCGCTTGCCCTTGTCGACCTCGGAGAGCTTCTCCTGGGGCGTGTAGGACACCTCACCGAGGCGGATCGCCTTGGTGATGAGCCGCTCGGCAACGCGACGGAGCTCCTTGGCCTTCGCCTCGGTGGTCTCGATTCGCTCGTTGAGCTCGAGGTTGGCCGTAAGGTTACGGAACATCGACTTACGGCTGCTGGTGTTCCGGTCGAACTTCCGACCTGAATTCTTGTGGCGCATGACTCTCTCGTCTCTTCTCTAAAGCTTGGTCGCCGAGGCGACTAGTTCTGGGCCTGCTGCGCCTTCCAGCGCTCGAGCATTTGCGGCCAGTTGTCGATCTTCATGCCGAGCGAGAGGCCCATGTTGGCAAGGATTTCCTTGATCTCCTTGAGGCTCTTGCGGCCGAAGTTCTTCGTCTTCAGCATGTCCTGCTCGGTGCGCTGAACCAGCTCGCCGATGAGGGTGATGTTTGCATTCTGCAGGCAGTTCGCCGAACGAACGCT
>JANXVA010000680.1 GCA_025351875.1 Myxococcales bacterium | reverse complement strand
CCTCGTCGCCGCCATCCCCGCCGTCATCGCCTACAACTACTTCGCGCGCCGCGTCGGGCAGCTCGCCGACATGATGGAAGGCTTCGCGGCCGACGTGTCCGCGCGCGCCAAGCTCGGGGGAATGTAGCCGTGAGTATGTCGGCGGGCGGAGGAAGCCGAAAAGGCCGCCTCGGCGGCATGAACGAGATCAACGTGACGCCGCTCATCGACGTCATGCTGGTGCTCCTCGTCATCTTCATGGTGACCGCGCCGCTGCTCACCACTGGCGTGCAGGTCGATCTGCCCAAGGTGAAGAGCGCGCCCATGCAGATGGACGAGGCCAAGCTGCTCGTCATCATCACCGCCGACGAGCACGTCTATCTCGGAAAAGACGAGATCACGCAGGCCGTCGAGGACAAGCTCAAGACGAACGCCCGCCTCCAGGAGGAGAAGGAGCTGTACGTCCAGGCCGACGAAAACGTGAAGTACGGCGCCGTCCTGCGCGTCATGGCCGCAGCCCGCGGCGCGGGGGTCGAGAAGCTCGGGATGCTCACGGATCCGATGGTGGTGAAGTAGACAAAGCGCTAGATCGACGGGGGCTTAGGTCCGTCGAACAGGCTGCGGTACAGTCCGCGCCTCCTCAATCCTCCCGCGCGCCTTCGGCACGGACCCCTCAATGAAGCTTCCCGGCGTCCCCTACACACCTCGCTACACCGCGGACGAAGTCGTCCTTGGCGTCGTGGTGGCCGCGGCGCTCCACGTGCTCGCGGTCGGACCCTTCGTCGTGAAGGCGGTCTGGCCCAATGCGTTCGTCACGGAGGAGGAGAAACCGCTCGTCGCGCGGCCGGTCATCCAGGCGTCGCTGCTCAAGCTCGGCAAGCCGCTCGACCCGAAGAAGCTCCCGGATCGCTTCGTCCCCCAGGCGCGCGCCGCGCCGCAGAAGCAGGTCGTCGCCTCGCGCGAGGAGCCAGGTCCGAAGAAGCCCGACGCCGGCGTGCCCCCGCCGCCGAACACGCAGGACTCCGACATCGCCAACCTCATCGCGAAGACCGACCCGTTCGCCGAGGACGCCGGCAAGGCCCGCACCGAGGTCGGGCACGAGTCCGGCATCGACGGCGGCCAGGAGACCGACCCGAACAAGGTCAAAGCTGGTGACATGTACGCCGCGCTCCTCGGGCAGTTCTTCACGGAGCGCAATCACGTACCGACGATCATCTCCGTCGGCGAGGCGCGACGCCTGTGCGTCGTGTTCGAGATGCAGGTCGGTCGCAACATGGTCGTCTGGCACGTCCGCCAGGAGCCCGTGAAGTCGAGCGGCAACCCGATGTTCGACGACTCGGCCCGCGCGATGCTCCTCAAGCTCCTCGAAGACAAGACTCCGCTTCCGACACCCCCGAAGGAAGTCGACGAGCAGTACCGTTCACGCAAGGTGCAGCTCTCGATCCTCGGCGACCCCAACGGAGACCCTTCCCGATGCAAGTGAGTCGCTTTGCTTACCTGGTCCTTCCCGCGGCGTGCCTCGTGCTGGCGACCTCCGCCATCGCGCAGCCGTCGGCTCCAGCGGCAAGCGGCGCGGCGCCCGCCGCGAGCGCGCTTCCTGCGGCTGCGAACAACGGCGCCGTCACGAGCGTCGTCGTCTCCGGCGGCGCGCGCGCGCTGTTCAAGATCGCCATCGCCCCTCCGCCTGGGGACGCCGCCGTGGCAGGCAGCGTCGTCGAGACGGCGAGCCGCGACCTCACGCTCTCGAGCATGTTCCAGGTGCTCGACGCGAAGAGCTTCACGGCGAACCTCGAGCGCGAGGGGCTCGCGATCGACCCCGCGTCGTGGCGCACGGTCGGCGCCGAGGGCGTCGTGAAGGGGAACAGCTCGATGCGCGGCACGAACGTGCACCTCGAGCTCCGCCTCTACGTCGTCTCGCGCGGCTCGGACGCCGTGCTGAAGAAGGAGTACGACGTAGCTCCCGGCGCGGTCCGCGGCGCGGTCCACCAGTTCGACAACGAGGTGGTGAAATACTTCACGGGTACGCCCGCCTCGTTCGGCACGCGGCTCGTGTTCAGCGCGACCACCGGGCGCGGTCAGAAGGGAGTCTTCGGCGTCGACAGCGATGGTCAGGGGCTCGGTCGCATGCAGGCCGTGTCGAACGTCGCGCTCGCGCCGGCGGTCGGCCCCGGCGGCGCCGTCTACTACGCAGGCGGCCTGCCCGACGGCAGCTACCAGCTCTTCAAGTACCCGGGCAACACGCAGGTGATGAAGCAGGCTGGCCTCGTCTTCGGCGTCGCGTTCGGCGGATCGAAGATGGCCGTCGTCGTCTCGCAGAACGGCCAGAGCGACATCTGGACGGGCTCTCCCGACGGCGCGAGCCTCACCAAGACCACGCAGGGCGGCCTCAATACTCATCCCGCGTTCGGCCCCGCGGGCCAGCTCGCGTACGTCTCGAACGCCGGCGGTAACCCGCAGATCTACGTCGACGGAAAGCGCGTCAGCTTCCGCGGTGCGTACAACATGGCCCCGGTGTGGTGCAACGATCCGGAGGGCGCGAAGATCCTCTTCATGGGTCGTGACGGCGGCACCTGGGACATCTTCAGCATCGACCCCAGCGGCGGAAACATGAAGCGCCTGACCCAGGATCAAGGCTCGAACACGTATCCCGCGTGCTCGCCCGACGGGCGCAGTGTCGCGTTCTTCTCGACGCGCGGCGGCCTCTACATCTCGAACACGCAGGGGCAGAACCAGCAGAAGATCGCGAGCGTCACCGGCGAGAGCCTGCGCTGGGAGGGCAATTGACAGCCTCCAAAGCCGGGCACGGCCCGGCGCTCGCGCTCGTCGTCCGTGGCGAGGGGGCTGCGGCCGTCGAGGCGCATCACACGCTTGGGATTTACGACGCCGAGGCCAGGCGCACGAGCGAGGTCGCTCTCCCCAGCGGCACCGTGCAGGCCTTTCCGTTCGCGGAGGGCTGGCTCTGCCGCGTCCCCGGGACGACGCACCTTGCACCGAGCAATGCGAAGCCGGTCAAGGGCAAGCCCGCCATGTTCGCCGACGGCGGCAGCGACGTCACGGCGTTCGCGGTCGCCGTCGACGGCGTCGCGGTCGCGCGCACCGACACCCTCGAGCTGTGGACCCACGCGGGCAAGCAGCGCTGGACCGTGCCCGGCGCGTGGGTCCTCGTCACCATCGTCACCGGGCACGTCGTCGCGCTCGCCGACGACGGCGCGCTCGTCTTCACCGCCATGCGCGATGGCTCGAACGTCGGCACGCTTCGGCTCGCATCGACCGAGCCCGCCACGGAATGGCGTCTCGCATCGGTCGACGCGGGGCGCGTCGTGCTCGCGCTGGGTGACTGGCTCGTCTGGATCGACGTCGCGACGAAGAAGACGATTCGTCGCGTTCGCGCGCGCGACCGGGTGACGGCTCTCGCCGCCGACGCCGAGTGGGTCGTCGCCGGAACCGACAGCGGGTGGGTCCAGGCGTTCGCCTCCGATTCAGGCGAGCCAGGTGGCTCGTTCGAGGCCCAGGAAGGCGGCGTCACCGCCCTCGCGCTGGGCAAGCGCACGCTCTTCAGCGGCGGCAGGACGCCGGTCGCTCGGGCGTGGCCCCGCGCGAGCCTCGATCTCGCGAAGAGCGCATCTTCGCCGGTGACGGCGCTCGCTTCGCTCGGCGATCTGATCGCCGTGGGTGACGGCTCGGGCAACGTGCGCGTGCTTCGCGCGGCGGTCGAGGTCGCATCACGGCCCCTCGGCGATGCGCTCGCCTGCCTCGTCCTCACGCGCGACGAGCAGGTCGTCGCGTCGACGTCGCGCCTCGTCATGGCAAGCGCGCCCCCGTGGGACGAGCTGCGCCCGCTCGCGCTCCGCGCCCAATCGACGGCCTTCGCGGCCGACGAGGACTACGCGTTTGCGGGTACCGATTCGGGCTCGGTGGACGTCTATGACCTCGCCGAAGCGACCCACGTGACGAGCTACGCGCTCTCCGACGGCGACGTGACCGCGCTTGCGCGCCTCCCGGGTCGGCTCCTCGTCGTGGGCACCGGCGCCCTCGACGGCCGCCTGTTCATCGTCGACGTGACCGAGGCAAAGGTCCTCCATCGCCTCGAGCCTCACGATGAGGCGTTCGGCGTGACGTGCCTCGCGGCGGATCCGCGCGGTCGCATCGTCGCTTCCGGCGCCGACGACGGCAGCATCGCGCTCATCGATCCCGTGAAGGGGAAGATCCTCGCGCGTCTTCGTGTCCGCGAGACGCCGACGTCACTCGCCTTCGACCGCGAGGGCCGGCGTATCGCGTGCGTCTTCGCGGACGGCACCGCGGGCCTCGTGAAGCTCGGCCCGAAGGGCGCCACCATCGAGGACGTCCCGCTCACCGGGTGCACCCGCGTGGCGTGGGGTGACGAGGCCGTGTTCGGGTTCGCCGACGGCCGCGTCGAGAGCCTGCCCGGCACGTCGTCGAAGCGCGAAGCGCCGCGCGCCCGAGCTTGACTCATTTCATCAGGACTTCGCCGTAGAGCTCGCGCAGGCGCGACTTGAGGAATTTCCCCGTGCTCGTGCGCGGGATGGTCTCGACGAAGAGGAACCGGTCCGGCATCCAGTACTTCGCGAACTTGCCCTCGATGGAGGCAGCGAGCTCGGCTTCTGTCGCCGCCTTGCCGGGCCGGAGCACGATCGCGGCGACCGGACGCTCGTCCCACTTCGGGTGCCGCGCCGCGAACACCGCGGCCTCGAGGACCGCAGGGTGGGCCATCAGCGCGTTCTCGAGCTGCACGCTGCTGATCCACTCGCCGCCCGACTTCACGACGTCCTTCGAGCGATCGGTGATGCGCACGTAGCCCTCGGCGTCGATCGTGACGACGTCGCCGGTCTTGAACCATCCGTCCGCGGTGAAGCGGTCCTTGCCCTCGTCGCCAAAGTACGACTTCGCGACCCACGGGCCTCGGACCTCGAGCTCGCCCATCGTCTCGCCGTCCCAGGCGAGGACCTTGCCGGTCTCGTCGGTGTGACGCTGCTCGACGAACGTGACCGCGAACCCCTGGGAGGCGCGGAGGGCGAGGAGCTGCTCCGGCGAGCCGCCGCGGAGGTTCGGCTTGATCCGCGCCATCGTGCCGACGGGCTGCGTCTCGGTCATGCCCCAGGCGTGCGTGACCTCGAGCCCATGCCGCGTGGAGAAGCCGTCGATGAGCGCCGGCGGGGCCGCCGAGCCGCCGATGGCCATGGTGCGCATCGACGACAGGTCCCAGCGCTTCGGCTCGGCGTCGAGCGCGGAGAGGATGCCGATCCAGATGGTGGGTACCCCCGCGGCGAAGGTGACGCGCTCCTTCGCCATCAGGTCGAGCAGCGTTACGGCGTCGAAGTGGCCACCGCCGAAGACCAGCTTGGAGCCCGCGGCGACGGCCGCGAACGGAGTGCCCCAGGCCGCGGCGTGGAACATCGGCACGACCGGGAGGATGACGTCGTCGCCTGCAATCCCCATGTTTTCGCGCGACATGATGACGAGCGTGTGGAGCGCGATGGATCGATGGCTGTAGAGTACACCTTTTGGATTGCCGGTCGTGCCGGAGGTGTAGCAGAGCATCGCCGCGCTGTTCTCCTCGAGGCGCGGCCAGTCGAAGTGGCTCGGCTCCCCGGCGATGAGGTCCTCGTAGTCGAGGAAGCCTTCGGGGAGGGGAGTGCTGCGCGGAGCCTTCGGGTCGTTGCGGAAGACGACCACCTTGCGCAGCGAAGGCACATCGGCGCGGAATTTTTCGAGGAGCGGGAGGAGCGCCTCGTCGCAGAAGACGACGACGTCCTCGCCGTGTTTGGCGATGTACCCGAGCTCCGTCGGATGGAGGCGCAGGTTCAGCGTGTGGAGCACCGCGCCGACGCACGGGATCGCGAAGTAGGCCTCGAGGTGCGGCTGGTGATTGAACGCGAGCGTCGCGACGCGGTCGCCGGCCTTGATGCCGAGCTTGTGCGTCAGCGCGTTCGCGAGCTTGCCTGTTCGGGCCGAGAACTCCTCGTAGGACATCCGGCACTCGGTCTTGTCGACGAGGCAGGTGACCAGCTCGCTCTTGCCGAAGAACGTGCGCGCACGCTCCAGGAAGTGGGTGAGCGTCAGCGGAAAGTCCATCATCCGGCCGGTGAGCATGGCCGGAAGGCTACGAGCGGTCGGGCCGCTTGGCTACCGTCGCCGTTCAGGCGGTCGGCTGCGCGATGAGCCGCTCGATCGTCCGCGTCGTCATCTCTCCGGACTTCACTTCGTCGTCCTCGAGGAGACGCTTGTGAAGCTCGATGTTGGTGCGGATTCCGCCGACGATGAACTCGTCGAGGGCGCGTCGCATGCGGATGATCGCCTCCTCGCGGGAGCTCGCGTGGACGATGAGCTTCGCGAGTAACGAGTCGTAGTGCTGGGGGACGGTCCAGCCGCCGTACACGCCGGAGTCGACGCGGACGCCGGTGCCGCCAGGCGGGAAGTACTCGGTGATCTTGCCGGGCCACGGCGCGAAGGTGCGCGGGTCCTCGGCGTTGATCCGGCACTCGATGCTGTGGCCGCGGAAGCTCCACTGGCGTGTGTCGGGCAGCTCGATCTTCTCGCCAGAAGCGACGCGGATCTGGAGTGACACGAGGTCGAGGCCGGTGACCATCTCGGTCACGGGGTGCTCGACCTGCACGCGCGTGTTCATCTCGAGGAAATAGAGCTTCCGATCCTCGTCCATGATGAACTCGAGCGTTCCGAGCGAGGTGTAGTTGGTCTCGAGGATCGCCTTGCGGATCACCTCGCCCATCTCCTGGCGGAGCTCGGGGGTCATGGCGGGGGAGGGAGCCTCCTCCATCACCTTCTGGTGGCGTCGCTGCAGCGAGCACTCGCGCTCGCCGAGCGTCCACACGCCGCCGTGGTTGTCGGCGAGCACCTGGAACTCGATGTGCTTCGGGCGCTCGACGAACTTCTCCATGTAGACGTCAGGGTTCTTGAACCCGGACTCGGCCTCGTTCGTCGCCTGACGGAACGCGCTGGCCACCTCGTCCGCGGTGCGAACGATGCGCATCCCGCGTCCGCCACCGCCGCCGGAGGCCTTCATGATCACGGGGAGGCCGATGCGTCGCGCCTCTTCGACCGCGTGGTCGGCGTCGCGCAGCACCTCGCTGCCGGGCAGCAGGGGGAAACCGAACCGCTTCGCGTTCCCGCGTGCCGTGACCTTGTCACCCCACGCGCGCATCGCCTCGGGCGTTGGGCCGATGAACGTGACGCCGCACTTCGCGCAGAGGCGCGCGAACTCGGGGTTCTCGGAGAGAAAGCCGTAGCCGGGGTGAATCGCGTCCGCGCCGGTGATCTCGGCGGCGCTGATGATCGCCGGAATGTGCAGGTAGCTGCGAGCGGCCTGGGCGGGCCCGATGCACACGGCTTCATCGGCGAAGCGCACGTGGAGCGCGCGCGTGTCGACGTCCGAGTGCACGGCGACCGTCGCGATGCCGAGCTCACGGCACGCACGGATGATGCGCAGCGCGATCTCGCCGCGGTTCGCGATGAGGATCTTCTTGAACGGAGGCACGCTTGGACGTGCGAGCGACTTGGGCGCCACGCTGATCGGCCCGCCGCCGCCTGAAGACGCGTTGCTCATGCCTTCTTGATGCGAAAGAGCTTCTGGCCGAACTCGACGGACTTGCCGTTCTGAGCGAACACCTCGACGACGGTGCCGGAGAGCTCCGCCTCGATCTCGTTCATCAGCTTCATCGCCTCGACGATGCAGAGCGTCTGCCCCGTGCGGACGACCGAGCCGACCTCGACGAACGACGGAGCCTCGGGGCTCGGCGAACGATAGAACGTGCCGACGAACGGGCTCGTGATGTCGAGGACGTCCGTGGGCTCCGGCTCGGGCGCAGGTGCTGCGCCGCCGCCGCCTCCATGGGGAGCGCTTCCCCCGAACTGCATGCCGCCGGGCGCGTAGGAAAGCGTGCCCGCGGGCGCCGGGTGCGACCTCACGACGTGGACGCGAACGCCCTCGCTCTCGTGCTCGAACTCGGCGACGTTCTGCTCCGTCAGGAGCTCGAGCAACGCCCTCAGCTTGTCGATATCGACGGTCATTTCCAGGACCTCATGGCGCCGGCGAAGGTAGTCGGGCTCGTGCTACAGGGCAAAGCCTCTTCCGCCGCGAACGGCGCTACGCGGGACGGAGCCAGCGCACGAGCCCCTCGAGCGCGAGGAGGTAGCTGTCGCCGCCGAAGCCGCAGACCTTCCCGATGCAAGCCGGAGCAAGCTTCGACTCGTGGCGGTAGGCCTCGCGAGCCTCGGGGTTCGACAGGTGAACCTCCACGCACGGGAGGCCGACGGCCTTGATCGCGTCGAAGAGGGCGAGCGAGGTGTGTGTCAGGGCGCCTCCATTGAGGAGTAGACCGTCGAATCTCCCCCGGGCCTCGCCCATGCGGTCGAGGAGGGCTCCTTCGTGGTTCGACTGGAACCCTTCGATCTCCGCCCCGAGCTCCCCGGCCCGGACGGCCAGGCGGGCGTGGATGTCCCCGAGGGTCTCTTTTCCGTAGATTGCGGGCTCCCGCGTGCCCAAAAGCTGCAGATTCGGCCCAGAAAGGACGAGGACCTGCAGAGGGCCCCGAGGGCGACCGGCAGGGCCCCGTGCGCTCTTGGCGACCGGCGACCGGCCCGGAGGGGCGAGGAGCTTCTTCTTCAGAGCTCGGCCATCAGCTTCGGGGCCGCGGTGCGCATCAAATACCGGCCTTTTCCGAAGTTTCCGTCCGGCCGCATCGCCAGGGCCAGGAAATAGGTGTCCCCGAGGGTCCGGATGATGGTCACGAGGCGGTCGGTCCCGACCGCGATCTCGTTGGCCGCGCCTGCCTCGAGCATCTCCGAGGCGCGCTTGATCGACCCGATGACCACGGAGAACTCGATGCCGATGGTGTTGATGTCGAAGGGCGAATCGTCCTTCGCATAGCTTTCGAGCGCAATTCCGCTCGAATCCATCAACAGTCCCGCGAGTCCGCCCTCGGTCCCCTCCACGAGCTCCCGAAGCGCCTCTTTGAACATGGAACAACCTTAAAGGCCTTGCGAACGATGCGTCAACAACGCTGCCGCCTAATCGGCGTTAGAGGCGCGAAACCCAAGGTGGAAATCCCTCCCGACCCTGCTTGACCAGCGCGGCTACGAACGTTTAAGGTCCCGCCACGATGCGCGCACGAGCAGGGGATCCGCCCCGCACGATGGCCCAGAAGATCCTGGCTGGGCGATGTGCCGACCCGACGCTCTCGGGAGATGTTGTCAACGTCAAGGTCGACCAAATCGTCCTCGTCCGTGCGCCCTTGCGCGCGGTCGCCGAGGCACGTGAGGCCGGACTGAAGAAGACCTCCGCGGAGGTGGCGATCATTTATGACGCGCACGCCGTGAGTAGCTCGAGCTCGGGCTCCCGCCTCCACTGCGAGGAGATGCAGGCGGCGGCCGCCGATGTGCTCGCGCACGGAATCGTCATTGGACGACCCGGCGTAGGGTTCCCGGCGCCGGTGCACCTCGAACGCTTCGCGAGCCCCGCGCGGCTCTGCGTCACCGACGAGCCTCGGCTCGCGAGCGTCGGCGGTATCGGCATGCTCACGCTCGTCGTCTCGCCCGGCATGCTCGGGCAGGCGCTCGCGCAGGGCTCGATCCAGATGCGCCCGCCGCGCAGCGTGCAGGTTCTCCTCTCGGGGCGCACGCGTCCGTTCGTCTGCGCCCGTGACGTCGCGCTCGAGCTGATCCGTCGTGGGCTCGGCGAGGCCGTGTCGCGCATCGAGGTGCAGCACCAGGCGCCCGTCGTCATCGAGTTTGCCGGTCCGTCGGCGCGGCTCCTCTCGGTCTCCGAGCGCGCGGTGCTCGCGGGTCTCGCGCCGCAGCTCGGCGCGGCCGGCGCGCTCTTCGTGAGCGACGAGCGCACCGAGGTGTTCCTCCGCGATCAGCGTCGCTCGAAGGCGCATCGCGCCCTCGTTCCCGATGCCGGCGCTCCGTGCGACGAGGTCCTCAACGTCGATCTCGGCGCGGTCGACCCCCTCTACATGGATGAGACGGGCGCGGTCCGTTCGGTCCGCGACCTCAACGGCAAGCCGGTTTCGCAGGTGCTGCTCGGGGGCGACAGCGGGTGCACGCTTCGCGATCTCTTTGCAGCCGCCGCTCTCCTCAAGTCGAAGCGGGTCCCGGCGCGCGTCGAGTTCCTCGTCGCGATCCCGTCGCGACAGATGCTCGAGGTGCTCGCCGGAAGCGGCGCGCTCACCGACCTCATCGCCACCGGCGCGCGCCTCATCGAGCCCGACGCCCGCGTCATGTCGGGCGAGCTCTATCCGCCCGCACCCGCCGGCATCAGCGTCCGCACGCACGACCTCGAGCCGAGCGTGACGTCGCCGAAGAACGTCGCGATCGCTTCCGCGGAGACCCTCGCATGGGCGGTCGCCAACGGTGAGATGGGCGATCCGCGCAGCTTCAAGCGCCCCGTCCGCGTTACCATCCCCCGCGCCCTCCCGACCGACGACGTCCTCGTCGTCCGCGATCGCAAGGGCACGCTCGATGTCGGCAAGAAGGCCGCGTCGCTCACGGCCACTCCGCCGACGCCGTGGAAGGGCGTCCTGACGCTCGACGTCGTCGAAGGCCCGGCGCAGCTCGCGAACGGCAGCGCGGCGATGACCACGGGCAATCCGCTGGCCGTCGTCTGCCACACGCTCGACGAGCTGCGCGAGGTCGCGGCCCGCGCCGTGGAGCTCGCGCCCCACGTTCGCGCTGTGCTCGCGCCGTTCATTCCGAGCGGCGCGGTGTCGCTGTTCAGCGGCGTCGGCATCGCGGCCCTCCGCTTCGACGCGGCAGGCGCCAAGGGCCTCAAGGGCCAGCGCACCGTCGCGCTTCCGCCCCCCGCGCAGTGGGCCGAGGGCGAGCCCACCGTCGTCGCATTCGGCGCTCAGAAGGTCTCTCTG
>JANXVA010000657.1 GCA_025351875.1 Myxococcales bacterium | reverse complement strand
GTCGGCGTGGAAATTCGGGTCCGCGCCGCGCGCGCCGAAGGTCACGCTGTCGATGGCGACCGCCATCCAGCCCCTCGAGGCGATGTGGTTCGCGTGCGAGAGCAGGTAGTCGCGCGAGCCGTTGAGCCCGTGTTGCACGATGACGACGGGGTATCCGCCAGGGGGCATGGGAGACGTCGGGACCGCGAACGTCACCCAGATCTTCGACGTCGGCTTCTCGGGCGCGGCCACGGGGACGCCGGCTCCGTCACGCGCAAACGTCGCGTGCTCGAGGTCGTCGTACTTCCCGGGGCGGACGCGCAGGTAGTTGGGCGCGGAGAACACCGCCGTACCGAGCGCGGCGATCTTGTCGTGCGCGCGAACGGGGAGCGAGTCGTCTGGATCGTCGCTGCCGTCGGGCAGCTTCGCGCCCGCCGCCACGACGCCGAGCCAGTCGTCCAGGCTTGCCGTGAAGCCGATGGGGAGCACCCCGGCCGACTTCGGCGCGAACCTCGCGTTGGCCATCGGGAGGACGGACGCCGCGTCCCACGAGAGCGCCGGCGCGGGCGCGCCCTCCATCGCGTCGCGGACAGCATAGAGCTCGGCGGTGACCTTCTGGGTCGTGTACGGCGCAATCGCGACGATCTGCGCCTCGTCGGCGGCGAGCGCGCCCCCGATCGCGCTCATCACCTTGTCGTAAGCGGCGCCGTAGAGGGAGCCGAGCGCGCCCTCCTTCTTCACCGCCGTCGTCGTGAAGTCCGTCGAGGCTCCGAGGGCGACCCCGGCTTCGGTCTTGAGGCGGCTCGTCATGACCGCCGCGTAGTGATGGCCCTCCGCCAGCACGAAGCCGCGCGCGGGGCCGATCGCCACGTAGAAGCGGCTGCTCTCGCGCTCACGCTCGTCCAGCGTGCTCGCGCGGCACGGAACGCGCGCGGCGCCGGGATCGGTCGCCTCCAGGTCGATCAGGAACACCGAGCTCCCGTCGGCCTTGCACGCATCCTCGTCCGCCGGGAGCGTCATGCGGTCCACGGATGCGCCCGCTTCTTCCCCGTTGTCGAGCCTGGGAAGCGCGGGGTCGTCGACCAGGAAGAGGACGGGGGCGATCCGCGACCAGCCGCTCGTCAGGGCGAGCTGCGTGGCGAGGACACCCGCGTTGTTCTTGAAGGTGCGGTCGAGGCCCGGAAGCGTCGCCGTGAAGTGGCCACTCTCCATGTACGCATCGGAGGGGAACGGGACGTCGAGGAAGCCGGGGAGCGGGTCCGCCCCCAGCGTGAACCGCGCATGCACCTTGGTTTCCGCGGCGGGCGCAGCGGCCGGGTCGCTCGAGCAGGCCGAGGCCGCCACCACGACCGGCACCAGGAAGGAGAGCAGGGGGACGAGCCTTTGACGCGCGCGCATGGGGATCGAAACACTACGCCCTGACCGGCGCGGCGTCGCGTCAGAGCGATGCAGCGTTCATCCATCCGCGGCCGGGCCCCCGCGTGGGCGAGTAGCGCTCGCGCTGGCCCTCGTGTAAGACGTCGGCACCATGCGTATTCGCTTCTTTGTCGTTGGCTTTTCTGCGGTTCTTTTCGGAGGCGGCTTCGCCATCCAGGCGTGCGGTGGCACCCAGAGCGACAGCAACGCCGCGACCGACGCCGGTCAGGACGTCGTCGACGCGACCGTGAAGGACACTTCCGTCGCCGACGTCGTCGACGCCGCGCCGACGTGCGACAAGACCGCGGACATCCTCAAGGACATCCCGGACGCCTCGATCGCCGACGGCGGGTCGTCGGTCGGCGTGTGCCTCGGCTGCGCGAAGGTGAAGTGCAAGAACGAGATCGACTCCTGCAAGATGGACTGTGCCTGCCAGGGCGTCGCAGCGAAGGCCCTCGAGTGCTACGCGAAGACCCAGAGCATCGCGTGCGCGTCCTCGTTCCAGGGCGTGCCCAAGTCGACGCAGCAGATTGGCATCGCGCTCGCGGGTTGCGTGTCGAACAACTGCGATTCCGAGTGTCAGGCTTCGCAGCTCCTCGACGGCGGCGACGGCGGCGACGGCGGCTGACGGCGGACGAGCATGCGCTTCCGGCTCTTCGCCGCCCTCGTCGCGGCAGGGACCCTCGGGGGCGCCTTTTGCGTTCAGGCCTGCGGCTCGAGCAACGACGTCGCCGCGGAGCTGCCCGATGCCGCAGAGAGCGGTGCTCGGGAGTCGGGCACGCCCGACGGCAGCGAGCCCGAGCCTTCGTGCGACCGCACGGCGGATCTCTTCGCGAAGGTGCATGACGCGTCGATCGGTGACGGCGCATCGACGACGGGCGTCTGCATCGGCTGCGCGAAGGCCCGGTGTGACGAGGCCATCGCGAAGTGCACGGCCGACTGCCCGTGCCAGGGAATCGTGGGGCGGGCGCTCGAGTGTTACCTGACGACGCAGCAGCTCGGCTGCGCGAGCGAGCTCGCGAGCTACCTGGTGACGTCGGAGACGCGAAGCAATGCGCTTCGCATCCTCGGGTGTGTCCAGAGCGAGTGCCCGGCAGAGTGCGTCGTCGATGCCGGCGCCGAGGCGGGCCCGACCGACGGCGGCACCGACGCCGACTGAGCCCGGATCAGCGGAGTCGCGCGCGCTGGCCTGCGACCCACGGCGAGAGCCGAGACCCGCTCTCGCCGGTGACCGCCGAGCTCGCGCCGGTCGCGCGCTCCATGCGCGCAGCGGCGATCGCCACGGCCACCGCGACCTTCTCGCGATCCGCCTCGGGCACCAGCGGGTAGCCGAGGAGCAGCTCCTTGTGACGTTCGATGAAGCCGGTGTCGTAGTTGCCGGCGACGAAGTCGGGGTGCTGGAAGAGCTTCTCGTGGAAGGCGAGGTTCGTGCGGATGCCCGTCACGATGTACTCGGAGAGCGCGCGGCGCATCCGCGCGACGGCGCGCTCGCGCGTGGGCGCCCAGACGCAGAGCTTCGAGATGAGCGGATCGTAATAGCTCGAGATGTCACAGCCCGGATACGCGCCGCCGTCGTCACGGATGCCCGGGCCGGCCGGGACGACGAGGCTCTCGATGCGACCGGGTGAGGGGAGAAAGCCGTTCGACGGATCCTCGGCGTAGATTCGGCACTGGATGGCCGCGCCGCGCGAGACGAGATCGGTCTGTGTAAAGTGCAGCTTTTCGCCCTGCGCGATGTTCACCATCTCACGGACGAGGTCGTGGCCGGAGACGAGCTCCGTCACGGGGTGCTCGACCTGGAGGCGCGTGTTCATCTCCAGGAAATAGAAGCTCCCGTCGTCTGCGAGGAGGAACTCGAAGGTGCCGGCGCTGTGGTAGCCGACGGCCTTCGCGCCCTGCACGGCGATGGCGCCCATCCGTGCGACGAGCTCGCGCGACGCGGCGGGCGAGGGAGTCTCCTCGACGACCTTCTGGTTCCGGCGCTGGATCGAGCAGTCGCGCTCGAAGACGTGGACCATGTTGCCGTCGCGGTCCCCGAGCACCTGGATCTCGACGTGGCGCGGCTTGATGAGCGCCTTCTCGAGGTAGACGGTGTCGTCGCCGAAGAACTTCTTCGCCTCGGAGCGGGCGCGCTCCCAGGCGCTCGCCATCTCGCTCGCTTCGTTGACGAGGCGCATGCCCTTGCCGCCGCCGCCGGCGGAGGCCTTGAGCATGACGGGGAAGCCGATCTTCGTCGCGGCGGCGACGGCCTCGTCGGTCGTCGAGCACGTCGCGCCCGGGACGATGGGGACGCCGGCCTCGGCCATCTTCGCGCGGGCGGCGGTCTTCGAGCCCATCGCGCGCATCGCGCTCGCGGGCGGGCCGATGAAGGTGATGCCGGCGCGCTCGCAGGCGTCCGCGAACTCGGCGTTCTCCGAGAGAAAGCCATACCCGGGATGGATGGCGTCGCAGCCAGACTTCTTCGCGACGTCGAGCACCTTGTCGATGCGCAGGTAGCTCTCACTCGCAGGCGCGGGGCCCACGAGGTAAGCCTCGTCCGCCATGCGGACGTGGAGCGCTGCGCGGTCGACCTCGGAGTAGATCGCGACGGACGCGATGCCCATCTCGTGGAGGGTGCGCGTCACGCGGACGGCGATTTCGCCGCGGTTCGCGACGAGGACCTTCTTGAAGGTACGCGGGGGAGGCATCGAGGCGCATGGTTACCCCGGATCGCCAGCGCCGGCCAGCCTGCGCTCGAGGCTCACTTCGGGGGGTGGAGCATCGTCTCCATCTGGTCGGCCACGAGTACCGACTCGTTCGCGGTCCGCTGCATGATCGACACCTGCCTGCGGAGGTAGCCGAACGCGTGCACGTTGGTGACGCTCGTGCGCTCGTCGACGCGGGCCAGGCTGCGAAGATGAGTGA
Source organism: Myxococcales bacterium (assembly GCA_025351875.1). Lineage (GTDB taxonomy): Bacteria > Myxococcota_A > Polyangia > Polyangiales > Polyangiaceae > Labilithrix. The sequence goes on along the minus strand of JANXVA010000657.1, from coordinate 12,658 downwards.
ATGCACTGCTCGTCGAGAGGGCGTAGACGTGCTCGCCGATCTGGCTCGCGCCTTCGGCCTGGTGGCAGCTCACGCAGTCGGTGGTCTCGACGTTGCGGAGCTTCGGGTTCTGGAGGCGCAGCGCAGCGTCGAGCGTCGGCTGGAGGGAAGCCACCGTCGGGGCGCCCGGGGCGGGACGAGAGCTGTCGAGGAGGAGCGCGAGGGAGTCGCTCGACGTGGTGGGCACGCTCGTCTGCGCGAAGGACTGCGGGAGAGGCCCGGCCGTGTTCGAGCCGGAGAACTGCTGCATGGCCGAGGTCGTCGTCGGAATCGTGGTCGGGACGAAGGCGCCCGTCGACGGCGAACGGTCGAAGACGCCGAAGTTCCACACGTCGCCCTCCAGGTCCTGGTGATCGAAGAAGGTGACGCGCGCGACGCGGTCGTCGCCCAGGTGCTCGAGCAGGATGCCACGCAGCCCCTGCCCGAAGGCTCCGTCGAGGCCCTGGGCGGTGAGGATCGGGTGCGGCGCGAGCTGCTGCAAGCCGAGGTCGCCGTTCGCCTTCTTGAGCGTGAGCAGCTCGCGCAACATCGTCACGAGCTCTTCCTGCGGAACGTCGTAGACGACATGGAGCGCGCCGTCGGTGGCGGCCGTTCCGGAGCTCGTGTCGGGGCCCTCGTTCGGGAGCTTGTCGAAGAGCTCCTGAAAGACCATGCGCACCTCGCTGCGGCACGCGCCGTCGCCGCCCGACCCTCGCCGAGAGCACGGGTCGAGTCTGACGGAGATCAGGCCGAGGGCATCGAAGCCGGTGACGCGTGCGGTGCCGTCCAGCCGGTTGTTCCCAGCGAGCACGGTGTCGAAGGTGGCGCGCGGGAGGAGCGCGCCGTGGGGGCCGGACGCCACGGGCCTGACGATCGCCGTCGAGCTCGCGCTCGCGGCGAGCGGATAGAGGATCGAGACGTCCGTCGTCGCGACGGCGCCGGTGTACGGGCCGATGGGATACTTCGGCGCCGGCGTCGGGGTGCTGGGTTCGGGCGGCACGACGATCGCGGTCGTGGGCGGGTCGCTCTCGGCCGGGTTCGTCGTGCCGGGAGAGGATGGCGAGATGCCACCACACGCTCCGGCGCCAATGGCGAAGCAGAGGGTGGAGAGGAGGGCGGCGCTCGAGGTTCGGAAGCTCATGCCTCCTGTTGGGACGAGCTCGCCCGATCCGTCGAACTTTTCTCGAGGCCTGCTCGGGACCGCTTTTCACGCCGTTTCATGCGTCCCTTGCATCCCGAGCCGCATGGGGCGACCTTGGTCGGCATGTCCCAGGAGCTCGTGAAGCCGAAGATGGATGGGCTGATGCCCGGCCCCGACGAGGAGCTGCTCTTCTCGGGGCGGCCCGCGCTCATCCAGGGGATCGGTGGGCTCCTGCTCGCGATCCTCACGCTCGGGATCTCCGTCGTCGTCATGTGGTTCCGCACGCGGGGCGTGCACTACAAGATCACGAGCCAGCGCGTCGTCATCGAGCAGGGCGTGTTCTCGAAGCGGATGGAGCAGCTCGATCTCTATCGGGTCGTCGACTACGTGGTGGAGCGACCGTTCGGACAGCGCATCATGGGGACAGGCAACATCATCCTCGAGGCGATGGACAAGACGACGCCCGAGATCCGCATCGTTGGCATCAAGACGAACGTGATGTCGCTCTACGAGAAGCTCCGCTACTCGACGGAGCAAGAGAAGAAGAAGCGCAACGTCCGCGTCCTCGACATCGAGTCCGCCGGATGACCGACAAGCGCTCGCGGCCCACCCCCCGCCTCCCCGGCGAGTCCCTCTCGTTCGACTTCGACGCCGCCTTCCCCGCGCCCCCCTCCAAGCCCCCGTCGACGCCCGCGCCCCCGGCGAAGTCCCCGGAAGCGCCGGCCACCGCGCATGTCTCTCCCGTGCCCGAGCCCGGATCTCCCGCTGCAGCTCCGACAAAGACCGCTCCCGCCTCCCCCCCCATCCTCACCGTCTCCCAGCTCGGCCGCATCCTCACTCGCACCCTCGAACGCAACTTCTCCGAAGCCGTCTGGGTCGAAGGCGAGGTGACCGGCGCGCGGCCCGCCGCGAGCGGCCACCTCTACTTCTCCCTCAAGGACGAGGACGAGGACGCCACGATGGACGTCGTCGTCTATCGCGGGAACGTCACGCCGCGCTCGAAGCTGCTCGTGAAGGACGGCGCGCGCGTCCGCATGCGCGGCAAGCCCACGTTCTGGGTGCCGCGCGGTCGCATGCAGTTCATCGGCGATTGCGTCGAGCCGACCGGCAAGGGCGCGCTCCTCGAGGCGCTGGAGAAGCTCAAGGCAAAGCTCCAGGCAGAGGGCCTCTTCGCGCCGGAGAAGAAGCGCCCACTGCCGCACGAGCCGCGAGTCATCGGTGTGGTGACGAGCGCGGGCGGCGCCGTGATCCACGACATCTGCAAGGTCGCGTTCCGGCGCGGCGGCGCCCTCATCCTGCTCGCCCCGGCGCAGGTGCAGGGGCTCGGAGCGGCCGAGGCGGTGCGTCGTGCGCTCGCCGCCCTCCAGCGCGTGCCCGAGGTCGACGTCATCATCGTGGGACGTGGCGGCGGCTCGCAGGACGATCTCCTGGCCTTCCACGACGAGCAGCTCGTCCGCGACGTCGCCGCGTGTCGCGTGCCGGTCGTGAGCGCCGTCGGCCACGAGACGGACGTCACGCTCGTCGATTTCGCCGCCGACGCCCGCGCCTCGACGCCCTCGCAGGCGGCGGAGCTCGTGGTGCCCGACGCGACCAGTCGTCGCCGTCTCCTCGAGGAGCGCGACATGAGGCTCCGTCGTGCGATGCACGCACGGATCGTAGAGGAGCGCGCGCGCACGGCGAAGGTCGTGAGCGCGTTCGGCGACCCGCGCCTCCTCATCGCGAGCGCGCAGCAACGCGTCGACGATCATGTCGTTCGCATGTCGCGCATCGTGACGCGCATGATCGCCCAGGACCGAGAGACCGCGAACCGCCTCGGCGCGAGGCTCGGGGCAGCGCATCCGCGCGCGCGGATCGCCCGCGACAAGGGCCAGGTGCTCGCGTTCCGGACGCGGCTCTTCGAGATGGTTCGCGCGCGAGTGATCGCGTCGCGCGGCGAGGTGAGTGATGCACGCGGCCGGCTCGCGGAGGCGGCGCGCCGTCGTCTCGGAGACGAGCATCGTGATCTCTCGGGGCTCGCCGGTCGGCTCGATGCAATGAGCCCGCTGAAGGTGCTTTCGCGCGGCTACGCGATCGCGACGAGCACGAAGGACGGTCGCGCCGTGCGAGATGCGTGCGAGCTCACGCGCGGCGAGACCGTCCACGTTCGCGTCGGCGCCGGGTCGTTCGCCGCCGAGGTCACGGACGTCGAGCCCGGGAGCAAGCCGTGACGAGCACGTCGCTGCGCTTCGCCGTCATCGGCTCGCCGATCGCGCACTCGCGCAGCCCTTCGATGCACGCAGCCGCGTACCGCGCGCTGGGCCTTCCTCACACCTACGAGTCCGTCGAGACGAGCGAGGCCGAGCTCCCCTCGCGCATCGAGGCGCTCCGGCGCGGCGACTTCGCGGGACTCAACGTGACCGTCCCGCACAAGCGGAAGGTCCTGAAGCTGGTCGACGAGGTGCATGCCAGCGCACGTGCGACGGGCGCGGCGAACACGCTCGTGCGCACAGCGGACGGCCGCGTCCGCGCGCACAACACCGACACCCCGGCCCTGGCGGAGGAGCTCGTGCGCCTCGCAGGCAGCCCCACGAAGCTCCGCGGCGGGGTGGGGCTCGTGATCGGAACGGGCGGCGCCGCGCGCGCCGCAATCGTCGCGATGGCCTCGCATCTCGTGCTCGGACGTGTGCTCATTCGCGGTCGCTCGCTCGGCGAGACGGGGCATGCCGTCGCGTACGTCCGGGAGATCGATCGCATCCTCGCGGCGGCGGGAGGTCGTGGTGTGGCGGTGGCGCTCGGCGCCGATGGGCTACACGCCCCCGACAAGGAGGATGCGCGTCTCGTCGCGATCGTGCAGGCGACGAGCTGTGGGATGAAGGGCGGTGCGCCGGGCGACGTCGTCGCCGACGCCGTTCGTTGGGACGAGGTCCCGAGCGAGGCCGTCGCGCTCGACGTCGTGTACTCTCCTCAGCGAACTCCGTTCCTCGAGCGCGCGAAGGAGCGCGGGCTCGCCTGCGACAACGGTCTCGGGATGCTCGCGAGCCAAGGGGCGCTCGCGTTCGAGCTCTGGCTCGGGATCGCTCCGCCGGTGGCGATCATGCGCGCGGCGATCGACGACTCGATCTCCTAGCACGCAGCGAAGGCTCGTTGAAGCTCCGAAGAACACTGGTGGCGCCCGTGCGCTACCATTGACCCATGCGATCCTCGCGCTCGATTGCGTTCGTCGTGCTCGCCATTGCGCCGGCCGCGCTGATCGCCGCGTGCGGGCTCGACGCGGTCGGAACGCTCTCGTTCGACGCGGGGCCCGTCGGTGAGCGCACCGACGGCGCAGCGGTCGACGTCGGTAGCGTCGACGACGGAGCGGTCGACGTCGGTAGCGTCGACGGCGCAGCGGTCGACGTCGGTAGCGTCGACGGCGCAGGCGGTCGACGTCGGTATCGTGGACGCCGGGGCGGTCGATGCGACCGTCGACGCCGCGGATGCTGGCGCTCTCACGGCGCTCTCGTTCGACGGCGTCGACGACTTCGTTCGCGTGCTCCGGAAGGTGCAAGACGACTTCACCCTCGAGGCGTGGATGAGCACCGTCACTTCGCGAAGCGGCTCGAATTTCTACGATGGCCTCGGCGTGGTCTACGCAGACGTCCCGGGCTCGGCGAGCGACTTCGGTACGTCGATCGTCAACGGGAAGCTCGCCTTCGGGACCGTCGACAACACGATCCTGTCGACCACCACGGTGACGAGTGGCGCCTGGGTGCACATGGCGGCCGTGCGCGTTCGTTCGACGGGAACGATGCGTGTCGTGATCGACGGCGTGGAGGAGTCGACGACGACCGGCAACAGCACCGCCACGCTCACCGCGTCTGCGAGCATCGACATCGGCGGCAACACCATCGATGGCCGCTACTTCAAGGGTAAGCTCGACGAGATCCGCATCTGGAACGTGGCTCGGACCACCGCGCAGATCGCCGCCACGATGAAGATGCGGCTCACGGGCAGCGAGGCTGGGCTCGTCGGCTACTGGCGCTTCGACGACGGCGCCGGCGCGGTCGCGCTCGACAGCTCGCCAAGCGCGAACCAGGGCGCGCTCGGGAACGGCGTCGCGGCCTCGCGCCCCACGTGGAGCCCTTCCGGCGCGTTCTGAACCCAGGGGGCTCGGTCCTGTCGCGCCGTCGCGTCCGCAACGCGGAAGTGGCCGAGCACCGTCCAGGCGTCGAGGCGGTCGTCCTCGCTCGGGACGGGGCCGATGTTGTGGAGCGCCAGCGGGAGGCCGCGCGGGCCGCGCACGTCGCTCACGATGCCGACGTGATCGGGGGTGCACGCGGGGCAGGGGCGGAAACCCCAGACGATGACGTCGCCGGGTTGCCAGGTCGCGAGAGAGGCGCCGTCGAACGTGGTGGGAAGCGATGTGGCGTGCGCGCGCAGGTAGACGAGCATCGGGGAGACGCGGCGGTGATCGATGTTGCGGTCGGGATGCGTCACGGTCGTGAAGGCTGCCGGGCGGCGGAGGATGTCGTCGTGGACGAGCTGCTGGAGGTCGATGCCCGTCGTGCGGAGGGAGCGGATGACGACGTCCGTGCAGACGCCGCGGTCCGGTGGCGGATCGCCGTTGGGGTAGGCGAGAGAGGCATAGGAGGAGTCGTACGTGACGGCGCGGGAGACCTCGAGGCGGGCGCGGGAGACGATGGGGGTGGAGCGAGGGAGAGGGAGATCGGGCACGGGCACGGGCACGGGCACGTGGGGGAGAGGGGTTGGGGCCGAGGTCAGGGTTGGGGGAGGGGGAGCGGCGCAAGAGAAGAGGAGGAGAAAGAACGGGCGAAAAAGGGGGGCCACGAGGGGACATCGGTCGGGCGGGACGATTCGTGACGGCGATGCTAAGTGAGCCGGCAGATGAGTGAGAGGCCCTCGCAGCCCGCGAAGATCCGGAAGGTCGCCGCGAAGAACCTCCAGCGGATGGGGTATCGCCGCATCGTCCAGCTGCTCGTCTACCTCATCATCATTCCCACGGTGCTCCTCCTCTCGATCGGCATCATCCAGATGTTCCTCGAGGCGCGCATCAACCTGCTCTTCGGCATCCTCTCGGTCAGCTTCGTCTCCGTCGTCGTCACCGGCGTCGTGCTCGTGCTCGTGTTCGTCCGTCGCGAGGCAAACCTCTCCGAGCTCCAGGCCGACTTCGTGTCGAAGGTCAGTCACGAGCTTCGAACGCCGCTCACCGCGATCCGCCTCTTCGCGGAGACCATCGAGCGCGCCGGCGATGACGCCGCGACCCGGCAGAAGTGCACATCGCTGCTCGTTGCCGAGTCGGAGCGGCTCTCGCGGCTCATCGAGCGCCTGCTCGACTGGGGACGGATGGCCGCGGGCCGCAAGATCTACGAGCTGCGCCTGGAAAGCGTGCAGGACATCATCGACGACACGCTGAGCGCCTACGCTCCGCGCACGCTCCTCGGCAAGGACCTCGAGCTCGAGGTCATCGTCGCCCCCGATCTGCCGAACGTCGTCGTCGATCGCGCGGCGATCGTCGACGCGCTCGTGAACCTCGTCTCGAATGCCCAGAAATACGGCGGCACACCGCCCACCGTGCGCCTCCTCGCCGAGCTCACCCCGAAGGGCGAGGTCGGTCTCGCGGTGACCGACAACGGCGGGGGCATCCCGCGGCCGGAGCAGCGCCGAATCTTCGAGAAATTCTACCGGATCGACGATCGCCTCTCGCGCACGAAGGAGGGCTCGGGCCTCGGCCTCGCGATCGTCAAGCACGTCGCGCGCGCGCACCATGCGCGCGTCACGGTCGAGAGCGCACCGGGCAAGGGAAGCCGTTTCACGCTCGTGCTCCCGCCCGCTCCGGGCGCACCAGGCGACGAGAAGACGAAGACCAAGCCGCGCGAGGAGTCGACCGCGCGCAGCGAGACGAAGGACACCAGCTCCGACTCCGACGTCGAGGCGGACCCCACGGTCATCTGACCGAAACGCTGGCGTGCGCCGCCTCGTTCGCGGTAGATCGCCCGTGGTGCTCAGGTGATGCTCGAACCCAAGCGCAAAACAGCCGATCTTTCGGGTAAGCGCGTCCTCGTCGTCGAAGACGACCCGAGCATCGCGATCGGCCTCCGGATCAACCTCGAGAGCGAGGGGTACGTCGTCGACCTTGCGGAGGACGGCGAGACCGGGCTCGAGCTCGCGCGCACGGTCGACCCCGACCTCATCATCCTCGACCTCATGCTGCCGAAGCGCAACGGCCTCGAGGTGCTGCACGATCTCCGCGCCGAAGGGCGGACGATGCCGATCATCATCCTGTCGGCGAAGGCTGGCGAGATGGACAAGGTCGCCGGCCTCGAGCTCGGCGCGGAGGACTACGTCGCGAAGCCATTCAGCCTCGCGGAGCTCCTCGCGCGCGTGCGCGCAGCCCTTCGCCGGGGCCACGCGGCGCCCCCGCCGTCGCCCCGCAAGGGGATCGCCTTCGGCGAGGTCGAGGTCGACGTGGCCGCGCGCAACGTGAAGCGCGCGGGCGAGCCCGTCGAGATGACGGCTCGCGAGTTCGACGTGCTCGTGTGTCTCGTGAGCGAGCGCGGTCGGGTGCTCTCCCGTGAGGACATCTTCCGGCGCGTCTGGGGACCGAAACACCACGGAACACCGCGAACAGTCGACAACTTCATCCAGCAGCTGCGCGCGAAGCTGGAGGCCGACCCGCAGGAGCCCGTCTACATCCAGACGGTCCGCGGCGTCGGGTACCGCTTCGACGGCTGATGGGGCGCGCGGCTCGGGCTTCCGAGTCGTGGTAGTAAGGAGGCCGTCGTCATGGATCAGAACCTCCTCCGTCAATACCTCTCGACCGTCTACGATCTCCCGACCGGGAGCGGCCCCCTGCGCGTGTCGCTCGACGGTGACGTCGTGCAGGACCTCTCGAGCTTGCCCGAGCTTCTCATCCGTCCGTTCACGATCCTGACGGCCTTCAATCCGCGCTCGATGCTGCTCCCTCGGAAGGTGAACGAGTCGCGCCACTCGGTGCTGCGCGACATGCTCATCCTCGGCTGCTATCGCGTCGAGCAGTGCGTCGGCTACGAGGAGGATCCCGAGGGCACGTGGCGTGAGCCTTCATGGCTCGTGCACGACATGAACCGCGAGGAGGCCATCGCGTTCGGTCGAGTGTTCCGGCAGAACACGATCGTCGTGAACCGCAACGGTCGACCCGAGCTCATCGTGACCGACCCGACGTGCGACGAGCTCGCGCGCACGTTCGTCGGCAACTGGCGCGTCCGCGGCTGAGCGGGACCTGACGTCGATGCGAATGGAGCACCAACGATGAGCGACATTCTCGACGTCCTCGTGGTCGGCGCCGGCCTCTCCGGCATCGCCGCCGGATATCACCTCCAGACGAAGAGCCCGACGCGCACGTACGCGATCCTCGAGAGCCGCGATGCGATCGGCGGGACCTGGGACCTCTTCAAGTATCCCGGTATCCGCTCCGACTCGGACATGCACACGCTCGGCTTTGGCTTCAGGCCGTGGAAGGGCGCGAAGGCCATCGCCGACGGTCCGTCCATCCTCGCGTACATCAAGGAGACGGCACGCGCGTACGGGATCGACGAGAAGATCCGCTTCGGTCACCGCGTCGAGCGCGCGTCGTGGTCGAGCGAGACGTCGACGTGGACGGTCGAAGCGAGAAAGACGGACACGGGCGAGACCGTGCGTCTCGCCTGTCGCTTCCTCCTGATGTGCAGCGGCTACTACGACTACGCGGCGGGCTACACGCCCGACTTCCCCGGTGCGGCGCGCTTCGGCGGTCGCATCGTCCATCCGCAGAAGTGGACCGAGGACATCGACTACGGCGGTAAGCGCGTCGTCGTCATCGGCAGCGGAGCGACTGCGGTGACGCTCGTTCCCGAGCTCGCGAAGAAGGCCGCACACGTCACCATGCTCCAGCGGTCGCCCACGTACGTCGTCTCGCTCCCCGCGGTCGACGTCGTCGCGAAGTGGATGGAGCGCACGCTGCCCGACGAGGTCGCCTACGGCCTGACGCGCTGGAAGAACGTCGCCCTCAGCATGGCGCTCTTCAAGTACGCGCGGCGGTTCCCGAAGCACGCCAAGAAATTCATGATCGGCAACGTGAAGAAGAGCCTCGGCCCCGACTTCGACATCGACAAGCACTTCACGCCCACCTACTTCCCGTGGGATCAGCGGCTCTGTCTCATCCCCGACGGCGACCTCTTCGAGGCTGTGAAATCCGGTCGAGCGGAGGTCGTGACCGATCACATCGAGACCTTCACGGAGACGGGACTTCAGCTGCGCTCGGGCAAGACGCTCGACGCCGACCTCGTCGTCACCGCCACCGGCCTCGAGCTCCTCTTGCTCGGCGACGTGAAGCTCACCGTCGACGGCAAGGCGGTCGACGTCGGCAAGACGACCAACTACCGCGGCACCATGCTCAGCGGCGTCCCGAACCTTGCCATCACGCTCGGCTACACGAACGCGTCATGGACGCTCAAGGCCGATCTTGTCTGCGAGTTCGTGTGCCGCCTCCTCAACCACATGGAAAAGGCAGGCAAGTCGAAGTGCATCGCGCACGCCGAGCCCGGGCTTCCGCAGGAGCCGCTGCTCGATTTCTCGTCGGGCTACGTGCAGCGCGCCGTCTCACGCCTCCCGAAGCAGGGGCCGAAGGCGCCGTGGCGGCTCTACCAGAACTACCTCCTCGACCTGATCGGCTTCCGCTACGGCGCGGTCGAGGACGGCGTCATCGAGCTGTCGTGACGCGTCACTCGCCGTGGGCGGGCCAGAGCTCGGCGCGGAGGCGCTGGCTCTTGCCGCGACGCTTTCGCACGTAGAGAGCGGTCGCGAGCACGCCGAAGGCGGCGACACCGCCGAGCGGAAGCAGCGCGCTGCCGAGGAGCCCTGCGCCGGCACGCGAGACTTCGCGCGCCTCTGGACGCTGCGAAGGCACGAGGCGCATCGTCTTCGTCGAGTCGTCCGCGAGGCGGGCGAGCGTCGTCGCGGTGGCCTCGCCGGCGGGCCCCGACCACACCACGGTGTACGTCGCGTCGCGGCCGAAGACGGTCGCCGTCTCGATGTGACCGAAGAAGCTCGCGCGCGTGCCGGGGGTGAGGTCGTCGACGTCGACGGTCGTGCGGACGGCGACGAGGCCGTCGACCTCGTCGATGCGCGAGATCACCTTGCCGCGACGCGCCTCCGAAGGGAGGTTGGCGAGGATCGCCTTGGTGGCGTCGAGGCCGACGCGCTCCGCCTGCGCGGGTTCCGGCTGCTTGCCGTGCGAGGTCGGAACCTGGAAGACCTGGAGCAGCCCGACGAGGGGCATGCTCCCGGGCTCCGCGCGCTCGCCGACCGCGCGACGGATGCCGCCCGCCGCGATGAGACCGATCTGCGTCGTGTCGATGTCGTTTGCGCCCGCGGGCGGCAGGCCCTTGCAAGCTCCGGCATCACGAAGGCTCACCGGCACGGCGAAGCACACGGGCCTCGGGAGCTCGATCGAGAACGCGTCGGTCGTGAAGCTCTTCGCGCGCTCGGCCTGGGCCGCTCCTGGGGTGAGGAGCGCAAGAGCCGTCAGACCCAGGGCGGCCGCAATTGCCAGTTCTCGTGCGCTTCGCATCGCTGAAGCCCGGTTCGTAGCTCAGCTTCGAGGTCGGTGCCATGCGAAGATGAGGCTGCCTTGACGACGCCCCGCCCGGCCTTCGAACGATCGCTCGATGTCCTCGAGCGGAGCAGGCTCGTCGCCCACGCGGCGCACGCGGCGCTCATCGTCGGCCCGCTGATGCTCGCGGCCTCGGTGGCGGGGGTCTTTCCTCCCGGGGTCATGGGCTTCCACGTCACCGCCCTCGGTCTCTTCGCGTGGTACGCGAGCAGGTGGAAGAACCTGCGCGCGAAGCGGCGGCCCGCCACGGTGCGCGCAGATCATGAAGGTGTCTGGGTAGACGGCAAGCTCGTCGCCCTGCGTGCGAACGTGGCCGATGGCTTCTTCCAGCCGCGCTCCGGTCGCGACCCGAACAAGGCCAGCTCGCTTGGCTCCTCGGTGCGGCTCGTCGACAAGCGACGCGCGATCGTCTTCGAGGCCGAGGCCCACGAGCGAGACGCGCTCGACCTGCTCTATGCGCTGGGGCTCGACCCGGGCAGCAAGCGCGCGGAGTTCACCGGCTCGTCGCCGGTCTTCGCGACGGTCGCGCGGAACATGGCGTTCGTCGCCGCATCGGTCGTCGCGCTGTTCGTCCTCTCGTTCGGGCTCGCGGCGCTTGGGCTCGAGCTCGGTGGCTCCCTCCTTCCGATGCTCATGGTGCCGTGGTTTCTCGGCGCGATGCTCCCGTCGCGGATCTCCGTCGGCATCGACGCCGTTCACCTGCGCTGGATGTGGCGAACGAAGCTCATTCCGATGTCGAAGATCGCCGGGATCGAGCGAGGCGAGCAACGCCAGATCCGCCTGCATCTCTACGACGGCTCCGAGGAGCTCCTCTACACCAGCATGCGCACCAACAACTACCGCATGGGAAACGATTATGCGGCGCAGCACCGTGACGCGGTGCTCGCCCGGATCGCCGAGGCGCATGCGGCGTTTCGCGCGCGCGGCCCCGCGGCAGACGTCTCGTCGCTCGTCGGTCGCGGGACGCGTTCGCGCGAGGAGTGGCGCGCTGCCCTCGCCAAGCTGCGCGCGACCGAAGGGGGCTACCGCGAGGCTGTCGTGCGCGATGACGATCTCTGGCGCGTCGTCGAGGACCCGTCGGCTCCGGAGGACGCGCGCGGCGGCGCGGCGATGCTCTTGAGGCGCTCGCTCGACGACGCCGGCAAGGCGCGCGTGCGTGTCGCCGCGGAGGCGACGGCCTCGCCCAAGCTGCGTGTCGCGCTCGACGCCGCCGCCGGCGAGGCGGACGAGCCCTTCGACGCGGCGCTCGACGAGCTTGCGGGCGACGACGCCGAACCTCGAGGACGCACCCGCGCCTCGTGAGCGCTCACGCCGCGCGGCGGAGACGGAGCGCAGGCACCTTCGCCCGGGCTTGTGCGGCGGTGGCTCGACGCGCCCTCGCGGCGGCGCTCGCGTGCAGTACGCGGTCGAGCTCGCGCGCGAGCTCGCGTGCTGATGCGAACCTCCAGAACGGATCCCGATGCAGCGCGCGATCCATCCACTCGTCGATCTCCTCGGGGAGGTCCGGACGAGTCTCTCGAACCGAGAGGCGATTGCTGCGCGACATGTGATCGAAGAGATCGTCGTAGCACTCGGGGGGGTAGGGGCATGTCCCGGTCAGGCACTCGTAGGCGACCACGCCGAGTGCGTAGAGGTCGGTGCGCGCATCGGGCGGGCTCGGGCCGAAGAACACCTCGGGTGCGAGGTAGGCGGTGGTGCCGATGAGGCCGATGCTTCCGGAGCCGCCCGGCCGCGCGAGCTTCTCCGCGACCCCGAAGTCGAGCACCTTGAGGAGCGCGCGTGAGTCGGGCTGGTTCACGAGGAAGAGGTTATCCGGCTTCACGTCACGATGAAAGACGCCGAGCGCATGCGCGCGCGACAGGGCGCGCGCCGTCTGGAGGACGATCGTGCAC
>JANXVA010000637.1 GCA_025351875.1 Myxococcales bacterium | reverse complement strand
CTTCGGTTTCGACGTCGCGCGTGCTTGGTATGCCGGCGGCGAAATCACCACGCTGACGAAGCTCGATTGGCCTGCGCTCGACAAGCTGTTCAAGGACGATCTGCGCAAGACGCCGCTGCCCGAAGAAGCAGAGAGCTTTGCGCGCGCGAAGTTCGCGCGGCCTGGCATCTTCGGGCGAAAGTGCCCTCACGTCGTCGACGCGCTCCGCCACGAGGCAGACGTGTGCCGCGACACGCAGCGCTACGAGGAGGCCATCCGGCTCTACCGCGAGGCGATCTCCAAGGACGCGCACGACTTCGCGTCGCAGAAGGAGCTCGCTACGGTGCAGCGCCGTCACGGCGATCGCGAACAGGGCAGGGCGGCGCTCACGCAGATGGCGAACGCCGACGAGAAGAAGGTCCCGCGAACGTACAAGGACCGCGCCGAGGAGACGCTCGCCGACGCGCAGTTCATCGACGGCGACTTCGACGGCGCCGCCACCCGCTACGAGCAGCTCGGGCGGCGCACCGTCGACGAGGACGCCGCACGCACGCTGGAGATCAAGGGCGTCGGCGCGCGCGATCCCGAGGCACGGGACGCCGTGCGCGCGCTGCTTCTTGGGGACGAGAAGCACGGCTCCGACCTCTTCTGGGGCGGCGTCGAGCTCGGCGGGTGGAACGAGAGCCATCGCTCGGGTCTCGCGAGGTACCTCGCCGGGCGCAATTTCGTGGGGCGCGGCTTCTACGAGCTCGGCGCGAAGTGGCTCGATGACGCGCTCGAGCAGCTGCTCCCCACGCCACGCGTCGCTCGTGAGGCGCTGCGCCAGCGCGCCGTCGCCGCCTGCGCCCTCGGCGACCAGCCAGCGCTCGCGAAGGTCCGCGCACGCATCGAGAGCCCGGACGATCCGTTCAAGGGCGCCTCCGGCGGACGCCGCGAAGCAACGCTGCGCATGATGAACCGCTGCGCGAAGTAACGCCTGATCATGGCGACACGTCGCCCGTCGCGCGGCCATCGCTGCTCACTGTCCCGGTTGTGATAGCGTCAGACTCCGGCACGACCCTCGGGACGGACTCCTCTGTGGGCACCGGTGACAGCGCAGCCGTCGACGCCGCGCTCCCCGACAGCTCCGTGGCCGACAGCGGCGACGCGGGCGAGAACTGTCCGGCGCCACTCGTGAACGAGAAGCTCGTCGACCTCAACGACCCAGCCTCCCCCAAGAAGGCGGTCGTGGGCGCGGGCGTTCACCTGACTGGCGCCGTCGTGACGAGCGCGAAGTTCCTCGCGCAAAAATCGCCGGGCGGCACGTGCACGTACGGCGTCTTCGTCGCCGACGCCCTCGCGACGTTCGCTCCTTACTCGGGCATCCTCGTTCTCGCGCGCGGCGTAGACGCGAAGACGACCGGAACATCCACGTTCTGTGATATCGCGGCGGAGCCACTGCCCCGACCGTGACCGTCGGCAAGACGTTCACCGAGGTCGTGGGCATCAGCCGCCTCGACGTCTGCACCTGGTCGCTCGCGCCGCGAACCATCTGTGACTTCAAGCCGGCGCCGCTCTCCTCGGGCACGTCGGTGGTCTGTCCCTGATCGCTCAGGGTCCCGACCGAAGCCCCTCAGGCCATCTGGGCGTTCGTGCCGGGGTCGACGGCGTCGACGGAGTCGATCATCGGGCCCTTCTCGATCATGTGCGCCTTCGGAATCGCGCCCACCCCGTCGGCCGGCGGATCGTACGCGGCGCGACCGACCTGCTTCGTCTCGAGGCTCGGGAAGAGCGCGGTGATGACGTACGCGCGGAAGACCCACCAGAGGAAGCTGGGCTCGTTGAGGCGCGGATCGACCTGATCCTTGATCTCGTTGTGGAGGGCGTACGCCTTGCTCCAGTGCGAGCCGGGGTTCTCGTGGTGGATCGTGTGCAGCCCGTTGTTGAAGACGAGGAAGTTGAAGATGCGGCCGGTGATGTTGCGCGAGTGGTTGTGCGCCGACCACGGGTCGCAGTGCACGTGCTGCATGTAGTTGAACCACATCATCGACCACGTGCCGAACAGGCAGGGCAGGCCGAACGCGAGCGCGAAGACCTTGAAGCCGAGGAGCGGGCCGTGCATCACGACGTTCGCGACGAAGGCGGCGATGAGCACCGTTCCCCAGACCGCGTACTGCTTGACGATGTGCGCGTGGAGCTTGGGGTTCGAGCGCTTCGCCTTCGCGATGTACTCCTTGATAGGAGTCGCCTGGTAGTACGACGAGATGAAGAAGTACGAGACCGCGATGTACCAGGTGTTGCGCTTCGAGTGGCGCCACGTGATCGTCGCGTCACCCTCGCGGTTGACGTGCTTGTGGTGGTTGAGGTTGTGCGTCGGGACCCAGGCGAACGTCGGGTAGCCGTAGAAGATGCTGATCCACGTCGCGTAGAACTCGTTCACCTTGCGACTTTTGAAGGTCGGGCAGTGATTGTGGTTGTGGGCCATCGTTCCGGCCGCCATCGCGAAGTAGAAGCTCAGTGGCGAGAGGTACGGCACGAGCGTCGGTCTCACGAACTGCGCGATGACGACGACGGGCATCAGGAGCGCCCAGAGAAGCGCTCGATAATCGGCGGAGTTACGCGGCAGCATTGCCACACTTCGTAACGGCCAATCGAGCCAGGGGCAAGGTCGTTACGTCGATTTTTCCGTCAGATTTCAACCATGGAAGTGCGCACGGCGCTTCGCGCTGAGCCCTCTTTCGCGCATCTTCTTCGCCCCCGGGCGGCCGGACTCGGGAAGGAGGTCGTGCTGGCACGGTTTCGCCATTCGACCCGGAAGGCTGCGGCTTCCTGCAGAGGTCAGAACTTGTACTGCGCGCCCACGCCGAGCAGATCGGCCGAGGCCGCGTAGCGCCCGCCGTTCACGGCCTCGAACGGGGCGTTGCCGGCGATCGGGTTGACCCGGGGGATCTTGGCCTCGTCGGCCGGCACGTTCACGCTGCTCGCGAAGAGGTGCGCGTACGTCATGTCGAGGCGCCAGTGCTCGCCGACGTGGAGGCCGCCGCCAATCGAGGTCGTGATCTTGTCCATGTCGACGGTGAGCAGCGACAGGTACGAGCGGGGGATGGCCGTCGTCTCGTAGGAGACACCGGCGCGGAGATCCATCAGGTAGCCCCACAGCTTGAACGAGTACTCGCCGCCGAGCCGGTACGAATTGGTGTCCTGGAAGTTCCGAGGGAACTTGATGCCCGGGATGGGGACGCGCTTCGGCAGTCCGGAGATGCCCTCGATCGCCACGCCCTCGGGCGCGAGCTCGATCGAGTCGTGGACGCTCCAGAACTCGTGGACGTACGCGAGCTCGACCCGAAGCTCCTCGATCGGGCGCCCTTCCACGCCGAAGCGAAGGATGGGCGGGAGCTTGAACTTCACGTGCGCATCGGAGCCCGAGACGCGCGCGCCGTCGAAGATGGCCGCGCTGGGGAGCCGCACCTCGAACTTGGTGTGCGAGCTGACGACGACCGGCAGCTGGAAGCTCGTCGCGACCCGCAGCGCCTTCGTGGGGACCCACGTGACGCCGAGGTTGCCCGTCGGCGCGACGATGGGACCGACGCGAAAGGTGGTGGCGGCGTCGTACTCGGGCTGCTCGGGCGCGGCGACGAGGCGATCGGCCGGGCTGACGCTGAAGGTCACGTTCGACTGGAAGAACCCGACGAGCGCCCCGACGCCGATGCCGATGCGCAGCTGCTCGATGGGCTTGTACGCGACCCAGCCCCCGATGAGGATCAGCGCCGAGCCGTCGAACGAGCCCAGCGCGTAGCGCGCGGGTGAGGGCGCGCCGTTGACCTGCTCGGGGTACGTCGCGATCGCGGCGTACGGCGCGTACGAGCCGCTCGCGATCGTCCACTCCTTCTTGGGTCCGAAGTTGTACGACCAGGCGAGCGTGGGGAACGGGATGACGGGCGAGGTGCCCGAGACCGTCGGGCTGTTCACGTAGCGAACTGTGTTGTCGGCGTCGACGATCCGGAGCTGGCGCGTGAACTCGCTCGAGAAGCGCAGCCACGAGAAATCTCCGAGGAGGCTCGTGCCCGCGTCGGCGAGCCCGGCCGGGTTGTACCAGAGAGCGCCGAGGTCGTCGGCGCCCGCGACGAACGCACCCGCGCGGCCCATCGGGCGAACGCCACGGTCCGAGAAGTAGAGTCCGCCGCCGCGCGCGTCGCCCTGCGAGAACAGCACCGACGCACCGAGCAAGGCAGCGAACGTGCGCGCGTGCCTCCGCCGGCGCGTCACAGGTCCTTCGTGGCCTGCTTGATGACCGTGTAGACCTGCTCGAGGCCGCGCGACTGGTTCGCGCAGAAGTCCGAGACCTCGCGCGCGATGGTCGCGTAGTCCGCGGGCGCGAGCTTCGCGAGGTCCTCCGGGTGCGCGCGGTTCACGTCGGCGGCGACGTCCATCAGCACGGCGATGGGAGGAGGCTTGCCGTCGGGCGCGGGTGTGACGAGGCGCCGGAGCACGACGGCGAGCGTGCGGTTCGGATCGATCTCGCGCGAGCAGAGGCGCGTCCCGTCCGCGGCGTGGGCCTCGCCGAGGATGCGAGCCACGACCTCGATCGACGCGAGGAGCAGCCCGCGTGAAGCGACGTGACCGCTGTCGAGCACCTCGGGTGCAGCGGCGCTCGAGAGCGCGTGGAGCAGCGCGGTCAGGCTCGCGTCGTCCTCGAAGACCTGGAGGAGATCGACCATCGCGGCGAGCGTGGCCTTCGAGCCGTCGGGGGAGCCCACGCTGGCCGGCGCGCCCTGGAACAGGAACACGAGGAGCCTCTCGAGCTCGGTGCGCGCGGGCTCGTCGGCCCGAATGGCGTCGACGACGTCGAGCACGGTCGCGAAGGTGGGGCCGGTGACGATGTCACGGGCCTTGTTCGGCAGGTCCTTGCGTCCCCACGTGCAGCTCTGGCTCGGATCGGGGCAGTTGGCGACGACCTGCGACCGGATCGTGGAGACGAGCGTGGGGAGCAGCTTCTCGACCGCCGGGTTCTTCAGCTTCGACGCCACGCCGGTACCCGCCACCGCGAACAGCTGGTCGACGATCTGCGAGCGCGCCCGTCGCCACTGCGCGACGCGATCGTCGCTCGGGTCCTTCGCCTTCTGGTCCTCGAAGCTCTTGTCGAAGCCCTTGAGCGCGTCGACGAGGAGGTAGAGCGGCGTGACCTGCGTATTCTTCGTGCCGTCGTTGCGGACGACGCCCGCGTCGCCGTTTCGCTGCTGGAGGCCCTTGTTCTTCGCCGGATCGACCATGGCCTTCAAGGCCTCGGCGAGGACCTTCACGCCGTCGTAGTCGGTCGTCTTCGTGCAGACACCGCTCGCGTTGCGCACGTCGCAGTGGGGGACCGTGATCCGCGAGAGCTCCTTCACGCCGTCGTGCATCGCCGGGAAGAGATCGCTCTTCAGCGCCTCGGCGACGAGCGCTTCGTACGTGACGGCGCCGTCCTGGGAGCACCAGCGTGCGTTCG
>JANXVA010000547.1 GCA_025351875.1 Myxococcales bacterium | reverse complement strand
GGCGGGATCCGCACCAAAGAGATCCCGCCGCGATCTGCGCGAATCACGAACTCGCTGGCGAACACGTCCTTCTCGACGAGACAGGCGCGGACGGTGTCCAACAAAGCCGAGCGGCGAAACGCCTTCAACCCGTGCGTGTCCGTCCCGCGGAACCCGAGCATCACCTTGAGCAAACCTGAATAGGCCTGACTGGCCACGTGGCGAAGCATCGGTCGATCATCCTCGGCGCCCGCGAGCAGCTTGCTCCCGATGACGAGGTCTGCCTCGCCCGTGTCGAGGATGTCGATCGCGCGCCTGTGAAAGTCCGCGTCGCAGAGATCGATCTCGTCGCAGATGACGAGCTCGCCGCGCGCGAGCAAGATGCCCTGCTTCATGGCCTTGCCGTAGTTCGGCTCGCCCATGCTTATCGATTTGACCTCGGGGTACTTCTGCGAGAGCTCTTGCGCGAGCGCGACCGTGCCGTCCTTGCTGCCGTTCTCCGCGAGGATGATCTCGTACGACCAGCGGAGCGGCTTGAGGCGCTCTCGAAGGTCGACGACAGCGGAGTGCAGGATCGCCTCCTCATTATAGATGGGGATGACGATCGAGATTCGGGGGTCGGTCGAAGCCATGGCAAGGGAGCCTACATAGCCGACTCCGGGTAACGAGGAAACTCCGTGTGAGGGGCTGCGCGCTTCGAGGGTGTCCATGGACATCGCTCCAACTTTCCTGGACATGCGGACATATCGAAAAATCGCGCGTAAATGCGCTCTGAGCGATGGCATCGCGTGTGCTCTACACGATCATCGCGGGCGTCGTGGGTTGACGCCCGCTCAAAGGAGCGCGATATCGCGTCCTTCCTCGAAACGGAGAGTGACATGGCAGACGGACTCAATCGGGTAATGCTCTTTGGAAACCTCGGCGCGGATCCCGAGCTACGCGTGACGCCCAGCGGGCAAGCGATCCTCAAGCTCCGCATGGCGACGACCGAGTCGTATCTCGACAAGTCGAACACGCGCCAAGAGCGCACGGAGTGGCACTCGATCACCATCTGGGGCAAGCGCGGGGAAGCGCTCGGCAAGATCCTCACGAAGGGCGATCGCGTCTTCATCGAAGGCTCACTGCGCACGTCCAGCTACGAGAAGAACGGCGAGAAGCGCTACAGCACCGAGATCAATGCGAGCAACATCATCCTTGCCGGTCGCGGCAAGGGCGCGGGCGCGGGCGACGAGATGGGCGGCGGCGGTGGCGGCTTCGAGCGTCGCCCATCCAGCGGCGGCAGCGGCGGCAGCGGCGGCAGCAGCGGCGGTGGCGGTGGCAACCGCGACCAGGGCCGTCCGGCTCCGAGCGCTCCTCCTGCAGCCAGCGCGGACGATTTCGGCGACTACAGCGGCGGCGGCGGCGGGGGCGGGGATGACGAAATCCCGTTCTGAGCGCCCGCATCGTCCGTAAGTACGCGGTCGTGCTTGCAGAAGCTGACCGCCTCCGCTAAGAACGCGGCCCCCTTCCTATTTCCGGAGGGCGGCTGCAGAGGATCCCATGAAAGACGGCATTCATCCCGATTACCCGTCCGCGAGCGTAAAGTGCGCCTGCGGCAACGCCTTCGTGACCCGGTCGACGCGCGGCGATTTCTCGGTCGACGTGTGCTCGAGCTGCCACCCGTTCTACACGGGCACGCAGAAGCTCATGGACACCGCAGGGCGCGTTGACCGCTTCCGCAAGCGCTACGCGACGAAGCCGGGCGCAGCGGGTGGCGGAGAGGCTGCCGCCAAGGCCGAGCTCGCGCCCAAGGCCGAGGCGGCTGAAGTTCCCGCCGAGCCCGCACAGGCCACCGAGTAAGGAACATCCTCGCGCGAACGGCTGCGCGTGCGTAAGGTTGAGGAGCATGTCCGAAGAGACCGCTTCCCCTGATCGCGCTCAGCCGTATCGCGCCCCGTCTCCGCTCTCCGACGGCGGCAAGCCGACCGGGCCGTACATCGGCGGTCAGGCGGTCCTCGAGGGCGTGATGATGCGTTCGCCGACGTCCTTTGCGGTCGTCGTGCGCCGGCGCGATGGCTCGCTCCACGTCCGCGAGCGGGGGATGAGCGACACGCGTAAGGGCTTCGCCAAGCTCCCGCTTGCGCGCGGTGTGTCGTCGCTCGTCGAGAGCCTCAAGCTCGGCGGTGAGTCGCTCCGCTTCTCGGCCGAGCAGATGGAGCGGGATATGGAGGCCGAGGAGGCCGCTGCCGCCGCGACCGCCAAGGGTGAGTCCGCGACCGCGAAGAAGAAGCCCGGCGTCGGCGCGGGCTTGGGAGGCAGCGCCATGCGCATGCTCCAGGCGCTCGGCTACGCGACCTTCCTCCTCCTCACCGCCGATGCAGACACCGACGGCGCACCCGTGGACGGCGGCGGCCGCGAGGTCAAGGAGGACGCGCCGAAGGAAGACGAGAAGAAGGCGTCGAAGGGACCGATGGTCCTCATGCTCGTCATGATGATCGGCTTCATGATCGCGCTCCCCCAGGCGGCGGCCGCGGGCATGAACAAGCTCCTCGGCTTCAACCTCGACGTCCAGTCGCCCGGCTTCCAGGCGATGACGGGCGCGTTCAAGCTCACGATCGTCGTCGGCTACCTGTTCGTCGTTCGCCGCGTGTTCCCCGACATCCGGCGCGTGTTCCAGTACCACGGTGCCGAGCACAAGACGATCAGCACCTACGAGGCAGGCGAGGCTCTCACCGTCGAGAACGCGCGCGCGAAGACCCGTCTCCACCCGCGCTGCGGAACGACGTTCCTCGTCATGGTCGCGCTCGTCTCGATCCTCGTCTTCACGGCGGTCGGCGGCTTCTTCCCGAGGATCCACACCGGAAAAGAGTGGCTCGACCAGGTCGTCTTCTTCCTCGAGAAGCTGCCGTTCCTCCCGGTGATCGCCGCGGTCACGTTCGAGATCCAGCGCGTCTTCGCGAAGTACTGCACGACGGGGCCGCTGCGCGCGCTCCTCTGGCCGGGCTTCCTCGTGCAGAAGATCACGACGATCGAGCCGGATGATCAGCAGCTCGAAGTGGCCCTCGCGTCGCTGCGCGTGACCCTCTTCCGCGAGGAGGGCATCGAGAAGACCGCCGGCATCGGCACCTCGACTCCCGCCGACGTGCGGTACGCCAGCTTCGACTCCCTGATGAAGTCGGGGCGTCTCCGCAAAGCCGCCTGAGTCGCGCGGGCGTAGTCGCTCTGTAGCGTGGTAGGCTCTTCGCTGGATGCTTCCCCTCGACAAGCTGGAGCAGCTCTCGAGGCGGTATCTCGAGCTCGACGACCTTCTCTGTGATCCGAGGGTGCTCGCGGACCGCCATCAGCTCTCGAAGCTGAACAAGGAGCGGACCGACATCGAGGCGATCGTGCAGGCCTTCGGCCGCTTTCGCGAGCTCGAGCGGAAGATCCGCGAGGACGAAGAGGCCCTCGCCGATCCGGAGCTGCGCGAGCTCGTCGAACTGGAGCTCCCCGGGCTCCAGATCGACCGAGCCACCCTCGAGGGCCAGATCCAGCTCCTGCTCCTGCCGACCGACCCGAACGACAAGAAGAACATCGTCCTCGAGATCCGCGGCGGGGAGGGCGGCGAGGAGGCCTCGCTGTTCGCGGCCGATCTGTTCCGCATGTACTCGCGGTTCGCCGAGACCAAGGGCTGGAACATCGAGGTCCTCTCCGTGAGTGAGAGCTCATCAGGCGGTTACAAGGAGGTCATCGCGCTCGTCAGCGGCAAGGACGTGTATTCGCAGCTCCGCTTCGAGGGCGGCGTCCATCGCGTACAGCGCGTCCCCGCGACGGAGACCCAGGGTCGAATCCACACGTCGACGGCGACCGTCGCCGTGATGCCCGAGGCTGACGAGGTCGACGTGCAGATCGACGACAAGGACCTCGTGATCTCGATCGCCGCGAGCGGCGGGCCAGGCGGTCAGGGCGTGAACACGACGAACAGCGCTGTCCAGATCCAGCACACGCCCTCGGGCCTCATCGTGAAGTGCCAGGACGAGCGCTCGCAGCTGAAGAACAAGGCGAAGGCGATGAAGGTCCTTCGCAGCCGCCTCCTCGACCTCGAGATCCAGAGGCACGAGGCCGCGATCTCCGCCGAGCGCAAGGGCATGGTCGGCACCGGCGAGCGAAGCTCGAAGATCCGTACCTACAACTATCCGCAGAATCGCATCAGCGATCACCGCATCAAGCTCACGCTGAACAAGCTCGATCGCGTCATCGAGGGCGATCTCGAGGAGCTCATCACCGCGCTCCGCACGTATCGACAGGCCGCGCTCCTCAATGACGTCACAGGCGGCACCGCGGGGATGCCAGCATTCGGTGGCGGGGACGACGAATGAAGCGGTCTCGCCGCGCGCGCGCCGCGTGCGGCGACCTACTCAGCTCGGCCGACGAAGCGCGCGTCGAGGCGCTCACGGTGGCGATGGCGCTCGCGCCGGGGGTCTACGCACGGAACCGGATGTTCGAGCTCTTCGCGAGCGTCGGAGTGCAGCGCGCGAAGGCGCGGGCCGCGACCCTCCGCGGGATCGTCAAGCAGCTCGGTCGCGCTTCGGCGCTCGCGCTCGAGCGTGAAGGCCACGACGGTGGGAGCGGCGAGCGAGGATTCGTTCTCCGCTACGAGATCCCTGCGATGAGCCTGTCGCGAGTAGCGGAGCTCACGCGCATCGAGCTTGCGACGCTGCGTGTCCTCGCGTCGCGCGCCGGCGCGCCGTGCATGGGCGCCGAAGACGAGGACCGCGTGATCGTCGACACGGCGCTCGCGAGGTTGCTCGACGCCGGCGGCGATACCGGCAACCTTGCGCGCGCGGCACGGGACTCCAGCGCCCCGCCGCCGTAGCGCCGGATCGCAAGAGCTTCCTCACAGCAACCAGCCACCCCAGTCGTGAAAATCGGCGCCGCGGCGGCGCCGTTCGCCGCAGGCGACTCACGCCGGACAGGTCGCATCACGGGGAGCCTCAGGCGAAGCCTGAGGGGCGGAGCCCAAACTGCTAAAGAGCCCCGCGAATCGAGAGCGTGGGACCGTGGAAGACGTCGAAGCTGCCGAAGTCGGTGCGGAGGGCGCGGCCGTCGCGCGTCGCGTCTCTCGTCACGATCGTATAGATCGTGTTGCCGCGATACTCGGCGCGCAGATCGAGCCGCACGCGGCTGCCGCGCGGCAAGAGCCGCCAGCGGAGACCGAGCGCGCCGCCGCCGTTCAACCCGATCGCCGCCTCCTTGGCGTTGTCGCGGTTCGGCGCCGTGTCGGCGAGCGTGGGATCCTGGAGAAAGTAGAACTTGGTCGGCCCGACGCCGCCCGCGATCCCGAGATCGAGGAACGGTGACCAGCGCGGTCCCTCGCCGACGCCGAAGCGCGCCGACGCGGAGAGCATCCAGAACTCGCTCGTGATCGGCTGCGGCGGCGTCTCGCGCGCGAAGGTGAAGTGCTCGTTGCCGTTCACGCCGGTGTCCTGCAGCTCGTAGACGATGCGCGGGAGCGTGTACCGGTAGTAGCGCGCGCCGACGACGAGCTCCTCGGTGTAGGCGCGAAGGTTGTCGTCGTGAATCAGCCAGAGGAGATCGTAGCCGACGTCGATCTGCGTGAACTTGAGGCGGAGCGGCGCCGAGGCGACGACGTTGTC
The DNA here is from genome assembly GCA_025351875.1 of Myxococcales bacterium. Taxonomy (GTDB): domain Bacteria; phylum Myxococcota_A; class Polyangia; order Polyangiales; family Polyangiaceae; genus Labilithrix. The sequence continues at coordinate 9,055 of JANXVA010000547.1, read as the reverse complement.
GATGTTCGTGGCTTGCACCTGGCGCAGGCGGCCGCCGGTGAAGCTCGCGACGCGCACGGACGAGCGGATGCCGAGGAGGCCGAGGCCGGCGTCGATGACGTCGCTGGCGACGCCGTCGATGCCGAGCTGGTCGACGAGCGAGCTCTGTTCGATCTTGCCGCCGCTCCGGTAGACGCGGTCGGTCGCGTAGCCAAAGCCGAGGTTCGCGGCGCCGGGCATGCGGATCCAGTCGAGGACGATGTCGAGGCGCGCGCTCGCGAGGACGATCGGCTCGACGCGGTAGTCGAGCTTGTACTGGCGGCCGCGAAAATCGTAGTCGTTGCCGTTGCGATCGCCGGTGCCGATCGAGCTGAAGATGAACATCTCGCCGCCGGCCTTCAGGTCGATGCGGAACGAGTCGAGAGTGATGCCGACGATCTGATCGACGACGCTCTCGCCGAGCTCCATGCCGGGGCTCTTCTTCACGTCCGTCTTGAGCGCCTTGGCGAGGTTGCTCGTCATCCGATCGAGCAGCTCGGCCTGGCGCGTGAACGACTGCTTGATGCCGGCGACGTACGACGGCATCAGCCAGATCTGCTTGGCCAGCTTGAGGTGCGTCTTGTACGTGAGGTCGCGCGGCGCGGTGGGGATGCCGCGGACGGCCTGGATCACGATGATCGGGATCAGCGCGAGCGCCTCGAGCTCGATGCGGAACGCGACCGACAGCGCGTAGAAGGCGTCGCGTGCGATCTGCTGCTTGTCGCCGGAGAGCAGCGTTGCGTCGCTCTGGAGGTTCTCCGAGTCGTTGTTGATCGCGTCGGTCGCAAAGAGGACCTCACCCTTTGCGCGTGCCACCGTGTCGCGGGCGACGGCGAGCTCTTGCTCGCGCGGCTTACGCTGTGCCTCGGAGAGCGAGAGCAGCTCGGACGAGAGGCGTTCCTCGTCCTCCGAGGAGGCTGCGAGCTTCTCGGTGGCATCGCGATACGCGATCCAGTGCTTCTTGATGTCGGCGGTGCGCGGGTTCAGCGCGCCGACGGCGTCGAGGAGAGAGGCGTACTTGCCCTTCTCGGGAGGAGGGCCGTACTCGCTCAGCGTCCGCTCGAGATGAACGCGGTAGCACTTGAGGACGGGAACCTCGGCGTGCTCCAGCGCCTTGTACGGGTACTTGTCGCGGAGGTCGGCCTTGATCTCGCGGAACTGCGGGTCGGTCAGCCCGAGGCGCCTCGGCCACATGTCTCCCGGCGTGTAGGAGGTCTGGAGGAGGATGCGGTCGACGAGCTGCAGCGTGACCGCCAGGTCCTCGACGCGGTCGATCGAGACCTTGATGTTAGGGTCCTCGTTCGCGAACGCGCGATAGGCCCGCACGTTCTGCGTTGCCGCGCCGCAACCGGACGTGCACGCGAGGATGCCGACGAGCGCGAGCGCGGGGACCGCACGACAGGCACGAGCGAGAACCGGACGACCCTTCAAAGATCCCTCGAAACCAGCGTATCCCGGTGCGGCCCAGGGGCGCATAGTGTTCGACGGACCAGCCCGCGATTCCCTTCAATCCATCGTCGGCGACCCGGTCAGCCCGGCGGCCAGGTCAGGTTTCGGCCGCCGAGGATGTGGACGTGGATGTGGTGGACCGTCTGCCCGGCCGCGTCGCCGTCGTTGATGACCAGGCGGTAGCCGGTCGGCTCGAGGCCCTCCTTGTGGGCGACGGTCCGCGCGGCCAGCATGACGCGGCCCATCAGCGGCGCGTCAGCCTCCGTGAGATCGTGAATCGCCGCGATGTGCTTGCGCGGCACCACGAGCACGTGCGTCGGCGCCACCGGGCGGATGTCCCGGAACGCCACGGCATGCTCGTCCTCGTACACGACGTCGGCGGGGATCTTCTTCTCGAGGACACTGCAGAACAGGCAACCCATGTGCGCGAGGGTAGATCTATCGAGCGCGCCGGGCGAGCGCAGAGACGAACCGCGCGAGCGCAGGCTTTGATTGCAAGAAGAAGAGCGAGGGCTCGATGAGCTCGAGCTCCATGATTCGTAAGGTTCCCCCGGCGTCGCGGACCATGTCGACGCGGGCGTAAAGGAGCTCCGCGGCGAACGGCAAGAGCGCCCGCTCGGCAAACGCCCGTTCGTCCTCGGCGATCGCGACCTCTCCGGAGACCCTCTCGTTGCCGCCAGCGAAGCGGGGCGTCTTGCGGATCGCATGGGTGACGACGCCGTCGACCCACACGAGCGAGCGCTCGCCGTAGGTGTCGACCGAGGGCATCCAGCGCTGCACCATCGCGTCCCGTTCCGCCAGGAGGGCGTCCAGGAACGCCTGGGCGGCCGGCAGGGTCTCGCGCGAGAAGCGCTCGGTCCGGAATGAGCCCGCAGAAACAACCGGCTTGATGACGATGTCATCCCAGCCGCGCTCGCCGACGATGTCAGCCACGGGGCGGCGGGCAGCATGCTGGAGGACAAACTCGGTCGGAACGATGTCGATGCCCCGCTCCGGCAGCTCGGACAGGTAGGTCTTCTTCGCGTTCCAGGCGACGATCTCGGGCGGGTTCAGGACGCGCGTGGCCTGGCCCGTCCGCGCGACCCAGGCGACGAAGTCGTCGACTCGCTGGTAATAGTTCCACGTCGATCGAAGGACGACGAGGTCGTGCTCGGCGAACGGGGCTGCGTCGTCGTCCCAGGCGAGGACACGAGCGTCGATTCCGGCACCGGCGAGGGCTTCGAGCAGGAGCGGCTCGTCCAGATCGGGCTCGGGGATCCGCAGACAGGAGGCGATCGCGACGCGCATCGGTCGGATCTGACCGCGCGCGACGTGCGGAAACAAGGGCAATCGCGCTAGGTTGAATGGCTGGCTCCGGCCAGCCGTCCATCGAGATCAACCGAAGCTCAACCCACGCGTGACGCACCCCACCCCGACGCCCGTCGACTCGCACCGCAGCTTGCGCTGGATCCTCCTCGGGAAGGCGGCGGCCGGCGTCACGTTGACGCTCGCGTTCGCGGGCGGCTGGTGGCTCCGTGCCGAGGGGCTCACGCTCGGCGAGTACCAGAACGAGCTGAAGCGAGGCAGTGATCCGCGGTTCGATTGGCGCTCCGTCGACAAGAAGCACTGGCAGGCACTCGGCCGCGCCGGAGACGACTCCGTCCTCGCGAACGAGGAACGCCCCGAGCTCACGGACGCCCGCGAGAACAACTCTGCCGGCTGCGCGACGGGGATGGTTCGCGTGAAGGGCGAGCTCCGCACCGAGCTCCACGGTGAGGCGACGGGCGAGATCGAGCGCATCCAGGACGGCGCATGCACCGACTGGATCAGCAAGGAGTTCCCCGCGCGCTGCCGAACCTTCGACGCCGAGAAGATCGCCACGGAGGTCGGCAAGCTTCCGACCCGTGCGCTCGACTTCTGCATGGATCGCTTCGAGTACCCGAACGTGCTCGGGCAGAACCCGATGATCGTCGTCACCTTCCACGAGGCCGAGGCCCTCTGCAAGAAGTCGCAGAAGCGACTCTGCAACGAGAACGAGTGGACGTTCGCCTGCGAAGGTGAGGAGGTCCGCCCGTATCCCTATGGACACACGCGCGACGCGACGGCGTGTGTCGTCGATCGCAACTGGCGCCCGTTCGCGGAAGGCGCGCTCTCTCCGCGCGACGGCGCGGGTGCGAAAGCCGAGCTCGATCGCCTCTGGCAAGCGGAGCCCTCGGGCTCACGTGGTGCGTGCAAGAGCCCGTTCGGCGCGTACGACATGACGGGCAACGTCGACGAGTGGACCGTGAGCGTTCGTTCCACCGGCTTCGCGTCGGTCCTCAAGGGGGGCTACTGGGGACCGGTCCGAGCCCGCTGCCGCCCCGCGACGCGCGCCCACAACGAGGACTTCGTCGCCTATCAGCAGGGCTTTCGCTGCTGCGGTGAGGCAGACACGTCGGTCCCTGCACCGCGGCAAGCTCCCGCGACTCCGACCGCTCCGCGGATGACTCCGCCCGTCGCCGGTCAGGCGGACGGCGGTGCTCCGGCGGCCGAAGGTCCGCGCCGGCGCGGCCTCGGCCCGACCGCCGACCTCTCGACGGAGTGGGGACAGGCGCCGAGCGACGACGAGCTCGAGGCGATCGGGCGCGCCCGCGTCGGGCCAGCGTGCGCGGTCGAGCGAGGTGTCGCGCTCCCCGGACGTGGGAGCCACGGCGCCGCGGCGTTCGGTGCGCTCGTGCTCGCGGCTGCTCTCTCTCGCCGACGGCGCTCTTCCGCTTGACGGGCCCGCGCGCAGGCGCGGGTGATGATTGAGCCCGAGCCCGGCCGTGCTACGAGGGCCCGACCGATGGAGGAAGAGGGCGATCAGGAGGAGCTCATCCCGGCGTCGTCGCTCGCGCGTGGCGCGCCTTCTGCGCGGCGTCCGCGCATTGCCTCAGTCGACCTGAGCGCCGCGCTCTCGCGCCTCGCGGTCCCCGGCGAGCTCCACGAGCGCCGAGATGGACACCTACGCTGCACGGCGTGCGCGCATCGCTGCGTGCTCACGGACGGTCGCGTCGGCGCGTGCGGGGTTCGAGAGGGCAGGGACGGCGGCGTCGTCGCGCCGTTCGGCTACATCGCGCGCCGCTACGTCCGCGCCGTAGAGACGAACACGATCTACCACGTGGAGCCGGGCTCGAAGTCGCTCACCTTCGGCATGTACGGCTGCGACCTCCGCTGCCCGTACTGCCACAACTGGCGCCTCTCGCAGGCGCTACGCGAGGACGTCGCTGGCGAGGCCCCGATCCCGATGACCGCGGAGGCGCTCGTCGACGAAGCCCTCCTCGCCGGCTGCCGCGTGGTGTGTGCAGCCTACAACGAACCGATGATCGCCGCGGAGTGGGTCCGCGCGGTCTTCGAGATCGCCAAGGCGCGCGGCCTCCGCACGATGGTCGTCTCCGACGGCAACACGACGCCCGAGGCGCTCGCGTACCTTCGCCCGTCGACGGACGTGTTCCGCGTCGACCTGAAGGGCTTCGCCCCCGAGCACTACAAGGCGCTCGGCGGCCGCATCGAGCCGGTGCTCGAGGCCATCGCCGAGGCTCGGCGGCTAGGCTACTGGGTGGAGGTCGTCACGCTCGTCGTCCCGGGCTTCAACGACGACGCCGCGGGTCTCCGCGGGCTCGCGAAGAAGCTCGTCGCCATCGATCCTGCGCTGCCCTGGCACCTCAACGCTTTTCAGCCTCGCTACAAGATGGCAGACCGACCTGCGATGCATCCGGAGCTGCTCGTCTCCGTCGCCGGGTCGGCCTTCGCGCGTGGGCTCTCGTTCGTGTACGTGGGGAACGTGACCGGCACGTTCCAGGAGCTCGAGCACACGCGCTGCCCGCGCTGCCACGTGACCGTGGTGGAGCGGAAGAATTTCACGACGACTGAAAATCGTCTCGACGGCGACGCGTGCCGCGGCTGCGGGGAGCGCATTCCTGGGCTATTTTCCTAGCGTATGACCGAAGCTGGAGCACGAGGTGTGCCGCTCCGAAATACGTGCAAACCGCAGGTCTTGGAGGCACTGCCGCGTGGCGCCTCGGTGCCGTGTGTCGAAACGCGACCGCCGGCTCCGCGACACCATGGGGAGAGGTCGTGAAGAATCCTCTCGCGACCCTGGCAGGTTGACGCCATCATACTTTTGGTGCCCGTACCGAACGACCGCAAGCGAGCCGGCGTCTCCCCTCTGGACGACGCGTGGGACGAGCTCGGCCCCGTCGATCCGCTCGGCACGGCCACGATCCAGCCGCCGCCGCTCGCCGCGTCCGCTGACGAAGGCCCGGACGACATCGACGTCGCCATGGAGGAGGAGCCGCTCGACATCATCGCTCTCAGCCGGCGCGCCAACACGGCCGCCACGCTGGGCCGTGCCCCCGTCGCGCAGCCCACCGCCAAGATCAACGCGTTCGACCTCGCCGGCGCCCTCGCGAAGTCGACGAAGGGCGACGACAGCGGCAACGCGAAGTGACGCCGAGGAGCCTCGGCACGCCCATCGATCCGGCGCGCCTCTTCGCCGAGGAAGTCTCGAACCGTGGGCGAAAGTACGACCGATCATGAAGGAAGCGCGCGCTTCGCGGTTGTTTCGGTCGGGATAGTGCGTCAGCATCGAGGGCATGAACAAGCTTGCTCTGTCGTCTGCCGTCGTCGCCTCGCTCACGCTGCTCGCCGGGATCGCGAGCGCGGCCAACGTCCAGTACAAGGCCACGTTGAACGGCCAGCAGGAGACGCCATCGAACGGGTCTCCTGCAACCGGAACCGCGGTGCTCTCCTACGACACGTCCACCAAGGCGCTGACGGGGACGGTCACGCTCACGGGTCTCGCCGCTGCGACCGGCCAGCACGTTCACGTCGGCGCTTGCGCAGTCAGCGGCGCCATCGCCAGCGACGGCACGTTGCCTGCGCCCGTGGCCGGCATCATCGCGGTGAACATCACGCTCAACTCCGCCGAGGATGCGGACCTCGCGACAGGCGCCCTCTACGTCAACGTCCACACCTCGTCGTTTCCGAACGGCGAGATTCGCGGGCAGATCTACGAGCAATCGAGCGCCAACGTGTGCCTTGGTCCCGCCGACAGCGGCGCGCCAGATTCAGGCACCGACAGCGGCAAGAGCGACGGCGGAACGTCCGGCAGCTCGGGTACGTCAGGCACGAGCGGCACCTCGGGCACGAGCGGCACCTCGGGTAGCAACGGCGCCGTGACCACGCCCGCCGACGGCGGCTCGACGAGCGGAGCCGTTGGCAGTGGCGACGAGGGCGGCTGTTCTACGACGGGCACCGATAGCGGCGGCGCGAGCGTCGGCGTCTCGGTTCTCGCGCTCCTCGGCCTCGCCGCCGCGTTCCGCTCGCGAAAGGCGAAGAAGGCGGCGCGTGCGCCTCGGGCGTGAAGACGGATCCGAACGAATGCGGAGCGTCCGGGACGCCTGGGCGCGCCGCTCGTTCAGCGCGGCACGTTCGCGGCGGCCGACGAGGACGCTGGAGCGGGGAGCGCCCCCGCTCCGTTCGCCCTGTACAACGCGGCTCCGACCAGCAAACCAAGGATGAGGCTCGAGACGGCGACGAGCGCGACGACCGGCGCGCGCAGCGACGGCGTCGCGGGCCTCGCCTCGGAGAGGTCACGCGCATGCGCCGCGTGACCCGGTGGGAGCACGAACGCCTGATGCATCACCCTTGGCCGACCGCCCGGCGCCTGGAGCGGGGCCGGCGTCCGCGCACGCGCCCCGCTCGCCGACGGCGCGCCGGCGAACGCACGGATCAGAAGTGTGCGCGCGGGATCGACGCCCGGCACGAGCGCGGGAGCGCACTTGCGCATTCGCTGCGTCGCCACCGCCGCGGACCCGACCCGTAGCGTCTGGCGCGTTGTCGTCCCGCGCGCCGCGTCGACTGCTGGGCCCTCGGGCGGAGCGACCGTCGGTTCACCGGCGGGGCGGATGGGAGCGAGGAGGTCGGCGACCCGGCGCGAGACGGCAGCGCCTGGGGGACCCTGCGACGCGGATGGCCGATCGAGGTGCGGGCGCGCGAGGAAGATCGCATACGACGCATAGTCGTAGAGCCACTGGCCGAGCTGCTCTTCGACCCGCTGCGGATCGCTCGCACCCGCGATTCGGTCGACCACGGCGCCGCCGTCGAGGGTTCCGTCGACCTTGGGGCTCGCGAAGAAGGACTTGGTCGACTCGTGCGCGGCGAACCCGGCGAGCTGGGTGCGTACCTCGTCACCGACGCCGAGGAGGTCGACCTCGTGCAGCAGCACCTTGATCGCCTCGTTGTAGATCTCGATCATCTTCGAGACGGCGGGTCGTGGCGGCTTGATCGCCGCGTGACCGGTCAGCACGTGGTGGGCGAGAGCGCGGGTGACGTCGATCTCGTCCAGGCCGATGCTCGCCGCGACCTCGGCAACGCTCCGCTTGCCGTCGATCGCTTCGTAGACGCCGAAGGGATCCTCGTTCGGTGGAGGGACGTTGATGGTGCGAACCGGTACGTGCGCGTCGCTCGGGATGCATGACTTGAAGTGTCGCTTCTCGTCCATGCGACGGAGCGCATCGAGCAGCAGGCCGTCGGCCGAGCGCTTCTGGCGAAACGCGAGATCTCGGTCGTCGAAGCCCTCGAGAAAGACGAACTGCCCGCTCTCCATTCCGCCCATCCCGCCGACGATGTCGTCGACCTGTCGAGGCATCAGCTCGAAGAGCGCTTCACGCTTCATGAAGCCGAGGTCGATGACAGCCTCACCGAACCGAAGATTCCGTTCGGCGGCGCGCGCGCGGCTTGCCTCGGCCTGTTCGTCCGTGAGCACGCCTTCCCTGCGCAGCACCTCGCCGAGGCGCTCCGAGGTCGCGTTGGACTCCGCTCCGACGACGTGTCCTTCGTCGAAGAAGAGCGAGCGCATCGTGTCGCCGTCGGCCACGACCAGCTCGCCCCACCACGACGCATGCGCGAGGAAGGAGATGATATCGAAGAGCATGCCCGCCGCGCGGATCTCGCCGGAGAGCACGCACGGCCGCGCGCCATTGCCTTCCTCGCCAGCGCCGTCCGGGTGCGCCTTCTCGTCTTCGCGCTCCGCGCCCTCGAGCTCGCTCAACGTTCACCCCCCTGCGGCTGGTTGACTGAACCTCAGCCATTGTCGCAGCACCGGGACGTTTCGCCACGCGTTCTGGTCGCGCGAACTGCCGGCCGCCCAACGCGCGCGAGGCCGAACGACGCGGCTGGCCGCGGATTGCCCGGCGGTCGGCTCCCGAACCCGCCGCCGACGTCCCTGAAAATCAGAGGTGCAGATGGGATTTGAACCCACATATGCCGGTTTTGCAACTGGATGGTAAACCATACTTGGTGGACCATCGAAGGACAGGACCGTTCAAAACAAGGGGTTTGATGCAGAGCCATCGTCCATCGAAGACCGGTCGGGTACTCCTCATGGGCCAATAAACCAAGGGTTTATACCAACGTGGTATATCGCAGCCCTCGATGGCGGATGCGATCGCTACGTTCGGTTTTCACGGTGCGTCACTGTCGTTCCATGGTTGCCACATTTGGGGTGCGGCGGCGTTGGCCTGCGACGAAACGTAGCTGCTTTCCATGTTCTTCGGTGAGGAAGGAGGCCCTCTCCTTCCATTGGTCC
>JANXVA010000546.1 GCA_025351875.1 Myxococcales bacterium | reverse complement strand
AATCGTTCACCTTCTTGTAGTATGCAAGCATCTGCGCCTTGATGGCGTCGTCGCCGCCGAGCTTCTCGCGGATCTCGTGCATCGCGTAGCGGTAGTAGCTGCCGCTCGCAGGGGCGGGCGCCTTGTCGCCCACGTCGCGCTCCGCCTCGAGCTTCGTGAGCTCCGCGCGCCGCGCGTCGATGTCCTTCTTCTCGACGCTCTTGTCCTGCTCCCACGTGGAGATACGCACGCGGAGCTCGTCGATGCGCCCGCTCAGCTCCTCGCGCTTGCGGATGCGCTCGATCCCGGTGCCGTCCGCGAACTTCACTAGCCCGGCGGTCGAAGCGCCTTCGCGCGGATACAGATCGACGACCGCGACCGTCTGGAGGTGGTTTCCCGTCTCGACGATGAGGACGTTGCCGATGATCTCCGCGGGGGGGGCCTGGGTGTTCGCGTCGCCGCCGCCGCCCGTCGAGCCGACGACGATCGCGAGCAGCTCGGGGAACGCGTCGGCGATCCGCTTGGCCTCGCCGCGCCCGACCGCGGCGAGCACGATGATGGCCTGCACGCCCTCCTTCTGGAGCGCGGCGATGCCGGCCTTCACGGCCGCTGCGCTCGCCGAAGACGTCACGCCCTCGAGCGCGACCTTCGACTTGTCGGGGGCCGACACGCCGATGAAGCCGATGTCGACGCCGCCCACCTTCTTCTTCGTCCACCTCGCGTTCGGGACGACCTCTGCCACGTTGGCGGCGACGAGCGGTGCCGACGAAGCATCCGTGAGCTTCTTGAGCGTCTCGGCGCCGCCGGCCCAGTCGTTGCGCCCAGGCGCGAACGCAGCGAGGCCGAGCGCCTTGAACGACGCTGCGATCGTCTCGGCCTTGGTGATCTCCTGGGCGCGGCGATCCGCCGCGAGCTCCATGTCCATGAAGAAGAGCGGTCCCGCCGACACGATGACGGACGCCTTGGCCTTGTCTCTCTCGGTAGCGACGAGGGCGCCAAAGTGGTCCATCCCGCCGAGCTGATCCTTGACGCACCCGCACGGCTCGAGCGCGCCGGCGAAATCCGAGATCAAGTAGAGGCGCGCCGCAGGCACTCCCTCCGCACCGCTGCGCGGCGCGCTGCCGTCGGGGCCGCCTGCGCTCTTGCACCCCTCGCACGCGCAGAGCGTGGCGAGCGCGACGAACACGGTGACGAACGCGAAGAACGCGAGGAACCGCTGCACGCGGGCGAGCTTAGCAGGCGCGAGGGTTCGTGACACAGCGCGCGGAAATCGCTACCCTTTCAGACAGAGTCCGCAGACGAAAATGTCCGCCCCGTTTCGCTTCGGCCCCTTCTTTCTCGACGCCCGCATCGCGGTCGGCGGTACGGCCGAGGTCTATCTCGCGCGCCCGGCCACGGCTGACTCCGGGCTGCCCGACAAGCTGGTGGTGAAGCGGCTCCTGCCCCACTTCGCGTCGGATCCCGAGGGCCGCACGATGTTCGACCGCGAGGCTCGTCTCCATGCGGCGGTCACCCACGACAACGTGGTCACGGTCTTCGGGGCAGGCGCGGATGTCCGCGGCGAGCCGTACCTCGCGATGGAGTACATCGACGGCGTCGACGGCTACCGTCTGCTCCGCCGGCTGCGTCAGGAGGACGAGCTCCTTCCCGTCGGCGTCGCCGTCTACATCGCGCGCGAGGTGCTGCGCGCTCTGGAAAGCGTGCATGCTGCACGCGATCCGCTGTCCGGCGGTGCGCTCGGCATCGTGCACCGTGACGTGACGCCGTCGAACATCTACCTGTCGAAGGACGGGAAGGTGAAGCTCGGAGACTTCGGGATCGCGCGCTCCACCACGCGCACCACGCTCCGGAGCGACGCCGGTCACGTGCTCAAGGGCAAATTCGCCTATCTCGCCCCCGAGCAGGTCGCGGGTGAGGGGAGCGACCACCGCGCCGACCTCTTCAGCCTCGCCACGGTGCTCGCGGAGATCCTCCTGAACCGCCCGCTCTTCCCGGGTGGCGGTCAGCTCGCGATCCTCCTCGCGATCCGCGACTGCAAGATCGACGCGCTCCTGGAGATCCGCGGGCGCCTCCCGCCTGGGCTCTTCGAGGTATTCCAGCGCGCGCTCAGCCGGAGTCCAGAGAGCCGCTACCCGACCGCGACCGATTTCGCGCACGCGCTCGCGCCCTTCGAAGCCGATCCCAGGCTGGCGGTTCGCGAGATCGCGGCGCGGGTGCGCTGGGTGCAGGCCGCTTCCTCCACCGACGGCATGGCGGCGGTCCGTGAGAGCGCGCGCGCCATCCGCGTCGCGCGCGAGTCGAGCGGGGCGCCCAAGCCCGTGGTGTCGAGGCCTGCTCCGGGCAAGCCTCCGTCGGTCCCCGTCAAGCGAACTGCCGTCGTCTCCGAGCTGCCGAACGAGCTCGTGAGCGAGCCGCCCGAGCACAAGACGAGCGAGTACGAGCTCCTGCCGTCGTTCGTCATCAAGGCGAGCGGCGAGAAGCTCGGACCCTGGACGTTCGCCCGCCTCATGGAGGCCCTCGCGACCGGCACGCTCACGCACGGCGACAAGGTCGACTTCGTCGGCCGCGGCATGAAGGACGTCGAGAACATCGAGGAGTTCGTGCGCTTCTTTCCGCCGCCGAGCGCCACGACGGGGAAGCTCGACGGCCCGGGCGCCCCCGACTTCAAGGACGACCTCTCCAACGCGTCGATGCTGCAGACGCTGATGCGCGTCCTCCAGCACCGCGAGACCGGCGTGCTCTTCGCCGAGCGCCCGGAGGAGAGCCCCCAGAGCGGCGGCGGCGCGCACAAGGAGCTCTACTTCGTCGCGGGCAAGCTTCACCACGTCGCGTCGAGCAACGCGAGCGAGCTGCTCGGTGAATACCTCGTTCGTCGCGGCAAGCTGGAGCGCGAGGAGCTCGATCTCGCTCTCGCGGTGCTGCCTCGTTACGGCGGTCGCATGGGCGACACGCTGATCTCGATGGGCCTCGTCGGTCCGGTCGACATCTTCCGCGCGATCCGCGAGCAGGGCCGCGATCGCGTGGCGGATCTCTTCCTGTGGCGCTCGGGCGCCGTCACCTTCTATCGCGGGCAGGTCGCGCCTCCCGTCGAGTTCCCGCTCGACCTCGATCTGCCCGCGCTCATGCTCGCGGGTCTCGAGGTCGCAAAGCCGGGCGAGTCGCCGCTGGAGGCCGCGCGCAACCACCTCGACCGCACGCTGATGAAGCAAGCGAGCAACGACGATCTCTTCACGCTCGACGAGGTCGTCTGGCCTCCGACGGTCGCGCGCGTTCAGGCGCTCGTGAAGGGGCCGATGACCCTCCGCGACGTCATCAAGGGCGCGCGGGCTGCCGGGCTCGAGTCCGGCGACGTCCTCCGGGCGATCGAGATCCTCGTCGCCGCCGGGCTCGTGAAGTGGCGCGCCTGAGCGGCCGCTCCTACTGGCACGCCGCGAGGCCTTCGGGCGCGTGGGCTACGAACGGCGCGCAGCCGCCGGTAACGCACTCCGTGCTCCCCGCCTTGCAGAGCTGACGTTCGAGCCCGACGCAGCTCGCCTTGCAGTACGACGCCTTCACGCGCGCGCCGCCGTCGCTCACGTAGCAGCAGACGAGGCCGCCCCCGCAGTCGGTCGCGTCGTCGCACGCGAGCTCGTAGGCGCCCGCGCAGTCGTCCAGGCACCTGGCGTTGATCCAGTCCGTGCCGACGCCGCAGCACCTGTTCGTGCCCTTGCAAACGGACTTCGCGTCGCACGTGATGCTTCGTGTCCCTGCGGAGGTGCCCGAGTCACCGGAGGTGCCGGACGATCCCGATACCGGGGCCGGATCGTCGCCGACACAAGCTGCGAAAACGACCAGCAAGAACGGCAGGGCTGAGGGACGGATCACAGACCCAAGGTATCCCGAGACTGCGCCGCGCGCGCGTCTCGCGTAGCCTCCGGCGCATGTCGCAGACCGCCGCTCTTCTCTTCGGGCTTCGCTCACGCGTCTCGCGCCGCCAGTACCTGATCTGGGGCTTCGCGCTCGCCGCGCTGAAGTTCGTCATCGATACGGGAGTGGTCTACGCGTTCACGAGGAAGACGTGGTCGCCGCTCGGCTACGTCCTGCCCAGCGTGATTCTTCGCAACGAGAGCCTCGGCAGCGTGCCGGAGGCGATGCACGTCGTGCTCGCCGTCCTCGCGATGCCTTTCCTCTGGGTCGGCGTCACGATGAGCGTTCGTCGCGCCGCCGATGCCGGTACCTCACCGTGGGTCGGTGTCGGGTTCCTCGTGCCGATCATCAACTACCTCACGATCGCGGTGCTCGCGGTGATGCCGACGCAGCAACGAGCGGCGTGGGCGCCGGCGCGCTTGTCGGCCTACCGCGGGCCGGGCTCGGACGAGCCGGTTCCGCCGAGCGGCGTCGATCTTCCGTCCGGTGTACGCGCGGCGCTGCTCGGTCTCGCCGCCTGCATCTCGCTTGGCCTCGCGATGCTCGGCCTCTCGGTCTACGGTCTCGGCGTCTACGGAGTCGCGCTCTTCTTCGCGACGCCCTTCACGATGGGGGCGGTGTCCGCGATGATCTACAACGCGGCCTACCAGCGGAGCATCTGGCGCACGCTCGGCCTCGCGCTCCTCGGCACCGTGCTCACCGGCTCGTGCGTGCTGCTCTTCGCGATCGAGGGCATCCTCTGCCTGGCGATGGCGTTTCCGATCGCCGCGGTGCTCTCCGTGGTGGGCGCGCTCCTCGCGTGGGTGATCACGTCGAGCGCGCGGACCACGGGCATCCGGAGCTCGGCGGCCATGCTCATGCTCCTGCCCGCGATCGCAGTGGGGGAGGCGAAGATCGCCGAGCCGACGTTGCGCCACGTGACGACGACCATCGACATCGACGCGCCGCCGGAGAAGGTGTGGCCCAACGTCATCGGCTTCTCGGATCTGCCCGCGCCGCCGAAGTGGATCTATCGCCTCGGCATCGCCTATCCGATGCGGGCGACCATTCGCGGAGCCGGCGTCGGTGCGGTCCGCCACTGCGAGTTCTCGACGGGGCCGTTCGTCGAGCCGATCACCGTCTGGGACGAGCCTCGGCGCCTTGCGTTCGACGTCACCTCGCAGCCGCCCTCGATGACCGAGTGGAGCCCCTACCAGAGCGTCAAGGCCCCGCACCTCGAGGGCTACATGGTCTCGAGAGGCGGGGAATTTCGCCTCGTCCCGCTGTCGGGCGGCCGGACGCGCCTCGAGGGTACGACGAACTACACGCTGGCCATCTATCCCGAGCTGTATTGGGTGGCCTATGGCGAGGTGCTGCTCCACGGCATTCATACGCGCGTGCTCGAGCACATCAAGGTCCTCAGCGAGCGGTGAAGGGCCTCGTAGCTGGCTCTCTACTTCGTGCCCGCGCCGGCCGCGCCGCCCGTGAACGGGAGGATGGTCTTCAGGTCCTCGTCCGTGAAGCGGAGCTGGAGGCCGAGGAAGTAGTCGCGGCGGTTCGGAAGGAAGATGTGATCGACGCCGCCGAGCAGCCAGAGGCGGTGGATGAACTCGTAGCCGACGTAGAGGCGGTAGCGCGGCTTGATCTCCTCGCCGAAGCCGAAGAGATCCTGCACGACCTCGAAGCGGTTCGACAGAAGGTGCGTGTCGAGGCCGAGGCCGCCCGTCGACTCCTTGATACCGAAGCGACCCGTGAACGGGCCGATGCGCCGCGCGAACTGGATCGTGAAACGGAACGCGTCCGTCGTGGTCGTCTGGACGGTGCGGTAGTGAGCCGGATCGTTCGGGTTCGTCGTGTCGGTGTCGGTCTGGGTGAAGCTCGTCTTGCCGCGCGGATCGTTGATGAGCTCGATGACGTAGTACTTGTCCTCGCGCGGCTGCAGGCGAAGCTCGACGTAGCTCTTGATGGTGTTGGCGAGGAAGTTGTAGTCGCTGCGCAGGCCCACGATGGTCTGCAGCCTGCGGAGGCCGTCGACGTAGTCGTTCACGCCCTCGGCGACGCCCTGCACCTCGTTGATGAGGGCCTCGTCCTTGGTGAGCTTGCCGATCGTGCCCTCCCCGCGGTCGACGCGGCCGGCGATGTTGTCGATGTGCGAGAGTGCGCTCTCGAGGCTCTTCGTCGCGCGATTGATGCGCTCGGCGCCGCTCCGGAGCTCGCCCTTCTCGCCGTTCGCGCCCTGCGCGGCGAGCAGCTCCTTCACGTCCTCGGTGATGACGCGGACGTTGAGGAGGATCTTCTGCAGCTCGGGGCCGCTCGCCAGCGTGATGTGGTTGACGTTCTCGAGCGTGTCGTGGATGACGGCGCGGTTCTCGCGGACGGTGAGGTTGATGGCCTCGGTCGCATCGGCGAGGTTCTTGAGGATGGAGGTCAGGTTGCGGCCGCCCTCTTCGCTTCCGACGGAGGCAGCGAGCTGCTTGGCGACCTTCTCGACGAGATCCGCGATGCGACCCACGGTCTCCTTGAGGTCCTCGACGGAGCGGGCCTCGGGCATCGTCTCGATGACGTCGCCGTCCTTCTTGTCCGGCGCGCCGAGGCCCTCGGTGAGGACGATGACGTTCTCACCGAGAAGCGACGCGCTCTTCACGCCGAGGCGAGCGCTCTCGTGGAGCTTCACGTCCGGCTTCAGGCGGATGTCGATGCGCGCGTTCCCGTTCTCGAGGCGGATGTCCTGGACCTGTCCGACGGGGATGCCGGCGATCGTGACGCGCGACTGCTTCGCGATGCCGCTCGCGTCCTTCAGGTACGCGTGGACGACGTAGCCGCCGCCGCCGCTGACCTGCGTACCGATCGTCTTGAACACGAGGTAGCCCGCGCCCGCCGTCACCACGGCGAAGAGGCCGATCTTGGCCGCCTGCGAGATCTTCGCCATCGTCTCGCGGTCGTACGTTAGACGAGGCGAGGCCAAACTTCACGGGCAAAGGTGGGTCATTTCGCGTTCGCGAGCTGGCGCCCTGGACGACGGGAAAGGCAAAAGAAATCCGGGCACGAACGGAACCGCCGGGGGGCTGACGCGTAGTCCTGACGTACTCGGGGGGCCGCCGCGGGAGAGCCGAGATGGACGCAGTCGACACGTTGGGGCTGGTCGGTACGACGATCGCCGACAAATACGTCGTCGAGGCGGTCGCCGATGCCGGTGGTACGGCCATCGTGTATCGCGCGTTCCACCAGCTGTGGAAGCGTCCGGTCGCGCTCAAGGTCTTCCGTACGCCCGCGAACATCGGGGAGGACGCCCGTGCCGCACTTCTCGAGCGCTTCGTCCTCGAAGGCCGGCTGCTCGCCGAGCTGAGTGAGCGGTCCCCGGCCGTCCTCCAGGCACGCGACATCGGGACGACCACGACCCCGACGGGGGAGTGGGTGGCGTACATGGTCCTCGAGTGGCTCGAAGGCGCGACGCTCGAGCACGTCCTCGAGGCCGAGGCGGCCAAGGCCCTGCCGACGCGCACGGTGGCCCAGGCGATGTCCCTCCTCGATCCCATCGCTCATGCGCTCGAGCTCGCGCATCGTCGTGGCATCGTCCATCGCGACGTGAAGCCGGCGAACATCTTCGTCGTCGGGGACGCGCGCGGACCCGACGTCGTGCTCAAGCTGCTCGACTTCGGGATCGCGAAGGTCGTGGAGGACGCGCAAGCCGCCGGCGCGTTCGGCAAGACGGGCGTCTTCACGGCGTTCACCCCGGCGTACGGCGCGCCCGAGCAGTTCTCGCGCGCGATCGGCACGACGGGGCCATGGACGGACGTCTTCGCGCTGGCGCTCGTGCTCCTCGAGCTCGTCAGTGGGCGGGCACCGCTTCCGGGCGACACCATCGAGGAGCTCGGTGCGGCGTCGACCCGCGGGGACGTGCGTCCCTCGCTGGCGCGCATGAAGAAGACGCGCTCGGCCGAGGTCGAGGCGGTGTTCGCGCGCGCGGTGACCGTGGAGACGGCGGCGAGGTTTGCGTCCGTCGACGCGTTCTGGTCCGAGCTACGGCGCGCGGTCCTCGCCGACACGGCCGTCGACGCCGCGCAGACGTTGCCCGCGCCGCTTCCCCCGCCAGACGTGCCTCCGGCGGCGATGCCGAGCGCACCACCCCCGAGCCCGCCGCGCACGAGCGCGCGCGGACGATGGGCGGCGGCCGCGCTCGTCGTCTTCGTTCCCGTCACGGCCGCGGCGGCGGCTCTCGGCGCACGCGCCATGACGGGACCGTCGAAGGCAGGGGTCGCGCACGCCGCTGCGGTCGTGACCGTCGTCAGCTCCTCGGTCGCGGCAGCGCCGCCGCCGAGCTGTCCCGAAGGAACCGTCATGGTCCCCGCGAGCTCGTTCTTCATGGGCTCGGACGAGCGCGACGTGGAGAAGGAGGAACGCCCCGCGCACAAGGTTCGACTCGACGCCTATTGCATCGATCGCACCGAGGTCACGGCGGCCGCCTACGCCACGTGTGCGGCGAGCGGAGCGTGCAAGGGTGAGTGGAACGCCAACGATTGGGCGGAAATCTCGAAGAGCGACCACGCGACGTTCGACGTTCTCTGCAACGCGCGAGCGCCCGCGAGCCGCAGCTCGCATCCCGCGAACTGTGTCTCGTGGAAGCAGGCGCACGACTTCTGCGAGGCGGAGGGCGCGCGCCTGCCGACCGAGGCGGAGTGGGAGCTCGCCGCGCGGGGGACGGACGGTCGCCGCTATCCCTGGGGTGATGCCGAGCCGACCTCCGCGCGCCTCAACGCGTGTGGGGCCGAGTGCCTCGCGTGGGGGAAGAAGCACGGCGTGGAGCTCTCCGCGATGCATCGCGACGACGACGGCTGGCCGACGACGGCTCCCGTGGGCTCGTTCCCGGCAGGCGCGTCGCCGTTCGGTGCCCTCGACATGACAGGCAACGTCTGGGAGTGGGTTTCCGACCACTACGCCGCCTACGACGCCGCCGGCGCCGCCACCGCCGCGCAGGATCCGCAAGGTCCCGCGGCGGGTACCACGCGCGTCATTCGCGGAGGATCCTGGAACGGCTCGACCCCCTCATGGGTCCGGCCCTCGTATCGCTTCCACGTCGCTGCGGACGCGCGCAGCTACGGTTTCGGCTTCCGCTGCGCAAAAAGCCCCTGAGGCCGTCCCGCCGCTCAGCGACCAATTCGGTTGCGCAGGCGCGAGCTTTGATAAGCTCCGGATCCGCGATGCCTTTCCTCGACCCGCTTGGGCTCGTCGGTACGACGGTCCTGGAGAAATACGCGATCGAGCAGGTCGTCG
>JANXVA010000581.1 GCA_025351875.1 Myxococcales bacterium | reverse complement strand
GCTCGTAGGCGATGACGACGCGTGCGGCATCGATCTCCGGTGCGACGTCCTCATATCGCTTGTCGACGGTGAGCCCGACGCGCGACGCGAAGAACCGCTCCGCCTGGCCCTTGATCGCCTCGACGTCGAGCGCCGCCCCGGGACGTTGCGAGAAGACGGCGTAGGTCCGGTCGAGCGCCGGGCTCGAGAGAGCCCCGGAGCGCACGATTCCCCGGTCGTCGAGGAGCTCGCGGAACGCTTCTTCGGGCATCGCAGGCACGGGCGTCACCATAGCAAACTCGTCGGCGGCGAGCGGCCGGCCGCTAGAGTGCGTGTGATACGCTTCGCGGCGGTCGAGCCCTCATGAAGCAGCGAATGAATGCGTTAAGCGTGTGCGCGGCGCGCGGCTGTCTGTGGCCGGCGTCATCGCCGCGGCCTGCGTCGTCCACTGCTCTTCCTTCGGCTCCGACATCGGCTCGGCCTCGCCCGTCGACGGGGATACGGGCAGCATGAGGGACTCGGCCACGGTTGACGCGATGCCCGGTACGGACGCAGGGCCAGGAGGCTCGCTCTGCGCCTCGCCCCATGCGCTCTGCGACGACTTCAATCGCCCGGGCTCGCCGTTCGACGTCTCGCGATGGAGCACGGCGCTCGGTGATGGCGGAGCGCTCACCACGCCTGCCTACGCGACCTCGCCAGCGCTCGTCGTCGCGGCGACTGGGGGCGACGGCTACCACCTCCAGAAGAACATCATGGGTCCCCTGAAGTCCGTGCACTGCTCGTTCCGCTTCTACCTCGAAGAGACGGCGAGCAACTCGAACGGCATCCCGTTCTCCGTCACCCTCGCGGGAGCGACCACCGATGTGGCGTACTTCCGGCTGCGGCCGAAGGCCGACTCTCGCCCCGCCTCCCTCATCGAGGATGTTGTCGGCGTCCCCGAGAGAGCCTTCGAGTTTTTTCCGCTTGGTCCCGGGAGCTGGAACAAGATCGAGCTCGAGGTCCCCGTCGTGCGCCTCTGGCTGAACGGCGTCGAGAAGCCCACCGAGCCTCCTGACGGCGGTCCCGAGAAGGGCCCGTTCGCGTCCGCGAGCCTCGAGCTCGGGCTCAGCCTCAACACAACCGATGACCCCGGGTGGCGCGCCGCGCTCGACGACATCGTCTGCGACGTCGTCCGGTGACTCGCGAGGTTCCCGTGCTCGTCGATACGCACTGCCATCTCGATCCCCAGTACTTCCCCGGCGGGCCCGACGAGGTGCTCGCGCGAGCGCGTGAGGCCGGCGTGGAGGGGTTCGTCGTCATCGGCGTCGGCACCGATCTCGCGCCGGCGCGAGCCGCGGTCGCGCTCGCGAAGCGCATCAACGAGCGCGCCGCAGCAGCGATCGGTGTGCACCCCCATGATGCCATCAGCCTCGACGACGTCGCGTACGCCGAGCTCGCGACGCTTGCCGCCGAGCCCGAGGTCGTCGCCGTCGGGGAGATCGGTCTCGACTACCACTACGACCACTCTCCACGCGTGGTGCAGCGCGCCACATTCGCGCGGCTCGTCGGGCTCGCGCGCGCGCTGAACAAACCGATCGTCATCCACACGCGCAATGCACCGGCCGACACGCTCGACATCCTTCGGAGCGAGGGCGCTCGCGACGTCGGCGGCGTCATTCATTGCTTCAGCGAGGATCGCGCCTTTGCAGAGCAGGCGCTCGACCTCGGCTTCGACATCTCCTTCTCCGGGATCGTGACGTTCAAGACATCGCTCGCGATCCAGGAGGTCGCGCGGTGGGCGCCGCTCGACCGGATCCTCGTCGAGACCGACAGCCCGTACCTCGCGCCGATTCCGAAGCGCGGGAAGCCCAACGAGCCGGCGTACGTCGTCCACACCGCGCGGCGAGTGGCGGAGCTCCGCGGCATCGCCTTCGAGGCGCTCGCCGAGGCCACGACCGTCAACGCAGAGCGCATGTTTCGACGCCGTTTTGCGAGCGTCGGCCCGGTGCCTGGCCTCGCACATACCTGAGCCGTTCACCTACATACGGGCGTGTTGGCGCGACCCCGGCGGGCGCCGTACGCTGAGTGGAGGAGTGGTCGCAGGGTGACGCAACGCCGTCGGAGATTGGGCCCCGCGAGAGTGGGCTGGCCGCTCGTCGCGTCGCTCGCCGCTCACGTCGGCTTGCTCGCGGTGGCGGGCGTCGTCGCGTATCACCTCACGCAGGCGCGTGAGCGTCATGAGGCCGAGAGCCGAACCGCACCGCCCAATGTTGCGCTCGCGATCGAGCTACCGACCTTCACCGAGGGCCTCCTCCTCGCGGATCACGACGTGGTCCCCGAGGGGACGGTACCGACCGCGCACGGTGGCGCGACGCTTGCGCGCGTCGACACGGGAACGCTCGGTCGAGGCGGGCAAGCGACAGGCAAAGCGGCCACGAACCTCGCGGCCCTGGACGAGGATCTCAGCCTCAGTCCGGATCCGCTGAGCCGGCTCGAACGCGATCAGCACCAGCGCCTGAAGACGGCGACGTTCCGGACGACGCACGAAGATCGTCGCGCGACGACTCACCCGATGGAGGTGACGTTCCTCGCGACCGGCACGGGGGAGCACGAGGAGCGCAGGCCGAGCGCGCCGAGCGACCCGAGTCGAGGCTCGCTCGCATCGCCGCGCGCTCCGTCGGTCCTCGGTGGGCACGCCGGCACGCGCGAGGCGGACGACGTCGAAGGACCCGGTGCGACGGCCGGGGCCGCGCGCCCGGGACAGCTCGTCGCGAGCCCCGGCGTCGGAGTTCGTGACGGTCGCGCAGGAACGACGCGCTCCGAGGCCGCGCGCATCGCGCAGGGCAGGCCGGCGGTCGCCGAGGGCCCGCCGACGATCACCGCGGCGTTCAAGGGTCGACCGAACGACACGATCGACAGCGACCAGGAGGTCGCCAGCATCGTGCAGTCGCAGGTGCACGCAAGCTTCGCGGGTGGCCTCGCGGGCGAAGGGCGCGGCGGCTCGGACGGTCCCGCATCGGATCCTGGAGCAGGCGGCGCGAAGGGTCGCGGCTCCACGGGCCGCGTCCTCGGCTCCGGCGACGGCGACGTCTTCGATTGGTACACGAGCGACCCGATGCTCCTGCCGTACTTCAGGAAGATCCACGCGAAGGTCGATCCGCTCTGGAAGGACGCGTTCCCGAAGAGCGCGCTGCTCGAGCTAAAGCAGGGGACGGTGATCCTGGAATTCACGATCGCGAGCGACGGTACGGTGCGCGTGAGCTGGCCGCCGGTGCGGCCGAGCGGGATCGACGAGTTCGATCGCAACTGCGCCGAAGCGCTGCGCCGCGCAAGCCCGTTCGAGCCGATCCCGGCGGCATTGCGCGCGACGGGCCGCACGAGCCTCCGGATCCGCGCGCCGTTCGTCGCCAAGAACCCGATCGTGAAGTGAGCCAGACGCTGCGCAGCTCGTGAACGGCGGCTACGGCATCTCGCCGACGCCGACGTACGTAGCCTTCGTGAGACCGCCGACGTCGTACGGACCGACCATCGCGCCGCCCACGTAGCGGAGAATCTTCACGAAGCCGTCTTTCTGCGCGTAGGCGATGGTCGCGTCGCTTCCGCACTGGCCGCGTGTGATTGACGGCACCGACGCGAGCTCGGGGTTCTTGCCGGGGAGCAGCTCCGCGGGCGGGCCGAAGCCAGTGTTCGCATCCCACACGGCGTAGTAGCCCTGGCTGTTCGAGGCCTTGTAGACGAGCATCGCCTTGCCGCCCGGGAGCGCCTGCAGGGCGAGCTCGGTCGAGCTCGCCGCAGTGTCGAAGAGGATGGCGGCGTTCCAAACCTTGTTCGTCGCGACACGCGCCGCGACGTGAAGAAGGAGATCCTTACCGGCGTAGACCATGAGCTGGTCGCGCGTCCCCCCGGGGTCGAGCGCGCTGAGCGCCGGGGCGACATCGTAGGCGTCGGAGGCCGGGAACTTCGTGACGCTCGACCAGGAGCCGCTCGCGAAGTTCTCGCGCGCGAGCGTTCCATCGCTGCCGGCGAAGGCCAGCGTGATCGCGCTGCCGACCGCTGCCGCCGCGGGCGCGCTCTTGCCCGGCACGGGTGCGCCGGCGTCGCCCGGAGGCTCGGCGAGCGCGGTGGCGTCGTCCCAGCCGGTCGCGCTGCTGTACGTGCCCATGTGGAAGCTGCCGTCGAGCCCGAGGTAGAGGAGGCGAAGCTGCCCATTCGAGTTCGTCGCGGTCGAGGAGCCCGCGGAGTTGGCGCTCCCGACGCTCACGGGAGAAGACCACGCGCCGGCCGTGAGCTTCGACCACGCGACGAGGCTGTACTGCGAGAGCCACGTGGCGACGAGGCTGGTGCCGACCGGCAGGACGGTCGCGGGGCCGCGCAGCGCCGGACCGTGGCTCTTCGCGACGGCGAACGAGCCGTCGGCGTTGTACGATGCGACGTAGGCGTCGAGGTCGGCGCTCGACCCGGCGACGATGCCGAGCTTACCGGCGCACTTGGGGTCGATCGTCGGGCCGGTCACCGGGCCCGCATCGATCGTCACGAGCGGGTCCGTGCCAAGCCCCGCATCGGGATCCTCCGTGATGGGGCCGCCGCTGCCGTCGCACTTGCAGTCGTCGAAGGAGGTGCCGGTGTCGCGGCACAGCTTCGTCCCCTCGTTGCGGTCGGCGCAGCGACAGAAGACGTAGTTGCCAGGGGTGCATTTCACGCCCGTCGGCGGCGCCGCGTCGTTCGACTTCGAGCACGCGCCGACGAGAAGGCCGACGAAGGAGAGCCCCAGCGCGACGCCAAGGTAAGTCCGCATACGGTCATCGTAGCAGCGCGCCGACTCCAACTTGACGCGTCGGGGCGAACATTACGGCATTGTTACCCTGGATTTTTCCGCTGGCGTCCGGGGTGATCTGGAGTCGGGGCGCCTCGGGGAGGGCGTGCGTCGATCCATGACATGGGCTCCGCGAGGCCGCGTCGTGACGACCCCGAGGCCACGTCTCGCGAGGGATTGGGCTGCAAGCGCGCGTGGCATCGCGCTTGCGAAGGAGCGGTGCATGCCGTTCGCTCGCGTCGCGTCGCCCGTTCGTCGTCACTCCGTCTTCGTACGCGTCGTCATCGCCCTCTCGCTCGTGGCGAGCGTGATCGCGTGCTCGGGCGCCGACGACGGCGAAAGCGACGGCGACGGTGAGGACGGCGAGGACAGCTACGCGTCGACCGATTCGGCGCTCAGCTCCGCAGGGCCGTGCGCGGGCAAGGCGATTGACCGCGCGGTGAAGTGCGCGCAAGCGAAGGGGGCCCGCGTCCTCAGCTACTACCGCAGCGCGGCCGAGCAGGAGCGCGTACGACGCGAGAACCACTGCAGCAGTCGCTGTACCGGCTCGGCCGGCTGCGTTCGTCCGACCGCAGGCTGCACGACGTCGCCGCATACGGCCTGCCACGCCGTCGATCTCATCGGCGACGGCGCCCCGGTCAGCCGCGCCGCGCTCCGCGCCTGCGGGCTCGCGAAGACGACCGCACCCCACGCAAACCACTACGATCTCGTGAACTGAGGAGGTCTCGGGCTGCGTTACTTGACGATTCGTCAGGAAATGTTACCTGACAGTTCGTCAAGAAATGGAGGCAGCCTTTGCGGACCATCCTCATCACGGGCGCGAACACGGGAATCGGAGCGGCATGCGCCGTCGCGATGGCTGCGCCGGCTGTGCACCTCGTGCTCGCCTGTCGCTCGGCGGAGAAGACCGCGCCCGTGCTCGCGGCGGTGCGCGCGGCGGGCGCGAGAGCGACCTTCCTGCCGCTCGACCTCTCGGATGTCCATAGCGCGAGCACCGCTGGGAAAGAGTTTGCGCGCGAGCACGACGTGCTCGATCTGCTGATCAACAACGCCGGCCTCGCCGGCCAGCGCGGCACGACGCGCGACGGCTTCGAGCTCGCGTTCGGCGTCAACCACCTCGGACACTTCGCTCTCACGCTGCCGCTCCTTCCGGCACTCGAGGCTGCGGCGGGGCGGATCGTCAACGTATCGAGCGGCAATCACTACAAGGCGAAGTCGATCCCGTGGACTCACCTGTCGCAGGCGACGCGAAGCTTCACGGGTCTTCCCGAGTACGCGGTGTCGAAGCTCTGCAACGTTCTCTTCACCGCAGAGCTGCGCCGGCGTCACCCACGCATCACCGCCGTGAGCATGAACCCGGGGCCGATCGCGAGCGACATCTTCCGCCGCATGCCCGCGGCGCTCTTCGCGGTGCTGAAGCTCGTACACCCGATGGCGTCCGTCGAGGTGGGCGGCGCGAGGCTGATGCACGCGGCGACGGTCGACGTCTCCAACGATGACGCATCGCTCTACATCGACCGCGACGCGCCTCGCGCGGCGAACCCCGTCGGCCTGCGCGGGGATCTCGCGAGCGAGCTGTGGGACTTCAGCCTGCGGGCGATCGCGGCCTGAGCTCGCTCACTGCGCACGAGCGCGCGCGGCATCGCGGACGCTTCGCTTCATGGCGCACGGGTGATGTTCCCGCGGGATAGGTCCGTGATGAGCGAGACGCGGATGGGCGATGTGATTGTCGATCTCCGCGGCAGGTGTCACAGGTGGTAACATGGTGGCAACCATGGTCCATGGCTGGCAACCGTGCGCGTCATAAGTCCGAAAACCGCGCGTTTGTAGCGACTCCATGAGCTGGCACCTATCGTGCGTTATTGGCTGGCGGAGGTCACGAAGATGGTAACTTTGCGTAGGGTCGGCATCGTGGGGCTGCTTCTCATCGGGGCGGGGTGCAGCGGCAAGTGGGCGATCCCCGCGCCGCCTGAGCCGGCGCCCGCGGCGCCCGGCACGGCCTCACCCTCCGGCCTGCTCCCGCCCGACACCGTCGAGCCCGGCGGCGACGGGCCCCAGTACCCAGGTACCGGTTTTCGCGTCCACGAGTGGGGGACGAACACGGTCGTCGTCGGCTCCGACGGCTCGATGCAGCGTGGGCTCCAGCACGAGGAGGAGGACCTGCCGGCGTTCGTCTACGACCGCCGTCGAGAGGAGCTCGCCGCCGATCCCGTCCAGGTGAAGATGGAGACGCCGGTCACCTACTTCTACTCGGACAAGCCGCTCGCCGCGAACGTCTCCGTCAGCTTCCCGAAGGGCGTGCTCACGCAGTGGTACCCCGCGGTCCAGAGCTTCTTCCCGCCGATCTTGAAGGGCAAGGGCGACCCCGCGCTCGATCTCGCCTTCCCGTACTCGAGCCCCGAGTGCCGCGCGCGATTCTCCCGCGTCGAGCAGGGCTTGCTCGAGTGGGGAACCGTCGACGTGCTCGCGCGCACCGCGAAGGCGGCAGCTCCGGACGCACCGCTCGATCGCTTCACCTGGGCTCATGCGCGCGCCGTCGGCGCGAACGCCATCCGCGTGACGAACAGCGCCACCACCGGGCAGGACGAGCAGTTCCTCTTCTACCGCGGCCTCGGCAACTTCCCGATCGACGTCAAGGTCGCGGCGCAGAAGGGACCCGCCGGGAAGAACGGAGGGCTCGCGCTCACGAACCTCGACGCGGCGCACCACGTCGGCGCGGTCTTCGTTCTGCGTGTCGAGAACGACAAGGCTGCGTTCGTCGTGCAGAGCGGCGGAATCGCGGCCGGCTCGACGCTCATGGAAAGCGCACCGCCGGCGACGCAAGGACTCGACGCGTACGCGCAGGCTCTCGCGACGTCGATGGTCACCGAGCTCGACAAGGCAGGCCTCTATCACGACGAGTCCGTCGCGATGGTCAAGACCTGGGCGCGTCAGTGGTTCCGCACGCCGGGCGTACGCGTGCTCTATCTCGCGCCGCAGGCCTGGACCGACGCCCAGATCCCGCTCAACGTCGACCCCGCGCCCGTCGAGAAGGTGCGCGTGATGGTGATCCGCGTCGAGGCGCTCACGCCGCTCCAGGAGGACGACGACCTCGCGGCGGCGATGAAGCTGGGCGCCGAGGCGACGCAGTCCGAGGGCATCGCCCACTTCCATGCGCTCGGTCGCTTCGCGGAGCCCCGCCTTCGCCGCGCGATCGCGCTCTCGCAGGTGGTGCCGCCTGCGGCCACGCAGCTCCTCGACACGATGGCGGGTGCCTCGGTGACCGGCCGCGCAGGCGAGTAACGCATGACGAGCGCTCCGATCGATCACCCGCGATACACTTGCGGCGAGCGCCTGGGCGAAGGCGCCCAGGGCGTCGTGGTGCGCGTGATCGATCGCGAGCGCCCCTCGCTCCAGCTCGTCGCGAAGGTGAGCGCGAGGTCGGACGGCGCCGGCACCGCGGCGCATCTCGAGGGCGAGTTCGCGCTCCTCGCGCGCCTCCGCGTCCCAGGGCTGGTGCGCGTGCACGACTTCGCCCGCGACAGCCGCGGAACGCCCTTCCTCGTCGAGGACTTCGTCGAAGGGCAGGGCCCGGCGACCTGGATCGACCGTCGCTCGCCGCGCTTGGCGGCGCTCGCCTCCGACCTCGCCGAGACGCTCGCCGGCCTGCACGACGCTGGCTTCGTCCACGGGGACGTCAAGCCGGCGAACGTGCGCATCCCTCTGGCGGGGCGCGCCGTGCTCCTCGATCTCGGCGCCGCTGCGTCGCTTCGGGCGTCGGGGGGCGCGTCGCCTCCGCTCGTGTATACGGAGGCGTTCGCCGCGCCCGAGCTGCGCGCCGGCGCTGCGCCGTCGATCGCGACCGATCTCTTCGCGCTCGGCGCCACGCTGTGGACGTGCGCGACCGGGACCGCCTTCGAGACGCGCAACCCCTCCGCGACCTCGAAGATCCGCGACCGTGCACCGTGGATCACGCCGAGCATCGCAGCGGTCGTCGACTCGCTCCTCAGTGTGCACCCCGCCGACCGCCCGCGCTCGGCGCACGAGCTCCTCGGCGCGCTGGGGCGCTCTCTGCCCCGAGGATCGTGGGAGGCTGGCTCTCGCGAGACCCATGCGCGAGAGCCCGAGGTCGTCCGTCTCTGCAGCCTCGAGCCTGACGTCCGTGGTCGTCGCGTCGTCTACGTCACGGGGCCGAGTGGGGCGGGCAAGAGCCATGTCGCTCGCGAGGTCGCCACCCGAGCGCTCCTTGGCGGCCGAAGCACGCGCGCATTTCGCTTCCCAGCCGACGACGACGGTAGCACCTCGCGCCTCATCGCCTTCCTTCGCGGTGACGAGCGGGCGGCCCCGTGGGACGGCGCGTCCGGGCCGCTCCTCGTCGTGCTCGACGACCTCCATGCCGCCCCGGCGGAGGTCGTCGAGGCGCTCGACGCATTTCGATGTAGAATGCATGGGCTCACGCGACCGCTCGTGATCCTCGCCACGGCGCGCGCCGCGGCGGCGGGCGCGGAGGTGGTGGCGCTCGGGGGCCTCGACGCGGGCCCGTTCGCGGCGCTCTGCCGTGAGCTCGACGTTCCAGCGGACGCTGTCGCGGCGCTCCATCGGGAGGC
>JANXVA010000565.1 GCA_025351875.1 Myxococcales bacterium | reverse complement strand
CTGCACGAGCGCTCTCAGCGCTTCGCCGCGCACGTCGACGGCCTGCGGATTCACCCAGATGCCCGCCGACAGGTACCGCTTCGCGTCGCCGTATACGACGACGTGCGCGATGAGCGGATCGTCGGCGAAGCGCTGCTCGATGTTCGCCGGGGCCACGTTCTTGCCGCCGGCGGTGACGAGGATGTCTTTCTTGCGGTCGATGATCTGGAGAAACCCGTCGTCCGTGAACCGCCCGACGTCGCCCGTCTTGAACCAGCCATCGTCGGTGAAGGCCTCCTTCGTGGCGATCGGATCCTTGTGGTAGCCGCCGAAGATGCTCGGGCCGCGCGCGAGGATCTCGCCGTCCTCCGCGAGCTTCACCTCGACGGAGGGGACGACCTTGCCCACGGTGTCGAAGCGGAACGCGTCCGGGCGGTTCAAGGTGAGCGTCGGCGAAGTTTCCGTGAGGCCGTAGCCCTCGATGATGAGCACACCACACGAGTAGAAGAAGTCCTTCACCTCGCGCTTGAGGCCCGCGCCGCCCGAGAGACAGAACTTGAGGTTGCCGCCGCTCACAGCCTTGAACTTCTCGAGCCGCGCCTCGGGCGTGGGCTCGTACATCGCCTGGATGGCGAGCTTCTCCCAGTGCGAGGGCACGCTGAAGAACACCGTGGGCTTCACGTCCTGCAGGCGTGTGAGGCAGCTCGCAGGGTCCGCGAGATACGACACGAAGCCGAGCGTGTTGCCGATGCACATCTCGCCGAAGCCGAAGATGTGGCTCATCGGGAGCCAGAGGATGTCGACGCCGTTTGGGTGGAGGATCGGCGCGTTGCACGTGAGCCAGTCGCGGCCGTTCACGGCGACGTTGCGGTGCGTGAGCGGGACGCCCTTCGGGTTGCCCGAAGTGCCGCTCGTGTAGAGCATGACCGAGCTCTGATCGAGCGAGATGGCGTCCATGGTGCGCTCGAAGGCGAGCGGGTCTTCCCGGTCCCGATCGGCGCCGATGGCGCGGGCGCGTCCGATCGAGATGAGCCGCGCGTCGACCTCCTCGAAGGGCGGGACGCTGACGCCCTTGGCGCGCAGCGCCTCGTGCACGCGCGCGGCATCGAGGCCGTCGTCGAGGAGCACGATGCGCTCGACGGCGCCGAGCGAGCTCCACGTGGTGAGGAGGCGAGAGAGCAGCGCCGGCGTGTCGACGAAGAGCACCTTCGCGTCGCTGTGCGAAGCGACATAGCCGACCTGGTCGGCGGTCGAGGCGGGATAGATCGGGACCATCACACCGCCCGCCGCCTGGATCGCCAGCGCAGCGCTCGCCCACTCGACGCGGTTCGGCGCATAGATCGCGCCGCGGTCGCCGCTCTTGAGGACGGTTCCGAGGAAGAGCGCGAGCTCGCGGATCTCGGCCGCGAACGTTCCCCAGGTCACCGCGCGCCATTCGCCGGGCTTCGCGGCGTCGGGCACCATGAAGCGGACGCGGGTCTGACGTTCAGCGAGCGCGTCGAAGACGGCGCGCGGGGCGATACGGAGGTCGAGAAAGGGTGTGATGTCCATGAGCGTGTCCCCTGGTGATTCGCCGGCCGGTTGGGCCGGGCGGGCTACGGCGGCGCTATTCGGCGGCGCGGTCCTTCTTGTTCGTCGAGACTTCGGCGAGGCGCTCCTCGAGATCGAGGAGGCGGCTCTCCAGCTGGTTGAGAGCATGGAGCGAGCGCTCCTGATCTTTCTTGGTGGCCATTCCGAGCGAGCCGACCCACTGGGACGCAGCCTTGTCGTAGGCGGCCTTCGCCTTCATCATGCCGCCGAGCATCGTGCCAGTCGGGCCGAGGACGAGCGGGCTCTTCATCACGTGTTCCATGTACTTCGCCGTGGCGCTTTCCCAGGCGTCGAAACCCTTTTTCCAGCTCTCCCAGATCATTTCGGCTCTCCTTGGTATTCCCCCGCAAAGCACTCGACGCGAGCGTGAATCATGGCGCAAGCCCGAGGCGGCGCACTTCGCTCGCGACCGTGAAGTTCTCGTTCGGCTCGTTCAGGTTGCTCGTCACGCGAGCCGCCTCGCCGAGGCACTCGAAGACGAATCCGACCTGACGCTGCGTCGTCGTCTGCCCCGCTGAGGGGACGATCGAGACGTTGGTGCGCACGCGAAGGGCCTGCGTGAGGATGAAGTCGGGCAACCCGAGCTCGCCGGTGCCGTCGACCTTGACCTCGTACGTGTCCTTGCTCGCGAACGGGAGGCCGCGCAAGGTGCCGTTCTTCACCTCGCCTACGCTCGTCCACGCGGCGCCCGCGACGAGCGGGAAGCGATAGAGCATCACAGGCGTGGTGTAGACGAGGAGCGTCTTGCCCTCGGGCGCGTCGGGCGCGACGGACGCGACGCCGTGGAGGAAGAAGCCCTGCTCGTCCTGCGTGTAGACGCCCTCGGTGCGACCCCCGAGATCGATCGCGACGACGACCGGGTTGGCGACCGCAGCGAAGTTACTGGCGTACCACTTGCCGTCGATCTTCTGCGCAGCGATTCGTGCGACCTGATCGTCGGCGAAGTCCGCGCCGAAGGCCCACGCGAGCTTGCCCTGCGCGTTCGTCTGACCGACGACGTCCACCGTGCGCGTCTTGCCGGCGGGGGACACGAGGTAGGTCGCCGGAATGCCGACCTGCGGGACGAGCTCCTTCGAGTCGATCTTGCCGTCGAGGTTCGGCACGCAGGGAAGCGCCGTACCGACGCCGCCGTCGTACGCGGCATGCTGGGGAGGCGGCGTCTCGTTGTCGCCGCACGACGCCGACAGCGCAGCGGCGAGGAGAAGAGCGATGGTGAGGATCGGCTTCATGGGTTTGGCTAGAACAGGTAGTTGAGGCGGAGGCGGATGAGCTGCGCAGGCTTGCCGCTCTGCCCGGTGGTGATGTTGTCGAAGCCAGCCAGCGGGAAGAGGATCGCGTAGTCGAGCGCGGCGAGGAACGCGTGCGTCTGGAAGACGAGGGAGGGGTCGATCTCGACGCCGAGCGGTGCCTTGCCCGAGAGCGTAGAGCTCGCCTCGACGGCGCGCGAGCCGATGATGTCGGTCGTAGCGCTGAGCTCTGCGCTCTTCGTCCGTGTGAGCCTGACACGAGCGTGCGGGCGTGCGTACATGGCGTCGGTCACGGCGCCGATGATCTCGCGGAAGAGGATGCGGTCGATGCGGTAGTCGGAGTGGAACTTGAAGTTGTCCACGCGGTTGTCGCGGCGGGGGTTGGCCTGCGGGCCGTCGAGGTCGCCGTTCTGGGGCGCCTTGGCGTTCGGGTTGACGACGACGCCGAAGCCGGGCGCCGGATCGCCGCTTGCGTAGCCCGCGTCGAGGCCTGCCGTGAACATCGAGTCGATCGGGCCGAAGTCCGTCTGCAGGACGGCGCCGATCTGCTTGCTCTTCGCGGGGTCGCGGAGGAGAAAGCCGGGGAGCAGCGAGGGCTGATCGACCGTCGCGGTGATGAAGGCGGCCTCGGCCTCGACGCGTGCCCACGGGAACGTGAGGCGGAGCCAGCCGTCGAAGGCGGTGGCGCGGAAGCCCCGTGCCGTGACACCCGAGCCGCCGTTCGCGAACGAGTCGACGGCCTGCGCTGTGGAGAGGTAGGCCGCGGGAACGTCGTCCGTCTGCCAGCGGTGCGTGATGTAGCTGCCGTACTCGACCGTGGTCTTGCCGGCGCGGCGACGGCGGAGGCGCGTCTCGTCGTCCTTCCACCGTAGCCAGGCGAAGGTCGCGGTGCGCACGTCGGTGCTCGGCTCGAAGCCGATGGTGCGATTCTGGTTCGGGCGCACGGCCTGCGGGCCGGTCGCGCTGAAGTCGTAGGCGAGCGCGAAGATGTGACCGAAGAGCGGCGTGATGAAGGCGACGCGGTCGGCGGCATCTGCGCTGTCGCAGTCGAGGCAGTCGCCGCCGTTGGCGACCATGCCAAGGCCCCAGCTCGTGCCCATGCGGCCGGCGGCGATGAAGCCGAAGGGAAGGAGGAGCTCTCCGTACGCGCGACGAACGCGGACGACGTCGGCGGGCGACCGCTGCGTCCCGCTCGCGGATGGGATGCCTTCGGGGAGGCTGCCGAGCGCGACGTTGTCGAGCATGTCGATGCGCGCCTTCACGGCGACCATCGAGCCCGGCGCGTAGACATTCACGTCCGTGCGCCAGCGCATGTCCCAGTGCGTGAGCGTCTGGGCCTTGGGGTCCGACTGAGCCACCGGGAAGATGGGCTGGCCGTTCGACTGGAGGCCGCGGTCGAGATCGAGGTTGTAGAGCGCCTCGCCGCGCGTGCGGAAGTAGCCCGAGAGATCGACCTCGGTCTTGTCGCGCGGGACGAAGTCCTGCCCGTACTCGTGAAAGCCCGTCGCACCGGCGGACGAGCTGACGAGGAGCGCTGCGCCGAGGGCTGCGAGGGACGTCGTGTGGCTCACGGCGTGGACTCCCGCGGTTCCTGCGCACCTGCCGTCAGGAACTGGACGAGATCGCGGTTCGAGGCGGCGAGCGCCTCGATCATCGGGAAGTGGCCGCAGTGCGGATAGACGACGAGCTTCGACTGCGGGAGGTCGCGCGTCAGGCGCTCGCCGTACTTGAGCGGCGTGACGATGTCCTCGCGGCCCCACATGAGGAGCGTCGGCTTGTCGACCTTGCCGTAGCGGCGCTGAGCGTCCGTGTAATCCTGGCCGCGAACCGCGGCGAGCGCGGCGGCGAGGGTGCCGGGGCGATCGAGGGCCTCCTCGACGCTCTCGACGAGCCTCTCGCTCACGTACTTCTTGTCGAAGAACGCGAGCGCAATCCGCTCGTCGGCGCGCTCCCTGTAGTAGAGGCCGAAGAGCGCCTCGCCCACGCCGCTGGCGCGGGCCCAGTGGAAGAACGTGGGGAGCTGCTCCTCGTAGACCCACGCGTCGTAGAGCGCGATGCGCGTCACGCGCTCGGGGGCCTGCAGCGACGCGGCGAGCGCGACCGAGCTGCCCCATGAATGGGCGACAATGGCGGAGGTCTTCACGCCGCGCTGATCGAGGAGATGCCACACGAGCTTCGCCTGCGCCTCGGGCGAGTAGTCACCCTCGGGGCGGTCGGTCCAGCCGAAGCCCTTGAGATCGAGGGCGATCACGCGATGGGTCCTGGTGAGCGCGGGGACGACGCCGGCCCATGCCTCGATGGACGAGGCGAACCCGTGCACGAGCACGACGGTCGGCTTCGAGGTCGAGGAGGTTGCGGGTGCCGCCGGCTTCGGTGACTCGGTGGCGTCGCCGTTCGCGTCGGTCTTGGCCTTCGCTTCCGGCGCCGGAGCGGTGTCGGGCTCGCCGGTGTCGATGTAGCGAACGCGCGCGCCGTCGACGTCCGCGAAGCGGGCTGTCGTCGGCTCACCGGGCATCGGGCCCTTGTGGAACGAGAGGCAACCGACGGAGAGAGGAGCGAGCAGGAGAAGCGCGAGGAGCCCGCGCATCACGGCGAGATCCTCCGGATCTCTTTGGCCATCGTGAACTCCTCGTTCGTCTCGTTGTCCGCCGACGTGACGGTCGCGACGGTGCCGTAGCACTCGGTCACGAAGGCGAAGCTACGGACGACGGTCGTGGTGACCGACAGACCCGCCGTGACCTTGCGGGTGAGGACGATGCCGACCCGCAGCACGTCGAACGTGCCGAGCGGTGTCTTGAGGGTGCCCTCCGCGTCGACCTTCGACTCGTACTTCTCGGTCGTCGGGAAGAACGCGAGGTTCACGCCCGCGGCGGTCCCGCTGGCCGTCGCATCGGTGACCCACGTCGCGCCCATCGTGAGGGGGAACTTGAGGACCGACACAGCCGGCGTGTACTTGAGGTCGGTGCCGCTCGCGCCGCCCTGGGCGGGCGAGACGACGCCGCGAAGGAGGAGGGCGCCAGGCGAGGTCTCGAAGACGCCGAGGAGGTCCTTGTCCCGGGAGAGCTTCGACGCGTAGGTCGCGCCGGCAAACTCCGTCGCGAACCACTTGCCCGCGATCGACTGCGTCTCGACGATGACCGACTGGTCGTCGGTGAGCGCCGCGCTGAAGTCCCACGTGCGCTTGCCCCCCGCGTCGCCCGTGGTGACGCCGGTCGTGTCGACGTTCTCGTTCGTGGCGATCTTGTAGGTCGCGTGGAGACCGGCCGCGATCGGGACCTCGGCCGCGGTGATCGTGCCGTCCTTGTTCGGAACGCAGCCGGGTATCGACGAGTCGCCCGTGGGGCCGTCGGTCGCCGCGTCGCTCGAGGAAGGGGCATCCGCGGTGACGCCGGAGTCGAGCCCTGGCGTCCCCTCGCGGACGCACTGGCCGTCGTCCCCACACACGCCGGTGGCGCAGTCGGCGCCGACGCGGCACTCGCGCGTCGGGGTCTCGGCGCAGGCCGGTGCGAGCGCGCTCATGGCACACGCGAGGGCGGCGCCGCCGAGCCCGAACACCTGGATCCCACGGTTCTTCAAGGACATGACGGGGACCTCAGAGGCTTCGTGGTGTGACACCGCAACGCAGGTGGAGCAAGGAGCGCTCCGCATGAGCTGCGACTCGATTGTTGCACTGCACAACCGGCGACGACGGATACCTACGTCGCGACCCGCCCTCCGTCAAGGCGAATGTTGCGGTGCACAAAACGGTCGGAATCGAATACTCTCGGCGGCGATGCTGGTCGTGAAGAAGTACCCGAATCGGCGACTCTACGACACGGCAGAGAGCCGCTACATCACGCTCGAGGACCTCGCCGCGCGCATCAAGAAGGGTTCGGACGTCCTCGTGCAGGACGCGACCACCGGCGCGGATCTCACGCAGGCGACGCTCACGCAGATCATCCTGGAGAGCCGCGGCGGCGCCAAGCTCCTCCCGGTTCCGCTGCTGCTTCGGCTGATTCGCCTGGGAGACGAGGCGCTCGCAGAGTTCTTCGGGCGCTACGTGTCGTGGGCGCTCGAGATGTACTTGCAGGCGCAGCACGGCGCGCGCGCGCTCATCCCGATCAACCCGCTCGCGAACGCCCCTTTTGCGGCCACGAACGCGCTCGCTCGGCTGGTCCTCGGCGCGGCGAACAAGTGGGGCAGCCCGGCCAGCGGCGCGGCGCCGAACCCGATGCCGCCGGTCTCGCCAGGCGCGCAGCCGGACACGTACGGCGGTCCGATCCCCGAGCCGCCGCCCAGCGATCCGCAGGCTTTTGTTGCACCGCACATGCCCACGGGCGCCGAGGTTGCCGCCGCCATCGAGGCCGAGACCGCACAGGTTCACGGCGAGGTCTCGGGCGTAGCCGACGACGTCGCCCGCTTGCGTCTGGAAATCGAGGCCCTGAAACGCTCGATGAACGCCGCCACGCGCCCCTCGAAATCCGCCAAAAAAACCAACAAAGCAGCCACCAAGAAGCGCTGAGCGCCAGGTTGTCTCGGAAATTCCACGACTTGAAGGCCGCTATGCTGCACCGCAACAAAATGGGTTGACGATCCGGGGGGCCGTCTCTAGGTTGCGGCTCGTGGCGATGTTGCGCCGCAACATGAAAGGACCTCCCCGATGAATTTCGATCCGTTCGCTGGCATGACGAAGGCTTTCGAGCAGTGGCAGAAGATGACCGAAGAGAGCATCGCTCGCGCGACTGCCTTCTACGGCGAAGTCGACAAGCTCGAGGCGAAGGGCGTCGAGCGCACCACCGTCGCGATCGACGAGGTTGCCGTGAACTTCAAGGAGACGCTCGCGTACGGCGCGCAGCTCGGCGCCGAGTGGCGTCGCCTCTCGATGGACGCCATCAAGAAGGCTTCGACCGCGTTCGTTCCCGCCGCGAAGGCCGTCTGAGAGGATCACGGACGATGGCCCAAGCGTGCAATGCGCCGACGCCCAGGGACACGCTGTACCGCGACGGTCGCGGCAGCGTGTTCCGCTTCCGTCCCCCGGTCACGACCGGGTGGGAGGACGAGGGGCCAGGGGAGCGACCGACGAGCCACGTCCCCGTGCTGCTCGTGCCGTCGATGTTGCACCAGTGGTACGTCCTCGATCTCTGCGAGGGGGGCAGCGTCGCAGCGGCGCTCTCCAACGGCACGCCCTGGGACACGTACTGTTTCGACTGGGGCGTGCCTGAAGACGAGGATCGCTACGTCGAGTGGGACGACATCGTCCACCGCCTCGACCGCGCCATTCGCTTCGTCCAACGAAGCACGGGCTCGAAGAAGGTGGCGCTCGTCGGATACTCGATGGGCGCGACGCTCGCCGCGATCTACGCGGCTCTGCGCCCGGACGGTGTCGCCGCGCTGGTGAACATCGCTGGGCCGATCGACTTCTCCAAGTCGGGGAAGCTCGGCACGATGATCGACCCGCGCTGGTTCGACGCCGAGGCCATGGCCTCCGCCGGAAATATCAGCGCGCAGCAGATGCAGGCGGGCTTCCTCGCTCTCCGCCCCAACCACGCGATCTCGAGCTGGGTCCGCGCGATGGACGAGCTGCACGACGCGGACGCGCGCGCCGCCACCGCGGCGCTCGAAGCCTGGGCCAACGACACCATTCCGTTCCCGGCTGCGGCGTACGTCACGTACATCCAGGAGCTCTATCAGCAGAACCGTCTCATTCGCGGCGAGCACTACGTACGCGGCGAGCGCGTCGACCTCGCGCGCATCACGTGTCCGCATCTCTGTGTCGTCGCCGATCGCGACGGCGTCTGCCCTGCGGAATCCACCACGGCGTTGAATACGTTCACCCGTTCCGATGTGAAGGATGTGCTCACCATTCCGGGTGGTCACGTCGGCGCGGTCACGGGCGCCGAAGCCGCGACCGAGCTGTACCCGCGTCTCGTTGCCTGGCTCGCCCGCCACGCGATGCGCACCCTCCCATCCGCTCCCGAGAGCCGCCTATGAATCCCGTCACATCCATGAAGCTCGGCATCTGAACGAGCTCCAGTCGGCGCACGCCCTTTTTCCGAGGAACCAACGATGAAGCTCGAAGACCTGAAGATCATGATCACCGGCGGCGCGTCCGGTATGGGCGCCCACTTCGCACGCCGCCTCCACGAGGCTGGTGCGCGCGTCGCAGTGGGCGACGTGAACGAGGCGATGATGACCGAGCTGCCCGCGGGCATCGCTCGCCGCAAGCTCGACGTCTCCAAGGAAGACGACGTCTGCTCGTTCGTCGAGTGGGCTGCCAAGGAGATGGGCGGCGTCAACTCGCTGGTCAACAACGCGGGCATCCTGCGTGACCGCTCCGTCCGCAAGATGACGCCGGGCGACTGGCACGCGGTCCTCCAGACGAACCTCGATGGCGTGTTCTTCTGCTCCAAACTCGCCGCAGAGATCCTCCGCGACAACGGGCGCATCGTCAACATCGCCTCGATCGCGGGCATCGTCGGCTTCCACTGCCAGGCGAATTACGCCGCCGCCAAGGCGGGCGTCATCGCGTTGACCAAAGTGATGAGCAAGGAAGTGGCCCGGCGGGGCATCACCGTCAACGCCGTCGCCCCTGGGGTTATCCGCACGCCGATGCTCGACGGCCTCAAGGCCGAGGTGTTGGCCGAATACGAAAAGCAGATCCCCGTGGGCCGAGTAGGTCGCCCGGAAGAAGTGGCGCACGTCGTCCTGTTCCTGGCCTGCGAGGAGTCGGGGTATATCACCGGCCAGACCTTGCCGATCACGGGAGGG
>JANXVA010000538.1 GCA_025351875.1 Myxococcales bacterium | reverse complement strand
CCTCTGGATGCCCGAGTCCTCGAACTGGAGACGCTCGTCGGTGAGGCCGTGCGCGGAGAGCTGCTTCGGGACGAGGAACTCCTTCGCGATCGCGTACTTCTCGGCGCGCGTGTACCCCGGCACCTCGATGATCTCGAGGCGGTCCCACAGCGGACCAGGGATCGTGTCGGGGTTGTTCGCCGTCGCGAGGAACGTGATCTGCGACAGGTCGAACGGGGTGTCGATGTAGTGGTCCTGGAACGTGCCGTTCTGCGCGGGGTCGAGCACCTCGAGGAGCGCAGCCGAGGGGTCGCCCATCATGTCGAGGCCGAGCTTGTCGATCTCGTCGAGGACGAAGACGGGGTTCTTCACCGCGACCTTCTTGAGGCCCTGGATGATTCGCCCCGGCAGCGCGCCGACGTACGTGCGGCGGTGACCGCGGATCTCGGCCTCGTCCCGGACGCCGCCGAGCGCGATGCGGTGGTAGCGCCGCCCCATGGAGCGCGCGATCGAGCGGCCGAGCGACGTCTTGCCGACGCCGGGCGGGCCGATGAAGCAGAGGATGGGGCCCTTCTTGTCGGCGCGCAGCTTGCGCACGGCCATGTACTCGACGATGCGCTTCTTCACCTTGTCGAGGCCAAAGTGGTCCTCGTCGAGGCAGCGGCGGCAGTCGGCGGGCTCGAGCTTGTCGTTGGTGGTCTTGCTCCACGGAAGATCGGCGAGCCACTCGACATACGTGCGCGTGACGTTGTACTCGGCGGACTGCTGCTGCATGCCGGCGAGGCGTCCGAGCTGCTTCTTCGCGATCTTGTTCGCGTCCTCGGGCAGCTGCGCGAGGCGGATGCGCTCGCGGAGCTCCTCGACGTCGTCCTCGTCGGTCTCGCCGAGCTCCTCACGGATGCTCTTCATCTGCTGGCGCAGGATGAGCTCGCGCTGGTTCTTGCCCTCGTCGGCCACCATGCTCGAGATCTCGCGCTTCACGCGCAGCAGCTCGAGCTGCTTGGTGACCATCGAGAGAACGAGCTTCACGCGCTCCTTCACGTCGAACGTGGCGAGGACCTTCTGCTTATCGCCCACCGTGACGTGATCGATCGTCAGGTTCGAAGCGATGAGGTCGGCGAGCGCGCCGCTCTCGCGGACGTTCTCGAGGATGCCGCTGGTCTCCTTCGGGAGGTTCGGCATCAGGTTCAGGAGCTCGCGCGTCCCCTCCCGCAGCTGCGAGCCGAGGAGGTCGAGCTCGGCGTCGCGCTCGAGATCCTCGGCGACACGCCGCACCTTCGCGCGCATGTAGGGCTCGAGGCCGACC
Source organism: Myxococcales bacterium (assembly GCA_025351875.1). GTDB lineage: Bacteria > Myxococcota_A > Polyangia > Polyangiales > Polyangiaceae > Labilithrix. The sequence goes on along the minus strand of JANXVA010000538.1, from coordinate 10,585 downwards.
TTGCCTGCGAGCTTCAGGCGCGAGAGGCCGTGCAGGACGACGGAGTAGTTCGAAGGACCGAGGCGGATGACCTTCACGACGCGGGCGACGGTGCCCACGTCGAAGATGTCCTCGAATCCAGGCTCGTCGACGTCGGCGTCACGCTGGCTCACGATGCCGACGACGGCGCGATCCTGCCCGAGCAGGTCCTCGACGAGGCGGACGCTGCGCGCGCGGCCTACATTGATGGGCACGACGCTCGCCGGGAAGACCACGCTGTTGCGCAGCGGCAGAATCGGCAGGGTTTCGAGATCCGAACGCGGCTCCTGAGTCACGACTCGTCCTTTATACTGACGTGTCTCGCATGAAGGTTTTGCGGGACAGGGGTGGAACAAGGTAACGCGTATGGTGCGCCTCGCAGGGAAAAAACGGGCAGACGGCGCGATCGGCCGGCGCGATGTGGTGCGCTGTCTCGCGGGCGGGACGGTGGGCCTTCTCACCGCATGCAGCCCGAACAGCGCCACGCCCCGGGTCGGCATCGCGATCGCCCCGCGTGCCCGCGCGAGCGGACCCTTCGGCGGTGCGGTCGAGGTCCATTCGTGGTTCGACCTGCCTGACGATCCACGTAGCCGCGAGCTCTCCGGGATCGCGTGGGACGACGCCACGGGCACGCTCTGGGGCGTCCAGGACGAGTCGGCCAACATCGTCCCGCTCGTGCCGGACCACGAGCTGCGAAAGTGGGGCTTCGGCCCGGTCATCACGCTGAAGACCTCCTTCCCGCTCGACCTCGAGGGCGTCGTCGTCGTTCCCGATGGGTTCATCGTCGCGAGCGAGAAGGGGCCGCGCGTCCTCGACGTGGATCGCCAGGGCAAGCTCCGCCGCGACATTCCGTTGCCGGCGCACTACGCGAAGGCTCGCGACAACAAGAGCCTCGAGTCGCTCTCCATCAGCCCCGACGGCCGCCACCTCTTCACCACGACCGAGGAGGCGCTCACCTGTGACGGCGCAAAGGCGACGGCGACGACCGGCACGCGCGTCCGCGTCTTGCGCATGGCGCGCGACGGAAGCGACGCGACCGAGCACGCGTACATGACCGATCCGCTTCCCCACGCCGAGGGCGACTACGGCATCGCCGATCTCGCCGCGCTCTCCAACGACGAGGTGCTGGTGCTGGAGCGCGGCTGGGCGCGAGGCTTCGGCAATACCGCGCGCATCTATCGCGTGAGCCTGAGCGATCCGTCCACGAGCTGCCTCGCGGCCGCCGAGCTGTCGGCGGACGGGCCCGTCATGCCGAAGAGCCTCGTCGTCGACCTCGCCAAGCTGAAGGCCACCGGGCTGCCCGCGACACGCCAGAAGCAGGCCGCGCCGATCCTCGACAACTTCGAGGGGGTGGCCATCGGACCGGTGCTGCCGGATGGGCGCCGCAGCCTCGTCCTCGTCAGCGACGACAACGGCCGGACCGACCAATTTGCACGCATCGTCGTGCTGGCGGTGGGCTGAATCGGCTGCTAGTTCTGACCGCATGAGCCGAGTCCGTTCGCGCCTCGCGCGCCATGCATGCCTCGCGTTCTTCGCGCTCGGCATGCTCGGGATACTCGGGCTGCTCGGGGGGTGCACGGCTCCGAGGGCGGAGGATCCGCAGTCGATCCTTCGCTCGTACTCGCACGCGCTCGAAGAGGGTCGCGCGGAGGATGCGTACCGGATGCTCAGCGAGGAGGCCCGGCGAGGTATCTCGCTCGAGGCGTTCCGCCGCATGGTCAAGGACAACCCCGAGGAGGTCCGCGAGATCGCGAAGGCGCTCGCGCGCCCGACGGCGACCCCGGTGGTGACGGCGACGGTGACGAGCTCGAACGGTCAGGAGCTTCAGCTGGTCCTGGAGAACGGCAAGTGGCGGGTCGAGGCGACCGCCATCGACCTCTATGCCCAGGACACGCCGCGCCACGCCATCCAGGGCTTCGTCCGCGCCGTCGAGCGAAAGCGGTACGACGTGGTCCTCAAGTTCGTCCCCGACTCCCACAAGGAGGGCCTCGACCCGTCGAAGCTCAAGACCGCCTGGGAAGGTCATGACAAGGAGGAGATCGAGCAGGTCGTCTCCTCCCTGAAACAGTCCCTCCCGACGGCCTCGATCGAGGAGACCGGCGACCGCGCGACGATGGCCTATGGCGCCGGAACCATGCAGCTCGTGCGCGAACGCGGCCTGTGGAAGATCGAAGACTTCGACTGACGTTGATTGCCTTGGGGCCGTGTCCCGTCTAATTGGAGAAGACCATGCGCAAGCTCAGCTTTCACGTCGCTTTTGCCGGTTATGCCCTCCCCGTTGCCGCCGTCCTCCTGACCGCAGGCTGCAGCTTCCACATGGGAACGGACCCCGTCCAGCCCAGCGCGCCGCCGCCGGCCGCTGCGCCGCCGAAGACCTCCGGCACGCCCGGTAACGCCGGAAAGCCGGCCATCGTCCTCGGCCGCGTCAAGCTCCCGCCTGGCGCCGCGAGCGCCCCGGGCGCAACGCCTGCGACTCCTGCGACCCCCGCCGCGGGCATTCCCGTGCTCATCGGTACGAATGTCTTCGGCCAGGCAACGCCCGAGGTCACCGGCTGGAAGGGAAGCTACTTCGTCATCCCGGCCGCCAGCCAGAAGCTCCCCGCCCTCGCCACGATGACGCCGAACGGCGTTCTCTTCGCGAAGGAGCTCAACGTCTCCGCGAAGGCGATGACCGGCGGCTTCCCCGGCATCGACGCCACGCGCAACGAGAACTTCGCCATCCGCTGGGAGGCGCCGCTCATCGTCGACACCGAGGCGGACTACACGTTCCGCATCGTCTCGGACGACGGCTCGGTCGTCGCGATCGACAGCACGCCCATCGTCGACAATGACGGCGCGCACGCCGTGCAGGAGAAGTCGGGTCCCGTTCACCTCGTGAAGGGCACGCACGGCATCACCGTGGACTACTTCCAGACGACCGGCACCGTCGCGCTCCAGCTCTTCTGCAAGAAGGCCGGCGGCACCGAGACGATCTGCCCGACGCACCTTCTCTGATCTGCGGCCGAGCGCGCGACACGATCAACGCGCGGCTGGGGCTGTCTCCATCGCGTTCACGTCGTCGATCGTCCTGGTGAGGAGCGCAACGAGCGCCGCGTGCGCGGACTCGGGGGCTTCACGCGCGGCGTCGAGCGGAGCGAGGTCGACGCCGTAGGTCTCGCCGACCTTCGCGATGACCGATGGCAGGTCTGCTGCGCACGCGATGCCCTTCAGCGCGAGCAGCGCATGCAGGGGCGCCCTCACCTGCTTGATCTTCCGGACCACGGCCCCAGCAATCGCCTCGCGCGCGCCGAACGCGTCGGTGACCGCGCGGCGGAGACGGATCTGCGCCTCGCGCAGCTCCTGCTCGATGCGGAGCCGACGGTGCGTATCGTGCACCTCGATGGCGGAGAACGGATCGCGACCGATGAGCAGCACGTGACACCGCTTGATCTCGTCGTAGAGGAGCGGAAATACGTCGCTCGCCCCGGCGATCTCGCTCTCGAGGAGGAGCATCGCCTCGATGCGCGCCGAGTACCGCGCCACCTGCATCGCATTGCCGATCGCCTCGAGCTGATCGAACTCTGCCCTGCCCAGGACGACGATGACGTCGACGTCACTCTCGCCCGGACGGTACTCGCCGCGCACGACGCTCCCGTGCACGAGGATGCCGACGAGGTCGTCGCCGAGCGTGGTCTGCAGGTTGTTCGCGAACTCCGCGAGGCGCTCGCGAATCGCGGACGGCAGCCCCTCGACGCCCGCGTTTCTTTCGCTCTTCTTCTCGGCGCTCATCCCGTGACCCTTGGTACCGTGATCTCCGGCTCGCGAACATAAGCCGGCTCGATGGCATCGACATCGGTCGCAGCGCGCCCCCGCGACGCCAGCTCGACGCCGCGCGCGTGGGGGAGAGCGAGCGCCCCCTCTTGCATCCGCTGCACGACCCACGGCTCACCAAGCGTGATCCGCGCGGCCCCCTCCCCGACGAGCACGATGTCGGGGAGGCCGGAGCCGGCCGCCTCGAGCCAAGGACCGACCGCTTCGGGCGGGAGACATATCGGCTCCGACGAACGAGCCCCTCGCGCCTCGACGTAGACCTCTCCGCGAATCGCCCCGATGGCCGGCACGAACGTGCTCCGTGCAAGGTTGTCCGGGGCCGCTGCCGACGCCATCGCGACGAGCGCATCGAGCGACGTCACCGGCACGACCTCTGCGCCCGTGACGAGGACGATCCCCTTCACCGTCGCGACACCGATGCGTACGCCGGTGAACGACCCCGGGCCGATGCACACCGCCCATCGCGCGACGTCCGCGGGCTTCCAGCCAGCCTCCGCGAAGAGTCGGTCGAGCATCGGCATGAGCGACTCGCCGTGCGCGTTCGAGACGCGATGCGCGAGCTCCGCGACCAGCACGTCGCCCTCGTAGAGAGCCACCGACCCTTGCGCCGTGGACGTATCGACCGAGCAGACCCTCATCGTGAGGATCGCCTCAGCCGCGCGTCTGGAGATATTCGCTGATCTGCTCGATCGTCGCGCGGACCGCACGCGCCGGCAGGCTGTCGGCCCACGACGTGTTGAAGCCGCCGATGGTCGTCGTCGACTGACGCTTCGAGTTGCCCGTGACCGCGAGCTTCGCGGCGACGCTCCCGTCGCGCGCCTTCAGCACCACGTCGGCGTGGAGCTCGGCGTCACCCGTGCCCGTGAACATGACCGCGCCCTTGCTGCCCTTGTCGAACTCGGTGACGGTGACCTCGAACATGTAGTCGGGGTTGTCGCCGTACTTCCAGCCGTGCGCGGCCAGCTCTTTGTGGAGCCCCTCCTTGAGGTGATCGGCGTCGACCTGCCACTCCGGGTTCATCACCTTCACGAGGACGCCGACCGTCGCGGTGCGCGCGAGCTTCTGGGCGAGCGGCTGCTGTTCGACCACCGAGCCGGTCTTCACGCAGCCGCCGAGGACCAGCAGGCCGAACGTCCCGAGGAACGCGCAGTGCAAGAAGGTCCTGCGGAAGGTCGACGTCGTCATGGGATCCCCACGTAAGAGAAGGTTGCTCAGAGCTGCGCGAAGCGGCCGCTGCGGAACGCGGCTTCGAGGAGCTGATCGACGCGCTGCACCAGCTCGGGCCCACGCGGATCGGGGGAGGCGCCGAGCGCCGCCTTGATCTCGTTGAGCGCCTTGAGCTGGCTGAAGAGCTGGACGTCGGAGAGCCCGCCGCCGCCCGTCAGCACCTGACGAACGCGATCGATCTCGCCGGCGAGGGCCTCGATGCCGATGCCCGCGGCGCCGACGCGACGCGCGTTCGGATGATCGCGGTAGTGCGCCTCGAGGACGGGCGTGACGATCGACTCGAGGATCGCCGCTTGGTCCTCGTTGTTCCAGATGTGCTTGAGCACGAAAAAATCGCTCGCGTCCGGCTGCTGCCGGCCGTCGAGGAAGGCGCTCGCCGCGAAGAGCTTGAGAAGCTTGACGACGCGACGGTCCGACAGGCTCACGCCCTCGGCGCGGATCTGGAAGACCAGCCCCTTGTACTGGCTGAAGAACTCCTCGGTGAAGCGCATGCGCTGCGCGAAGGCACGGTGCAGCTCCTGGATCTCGCGTGCCGAGGCGAGCGGCGTCACCGGCGCGTCCGTCAGGGAGTGGATCTCGTGCTGGACGCCCTTCGTGAGCAGATCCTGGAAGTGGTACGCGTCGAGATTGTCCGACCGGATCCGCAGCAGGAACCGATCGAAGATGGCCGTGAGCGTCTCGTCCGTCGGCACCTCGTTCGAGGCTCCGAAGCAGGAGAGAAGCGGGCACTTCATGACCACGCCGCCCGACGTGTATCGGCGCTCGTTGAGGAGCGTGAGCAGCGAGTTGAGGATCGCCGAGTTCGACTTGAAAATTTCGTCGAGAAAGACGATCTCGGACGCCGGGAGCATGCCCTCCGTGCGGCGCTGGTAGCGACCCTCGCGGAACGCCGCGATGTCGACCGGACCGAAGAGCTCGTTCGGCTCCGTGAAGCGCGTGAGCAGGTACTCGAAGGAGTTCGCCTGGAGGAGGCGCGCGAACATGCGGATGAGCGCGCTCTTCGCGGTACCGGGCGGGCCGACGAGGACCGCATGCTCGCCGGCGACGACCGCGATGAGGAGTAGCCGGATGACCTCGTCCTTGCCGAGGAAGCGCGACTCGAGCGCACGCGCCATCTGCGCGAGACGCATCGGGAGGGCTGCAGCGGCAGGCGGGTTCTGGTTCTGAACCATCGGCTCGCTACGTTACAGGATTTCGCCGGATGGCGGGGATCACGAACGTTTCACGACGAGGCGGCCGGCGGCGCCTCGTCGGCGTCGTCGAGCGAGGCCGTCGGGCCCTGAGCTTCCTTCGCCCGATCGATCGCGAGCTTGAAGAGCACCGGGCCGACCATCTCGTTCAGCGCGACGCAGGCGATCGCAACGTCGCGAAAGCCCGGGCCGAACGACGGGAACTTGCTGGCGATGACGCTCGCGATGCCGATGGCGACGCCGGCCTGCGAGATGAGCGGGCCCCACCCGTATTTCCGGATGGCCGGATCGTCCTTCGCGAGGGTCGAGGCGAGTCGCGCCACTCCGACCGTGACGGCGGCGCGGGCGCCGGTGAGGAGGAGCGCCGTCGGCCAGAAGTCCTTGAGGAGCGGCACGTTGAGGTGCGCCCCCGCGCAGGCGAAGAAGACGACGTAGACGACGCCTCCGGTCTCCTCGATGGCGTGGATGAACTTGTCGCCCTGCTTGGAGAGGTTCTGGACGACGAAGCCGGCGACCATGAATGTGAGGAGCGGCTCGTAATTCAGGTAGTGCAGCACCTCGGTCGCGCCGAACCCGAGCGCGATGAGCACGACGAGCAGCTGGCGGCCGCTCACCTTGAGGTACGCGGCGAGGACGAGACCGAGCGTCGTCCCCAGCGAGACGCTGCCGAGAATCTCGTGACCGAGGGAGCTGAAGGCCGAGAACGAGAACGTCGACCCAGGCTCGATGAGCGGACGTGCGACGGTGATGGCGGTCGCGAGCATCACGACGACGACGACGTCGCTCGCCATCACGAAGCCAAGGCTGAAGCGCGCCAGCGGCCCCGACGCGCGCGTCTGGGAGAGGACGCCGAGGCAGGCCGACGGGCTGCGCGTGATCGAGACGACGCCCCACAGGATCGATACGCCGACGACGGCCAGCGTGGGCATGCCGGCGACGAAGCCCGGACGCGCGAGGAAGAAGACGACCGCCATCAACGAGATGCCGAGGATCGTCTGGAGCCCGAGAGCGAGGAGCAGACCGCGGAGGCCCTTCTTCAGGGTCTCGAGCCGCAGCTCCGCGCCGCCAGCCAGCGCGATGAGCGCGATCGCGAGCGTGTTCACCGGCTCGAGGCGCTTCACCGACTCGTGCTCGATGAGATGGAGCACATGCGGGCCGGCGATGATGCCGGCGAAGAGATAGCCGGTGAGGTGGGGCATCCCGAGCACCTCGACGAGCTCGCTCAGCAGCGTGCCTGCGAGGAGAAGGAAGCCGAGCGCGCCGAGAACGGCCGCCTCTCCCTTGTAGCCCGGCGCCATGTACGTCGCGCCCCACATGATCGCGAAGAGGATGCCGAGGCTCAGGAGATCCATGCCCCGACCGAGCCACGTCTTGCCGTGAGCGCCGGCGGAGCTCATGACAGCTCTCCGGCGCTCGAGGTGGGAGCCGGGGGAATCGTCGAGGTCGTGTGGACCAGCGCTTCGGCCGCCGCCTCCGGGATCGCGGGCGCAGGCGGAGGCGCCTCGGGCGCAGCCGTCGTGGCCTCACCGAGCTGCGTGAGCAGGTTCTTCAGTGCGTACGTGGAGACGAGCTCGCCGAGCACGGCCGACGCGGCCGCGCAGACGAGGAGCGTGTCGCCGATGCGACCAGGGAAACGCAGCGCGAAGACGAAGCCGCAGCTCACCGAGACCGGCCCCGACGAGAGGAGCACGATGCCGAAGAGCGGCCCCGCTGGACGTGCCGCCGGCACCACTGCACGCAAGACGAAGCCGGAGAGGAGCTTGCCGACGATGCGCCCGATGAGGACGAGCGCCACGAGCGCCACCAGCATGCGATCCTCGAGGAGCGGCCGCGCGTCGAGGTGTGCGCCCGCGAGCAGGAGCATCGGGTAGAGCACGGCGCGCTCGGTGGGGCTCACCATGCGCCGGAGCGCGCGCCGATGAGGCGAGATCCCCGCGAGCGCGATCCCCATCACGAACGTGACGAAGATCGTGCAGAGCCCGAAGCGCGTGGACGTACCGACGCCGAGCAGCAGCGTGCCGATGAGCGCACCCCAGACCGCGTAGCCCTCGGCCTCGCGAAGGAGGAGCGCAGTCACGGTGCCGATCAAGCCGCCGAGCGAGAGGCTGAGCAGGAACCATCCGCCGGCGTGCAGCGAGAGGCTCACATCGGCTTTTGGTACGAACGCGAAGATCGCGCCCGCGGCGACGAGCGGCGCGAGGTCATCGGCGGCTGCGATCTCGACGAGGAGATCGGAGACGGGCCCCTGCACCTTCAAGCGCACGGCGACCCACTGGACGACGAAGCGCGTCGTCTCTGCCGTGACGACGCCTGCGCCTGCCGCCAGCAGCAGGCCGCCGGAGGCGTCGATCCCCGCGATCGGGTAGGACGCGAGCATCCGGTTGACGGCGAAGGCAACCGTGCCGCCCGTGAGCACCGCGCAGAACATGCCGAGGACCATCGGCTTCGCGCGGACCCGTCGTCCGCCGGCGCGCCCGAAGTCGAGTCCGACGACGAACGCGAGCCAGCCGAGTGCGACCTGCACCAACGGCTCGAACTCGTTGATCATCGAGCGCTCGACGAGGCCGAGGGCGTGCGGCCCGACCGCGAAGCCGAGGCCGATGAACTCGACGCCCGACGGCAGGCCACGGGCGGTGCGGCCGCCGATGATCAAGCTCCCCACGTAGGAGAGGAGCAACAGACCCATCAGGAGCGCGATCGCGCTCACGTCGCCTCCGGCCTCGCGCTCGGGTCGCTCTTCGGAGCACTCGCGCGCCCCAGGCCGACGCCGAGCTTCGCGAGCGCGTCCTGCACGGCCTTCGCGAGGGAGACGTCGTGACGCATCGACGCGCTCGTGATGCGCCAGTGGGCTCCCGTGCCGTCGAGATGAATGAGCTCGACGCGACCGCGCGAGCTGTGCGCGCGCGCCGCGGCGAAGAGGGCGCGTTCGACCTCGTCCTGCGCTGCGCCGGCGTCGACCACCACGTCGATCGTCGCGAGCCGCGCATGGCGGTGAACGCGCGTCGGATGCACGAGACCGAGGAGGTGCGGCACGCTCACCTCGGCGAGCGCCTCGTCCTCGATGCGCACCTCCAGGAGGTTGACGTCGAGCACCTTGCCCTTGCGCCCACCGACCTCCACGTCGTCACCGCGCTTCATGCGTCGTCCGAAGACGACCGTGATGCCGACGGCCACCGAGGCGAGCAGCGGGGTCGCCGCGAGCGCCACGGCAACGAGCGCGATCAGGCCGATGCGGGAGAGGACGCCGTCCGTCTCGCCGGTGATGAGTGGCGACGCGAGCACCAGCGCGACGACGACGATGCCGAAGCGCGCGAGCACGCTCGTCGGGCGAGCGAGGTCGCGGGACAGCCAGCCGACGCGCGTGTCGCCGCGGCTGATGCTGTCGAAGAAGAGGCCGACGAAGCGCACGAGCACGCTGACCGCGAGGACGGCGAGCGCCGCGACGACCACGAGCGGTAGCGCGCCACCGATGCGCGCGGCGAGGCCGTAGAGCGGCTTCACCACCATTCCGGTGAGGCGTTCCGTGTAGCCGCGCGTCGCCTCGAAGAGCGAGAGGGCGAAGATCAGCCAGCCATACGCGATGGCGATCTGGATGAAGCGATGCCCGAGCGCGAGCCCGATGGACAGCGCGCCGCGCGCCGCGCCGGCGCTGATGAACTCGATCTTGCCGAGGCGGAGCGCAGTCACCTTCTCGGGGTTGTCGCCGATGCGCGCGCGGAGCTTGCCTGCACCGTCGGAGATGCGATTCAGGAACAGGAACGCCAGGAGCGCAGAGAAGACGAGGAGCGAGAAGGAGAAGACCGTCGTCGCGATCGCGCTTCGCTTTCGCTCGGTCGAGACGGCCTGACCGAGCTTCGCGGTGACCTGCGCGGCGAGCACCGTGAGGCTCGCTTCGCCAGAGGCCGCGACGTCCTCCTCTCCGAGTGTGACGATCGGCGTCTTGCCGACGTAGACGACGGCGGTACCTTGCGTCTCCTCGAAGCGCGCTGCGCCCATGTCCTCGTTCTGCGCGAGGAGAGCTTCGAGCGCGTTGTTTGCGGTCTTCGCGCGATCCGGCGCCGAGTTCCCGGCGCGCGCGGCGCGCAGGGTGACGACGACCTTCTCGTGGACGCGGACCTCGCCCGTGACTGGACCGCGCGCAGCGGACGACCCGGACGCGGACGGCGACGTGGAGGCGACGACCGCGGGCGGCAGCACAGGACGCCCGCTCGGCGCGGGAGCCGGCGAAGCGGCAGGCGCGGGCGCCGGCGAAGCGGCAGGCGCGGGAGCGGGAGCGGCGGCAGGCGCGGGCGCCGGCGAAGCGGCAGGCGCGGGCTCCGCCTCCTGCGCGGACGCGTTCG
>JANXVA010000516.1 GCA_025351875.1 Myxococcales bacterium | reverse complement strand
GTCGCGCGCGTACGACCACGCATGGTACGGGCAGACGAACGCCTTCTTGGCGCTGCCGCAGGGAAGGGGCTCGACGCGCGTGCCTCGATGACGGCACACGTTGAGGAAGGCGGACACCTCACCGTCGTCGCCGCGCACGACGAGGAGCGGGAGCCCTAGCTCGTCATGCGTGACGAAGTCCCCCGGCGATGCGAGCGCTGACACATGCGCGACCGGCATGGGAAGCGCTCGGAAGATCCGCTCCTGCTCACGGGCGAGGCGCGCTTCACCGAGATACGTCTCGGCGCGGAGCGTCGTCGGTCCGCGCCCCGCGTCGGCGTCGGTCGTCCGTGCCGCCACGTGCGCGAGCGCGCGTTTCACCAGCGACACTTGCTTGCTTGCTTCCATGGGACGGCACCTCCGGCTCGGGGGCGAGAAACACGAGGCGCGCGAGGTGGACCGCCTCGCGCTCGTAGGAGAGAGAGAGCTCGCGGTCGCGCGCCGCGCCCACGATGCGACGTACCGTCGGCCGTGCCGCGACGACGTAGCTCACGGCGCCGACGAGATGCAGGACGCTCGTCTCGGGCACGGCGCGGCGGAACGCGCCGGTCCGCATCCCGGCCGCCACGAACGCGGAGAGGCGGTGGAGCACCGGCGCGAGCGGTAGGCGCTCGGCCTTGGCGACGCGCCCCGGATTGTCGAGCAGCTCGCGCAGGAGGAGCTTCACGCGGCCGGGGCTGTCCCTGGTCCACGCAACGAGGCTCCTCGCGAGCGCGTCGAGACGCGCCGGCCATGTTCGCCCGTCGTCCTCGAGCGCGAGCGCGAGCGCGGTCTCGAGCTCGTGGCCGATCGCGACGAGGACGGCGGCGTAGAGTTGCTCCTTCTTCGCGAAGTGATAGACGACCGACGCGAGCGGGAGGCCGGCCTCCTCGGCGATGTCACGCATGCTCGTGCCGTGGAAGCCGCGAAGCGCGAGCAGGACCTCGGCAGCGGTGACGATCGTGGTCCTGGCGCGGGTGCCCTTGGGCGTCCGGGAGCGCGGAGCGGGTGTGGCCAACATGAAAGCCGTACGATCGTACCGTAAAAACGGTACGTATGTACGGAAAGAAGCGACGCGCACGACCGCCCGACAGAACGCGTGCTCCGCAGGTCGTCCGAGGCGCTACTCGCGCGCGCGCTTGGCCTTTTCGGCGATCTTCTGCCGCGCGGCGTTGCCGCCCAGGACCCAGCCGATCACGATGCCGATGAGGAGCACGACGGGGATGAAGATGACGTGCTCGGAGGTCGGGACGCCCATGCTCAGCCCTTGGCGCGCGCGCTGGGCGAGGCGTTCTTCTCGAGCTCGGCGGCCGCGCGATCGATGGTGCGCTCGAGGCCGTCGAGGCGCTCGCCGAGCGTGGCCTGCTTGCGCCAGAGCATGAAGATCCACGCCATCAGGATGATCCAGATCGCGGCATACGCCTCGACCAGGAGCGACCCGCCGCTGTATTGCTCACCGCCTTGGACGGCCGTGAACTCGGTGGCGCGGTCGTCCGGTACCGCGGGGGTGGGCGGTGCGTTCTGGGCCAGGCTCATGTCTCCGTCCTATCGTCGAGGCCGAGGTCGATGGCGTCCTCCTCCGCGTGTGCGAGGCGGCTCTTGACGAGCTCGAGGCGAACGCGCGTCCAGAGGAGCGTCCCCGCGAAGAAGGTGAACGCGATCATGCCGAGCCAGAACGCGATCTTCATGTCGGGATGCTGCAGCCCGCCGCCCTTGCCGGTCACGACGGTGGGGTGCTGTCCGCCCCACTTCTGAACGCTGTAGTGGATGATGGGGAGGTTCGCTGCGCCCAGGATCCCGAGCGCGGCGGCGAACTTCCGCTCGCCCGGGCCGTCACCCGAGAAGCCACGGAGGACGCTGTACGCGACGTAGACGAGCCAGCTGAGCATCGCCGTCGTGAGGCGAGGGTCCCACGTCCAGAAGTAGCCCCACGCCTTGGCCGCCCAGAGGGGCCCGGTGATGAGCACGATCGCGCCGAACACGATCGCGACCTCCGCGCCCGCGCGACCGAGCGCATCGCGCGCGTCGGTGGGCTTCAGCAGGTACATCACCGACCCGATGAAACAGGCGGTCGCGCCGATGTACATCGCGTACGCGCTCGGCACGTGGAAGTAGAAGATTTTCTGGACGATCCCCATGCGCGCTTCCACCGGAGCCTTGAGGAAGGCCCAGTGAATCGTGGCGAGGAGGAGCAGCGTCGTGACCGCGAGGAGTGGAACGAACAGCGAGTCGCTCCAGCGCTTTCCGCTCTTTCGCGTGAGGGTCGTCACGGTTGCCCTAACCTACCACGCGACGGCCCAACACGTGGCGTCCGTCACTTCTTCCAGTTCTTCTTCGCTTCGTCGGCCTTCGCCTTGATGAGCTCGTCGAGCTCTTTCCCGTATGCCTCGAGCGCGGGGTTTCCCCGATCCATGTGCATCGCCATGACGAGCTGCAGCTTCGCTTGCTGCGGGTCGCCCTTCTTCGCGAGCTCCTCGACGCGAAGGACGAACGGGCGCGCTCCGGGGTTTCTCACCTTGTCGCTGAGGCGCGTCCCGACGCCCACGCCGGCCGCGCGCGCGACACCGGACGCCGACCCCTGCGACTCGATGATGAGCGACTCGGGGCGGAGAATGCCGTTCTTCAGCGCCTCGTCGTAGCGGACGCGAAGCTGCGGATCGGAGAGGACGCGGTACGCCTCCGTGCCGCGCTTGAAGATGTACCCGATCGCCGCCTGCTCGTTGGGGTGGCGCCACTGGTGCCCGTCCGGGTGGAAGCTCTCGGCGAACGCGTGGAACCCGTTACGGAGATCGTCGAACGTCGCCTCGGGCGTGACGCTGAAGAGCTGGTAATACGAGATGGAATCGAGCGTGGCGAGCCACTGCCTGAGCGCGTCGGCGTCCATCGCTAACCTGCTGCGCTCAGGGTCACTGCGGTCCGCGCGGAGTCTCGGTGCCCACGACCGGCTGCTGCGCGAAGCGATTGATCATCATGACGACGGACGATTCGTCCGCGACGCCGATGAGCTGGAGCGTCGCGCGCGCTTCCTGTCCCGTCTGGACGTCACGGGCGCGGATGCGAAGGGTGCCGTCGGCGTCGACCTCGAACGTGACGGCGACCACGACCTCGCCGCGCGGTGCGGGTCGCAGCCCGGACAGCTCGACCTCGCCGAGGAAGGTGTTCTGCGGGAACATGTTCCCTTCGCCCTGCCCGACGCGCACGCGGACGGTCGTCTGCATGTCGCGACCCGTCGCGAAGCGGCGCGTGCGCTCGCAAGGGATCTTCGAGTTGCGCGGGATGATCGTGTCGGTGTACCCGCCGGCCGTCTCGACGACGAGACCGCGCGGCGTGACGTCGACCAGGACGGGCGCCTGGTAGCCGATGTTCTGCGGCATGCCCGGGGCATGGAGCGACGCCGTCTGGTCGAAGCCGTGCCCCATCGCGCCCATCGCGTTGACGTCGAGCGGTGCCTCCGGAGGCGCCGACTGATACGCGCCGAAGATCGGCGGCTGCGAGGGACCCGTCGGCGCGAAGCCGCCCATGCCCTGAGGAGGCTGCGACGCAAATGGCTGTTGCTGCTGTTGTTGCGGCGGGCCACCGAAGCCGCCGAATTGCGCCGTGCCCATCTGCTGGGGTGGCGACGACTGGAACGGTACCGGCGAACCGAAGCCGGGCGGCGCACCGCCCATCCCCGGAGGCGGGGCCGAGCCGAGCGGCGTCGTCGCGCCCGGACCGATGCGAGCCGAGGACGGCGGAGGCGGCGCGGGCGGGGGTGCGCTTCGCGCGGGCATTGCCGACGTCCGCGCGGGCGCCTGCGGGGGAGGCTTGCCAGAGGGACCGCGGGCGGCCGAGGACGCGGGTGCGGGAGGCGGCTGCGCGCGCGCCTGCATGGCCGCGGTGCGCGAAGGAGGGGAGTCCTCGGCGCCGATTTTCTCCATCTTGCCGAACGGCTGCGGCGCCATCTTCGGCGGCGGCTTGCCTGCCATCGACGCGCCGCCACTGCTCTGCATGCCGAGCTGACCAGGCTTGCGGATCTCGGGTCGCTTGCCGCGGCCTCCCACGACGGAGGGAAGGTCGGTCGGCTCTGCGAGCGCCGGAAGGTCGACGGAGTCGTCTTGGTCCTGGAGCGACGCGGGGCCGCGTGCTCCTGGGTTCGAGCTCGGGTCGAGGTTCATCGTCCCGCCCTTGCCATCACGCAGGTTCGCCTCGGTCTCGTCCTCGAAGTTCTCGAGGAGATCCTTGCGCGCCTGCCCGATTCCTTCCGCCTCGGCGGTCGCGCTCGACGTCGAGATGAGCGAGAGGTCGGAGACGTGTCCGAAGCCGTAATCGGCCGACTCGCCGGGGGCGTTGATGATCTGTGGCGAAGCCACGCCCGTCGACGAGATCAGCGACATGTCGCGGACCTCCCCGAAGCGTCCGCCCGCCGGCACCTGACCCGGTACGTGGCCGGCTGGCGCGAGACCCGTCGTGGAGATGAGCGAGAGATCGCGAACCTCCCCGAACGTCCCGCCTGGGACGTTGCCCAGCAGCGAGGAGGGCTCGCCGATGGGGGAGGGCATCGCGCCGGACGCCGCGCCCGTCATGCTCGGGAAGCTCGGGACGCTCGCGGAAGGAATCGACATCAGCGACGGCGGTTCGTCGATCGCGCCGAAGCCGCTCGACGGATCGACCGCGGCGGTCATCGTGTTCTGCTCGACCCCCGTCGCCGTGAGCGTGTTGCCGCCGAAGCTTCGCTCGGAGCCCGCGGGGCCCGATCTTGCGCCGCCCGCGCCGGACGAGGGCTGACCCGAGGGGAACCACTCGAAGGGCGTGGGCGCCTGGAGGTCTGGGAACGATGCGATCGAGGGATCGTCGTCGCTTCCCGGACTCGCGCCCGCTCCCGCACCTTGAGGCGACCGTGCTCCCATCGGCTGGGTCGCCGGGGCGACGCCCGGGTTCGTGATCTTGCGCGGCCCGCCGACCTGCGTGGCGTTCGAGCGGGCGCCGCTCACGCCGAGGGCTGGCTTGCTCGGCGGCGCGGACCCGGGGTGGAACCCGAAGCTCGGCGGCTCGCTGCCGAACGCCGCGCCCGGCTTGTTCGCCATGTCCGTCGACTCGAGCATTCCGGTCTGCGTGTTCTCCTCGTTGTTGAGCCCGGGGAAGGTGCGCGGCTTGTTGCCGATGACACCCGGAGGCGCGGGGATACTGCGCTTGCGGACGCCCTCGGTGAGCGCTGCAGCCTGGATCGCGGCGCCGATCGCGACGACCTCGTCCGGATTCACACGGTCGAGCGGAGGCGCGCCGAAGAACGCCTCGACGCGCTTGCGGATGAGCGGGATACGCGTCGAGCCGCCGACGAGGATGACCTTGTCGAACGACGTCGGCGAGAGGCGAGCGAGCGCGAGCGCGTCCTGGGTGACCTTGAACGAGCGATCGATGAGCGGCGTGACCATGTGGTCGAGATCGCGCCGCGTCATCGTGAAGACGTAGTTGATCGCCGACCCGCCGCCGCCGTGTCCGAACTCCTTGAGCACGACCGTGTGCGTCTCGGCCGTCGAGAGCACCATCTTCAGCTCTTCGGCGCTCATCTTCAGCCGCTCGAGCATCGACGGGTCGGTGCGCGGGTCGTAGCGGTGAGCCTTGAGGTAGGTCTCCGCCATGCGCTCGGCGATGAGGTTGTCGATGTCGTCGCCGCCGAGGAACGAGTCGCCCGCAGTCGCGAGGACCTCGAAGACGTTGCCGTTGAGATCGAGCAGCGTGCAGTCGAACGTGCCGCCGCCGAAGTCGTAGACCGCGACGCGTTCGTTGCCCGTCCGCCCGAGGCCGTAGGCGAGCGCGGCCGCGGTCGGCTCGTTGAGGATGCGGAGCACCTCGAGACCCGAGACGCGTCCGGCGACCTTCGTCGACGCGCGCTGCAGCTCGTTGAAGTGGGCAGGGACCGTGATGACGGCGCGCTCGACCGGACCGCCGAGGGCGGTCTCCGCGATCTGCCGGCAGCGCTTCAGGACGAAGGCGCTGATCTCGGGGAGCGTGTAGTCCTGTCCGCGCGCCCGGATGAGAGGGCCCTGGCCGGGCCCCTCCTTGAGCTCGAACGCGAACCGCGACTTCGCCAGGGCGATCTCCGGGCTACCCCACGAGCGGCCGATGAGGCGCTTGTGGCTGTAGACCGTGTTTCGCGGGTCGATGACTCGACGCGCCTTCGCGGCGCCGCCGACGAGGACCTCGCCGTTGGGGTGGAAGCTGACAACGCTCTGGAGAAGGCGCGCTCCGTGCTCGTCGG
This sequence comes from Myxococcales bacterium, assembly GCA_025351875.1. Taxonomy (GTDB): domain Bacteria; phylum Myxococcota_A; class Polyangia; order Polyangiales; family Polyangiaceae; genus Labilithrix. The sequence goes on along the minus strand of JANXVA010000516.1, from coordinate 10,007 downwards.
CGAGCACGTGTACCTTTCCTGAACGGACGCAGGCAACGACCGTGTTGGTCGTGCCGAGATCGATCCCGACGACGCTCACCCCCAAAGATCTATCACCATCCGTGACCCGCTGAGAAAGCTTTCGTTTCCGCGATTTGGGCCCTCGGGTACGCTCGGGCTGACCATGACCGACGGGGGCAAGGAACCGCTGACGATCGGGCCCGCTACGGTCGGGACCTGGCTCGCGCTTCCGCGTGGGGGTTACTACGTCCGTACCTCCGCCGGGCCGATCCAGATCGGCATTCCCCCGGAGACCATCAAGGACGTCATGGAGCTCAAGCTCGACGTCCCGGTCGCGTACGTGCTGCCTCGAGACCTCTTCGACCGGCGGCGCGGCCTCTCGGTCGCCGAGTTCGAATTCCCTGCATACTACAGCTTTTTCTTGTTGAAGCGTCGGTGCCGCCTGGTCGTGCTCAACCGGGACGTCGAGCGGCGAGTCCGCGCGATCTTCCAGGAGTCGCTCTTCGGACCGACCGGAGAGCCCCTCGCGACCGAGTTCGCCGACGGCTACCTCGAGGCGCGCCGACCTCGGTTCCAGCGCGAGAGCGAGTACTTCCGCACGGTGCCGGGCCGCGGCCGCATCGAGGCGGACGACCTCGTCGAGTTCGTGCACGTCGAGGGTGACGCGGGCGCCCGGCAGGCAGAGATCGCCCCCGGCGTGTTCGTCGTCGACCAGGGCGACGCGCTCATCGTCCGCGATCACGGCAAGGACATCGCGGTCGTCGGAGCGACGGTGAGCCTCCCGAGCCGCCTGGCGACCACCGATCCCGACGCGAGTCTCGCCTCCTGGATGGCACCCTCGTTTGGCGTGACGGTCCTCGGCGCGAGCCACGGCTTCGACGTCAGCGGAAAGACGACCGGCTTCCTCCTCTGGATGGGCGGTCGCGCCATCCTCGTCGACCCGCCGACCGACACCACCGACTACCTCCACGCGCGAGGCATCGCACCGAAGACGATCGACGGCGTCATCCTCACGCACTGCCACGCGGATCACGACGCCGGCACCTTCCAGAAGCTCCTCGAAGAGGCGCAGATCAGCCTCTACACGACGCCGCACATCCTCGGGTCGTTCCTGCGCAAGTACTCGGCGCTCTCCGGGCTCAGCGAAGACCTGCTCCGTCGCACGTTCTCGTTCCACCCCGTTCGGATCGGCGCGCCCGTGCACGTGCGCGGCGGTGAGCTCTGGTTCCGGTACACCCTGCACTCGATCCCGACGATCGGCTTCGACGCGTTCTACGGGAACCGGAGCATCTCGATCTCCGGTGACACGCTCTACGACCCGGGGCGCGTGACCGAGATGTTCGAGAAGGGCATCCTCGAGCGCCCCCGCTACGACGACCTGATCGGCTTCCCGGCGCACCACAGCGCGATCCTCCACGAGGCGGGGATCCCGCCGCTGCACACGCCGACGACCGCGCTCGCGGCGCTCCCGGACGACGTCAAGAAGCGGCTCTACCTCGTCCACATCGCCGCCAAGGACGTCCCGACGGACGCGGGGCTCCGCCCAGCTCGCGAAGGGCTGGAGCACACGATTCGCGTCGAGCCGTCGAACGCGCCGCGCTTCAGCGAAGCGATCGAGCTGCTCGAGATCTTCTCGATGGTCGATTTTCTCCGCGATCTGCCGCTCTCCCGCGCGCGCTCGCTCCTCCAGGTCGCGCGGCGGATGGTGCTCCCCGCGGGCGAGCACATCGTCACGCAGGGTACGAAGGGCGACAGCTTCTACATCATCGTCAACGGGACCGTGCAGGTCGTGCGAGACGGCGTGCCGATCAAGCGTTACCGCGCGGGGGACTACTTCGGCGAGATGGCGATCCTGCTCGAGCAGCCTCGTCGCGCCGATGTCATCGCGAAGACCGACGTCGATCTCGTCGCGCTCGACCGGAATGACTTTCTCGCCGCGCTCCGCGGGAGCGAGATGCTCGCGCGCCTCGAGCGGCTGGTTCGCGTGCGTGACGAGGGGGACGGCGCGTGGGAGCTGCTCGCGCAGAACTCCGTCCTCGGCAACCTCACGAGTGCCCAGAAGACGCAGCTACAGACCTATCTCGTGCCGTGCAACGCCGCCGACAACGAGGTGCTCTGGCGCGTCGGCGACATTCCCAAGCGCGCGTACCTCGTCGCGGACGCGACCGTGATGCTGCGCTGCCCCGAGGGCGAGCTCAAGCCGTTCACGAGCGGCGCGTTCGTCGGCGAGGTCGACGCCCTGCGACTCGCGGCGCCCTCGCCGAGCTCGGCGCGCGTGACCGAGACGGGCGCGCTGTTCGCGATCGAGCAGCCCGACCTCGTGCGGTTCTTCGAGGACAACCCTGGGGTATACCTCTCGTTCCTCGGTACTCGCTTCGTCGAGTGAGCGGCGTGCGACGGGGGCGGTCAGCCTTCGGCGCGGAGCCAGGCGACGACCGTCGCGAGTCCTGCGTCCAGCCGGACACGCGGCGTCCACCCCAGCTCCTCTCTCGCGCGGGTGATGTCGGCGAACGTCGCGTCGACGTCGCCGAGCGGGACGGCGCCGTGGACGACCGCGGGGATCGCCTGCGCCGCCTTGCCCATCGCGGTGACGAGATCCGTGAGGGTGATCGGCGCTCCTGAGCCGAGGTTGTACGCACGGAAGCCCTCCGGGGCGCGCTCGGTCGTGGCGAGAATCCCGCGAACGATGTCCTCGACGTGCGTGAAGTCGCGGCGCATCGACCCGTCGCCGAAGACGGTGATGGGCGTGCCCGCGAGGACCGCGCGGAGGAACGTCGTGATGGCCATCTCGGGACGCTGTCGCGGGCCGTACACCGTGAAGAAGCGGAGCGCGGCGCAGCGCATGCGAGGCGTCCGCCTCAGCATGGCGGAGGCGATGAGCTCGGCGCTCCGCTTCGAGGCCGCGTACGGCGACTCGGGCACGATCGCCGGAGAGTCCTCGATGGCCGGCAGGGGAGTCGCGTTGCCGTACACCGACGAGCTCGATGCGAAGACGAAGAGATCGTGGCCGGCGCGCTGCGCGGCGTCGAGCAGGTTCGCCGTTCCCTCGACATTCACCGCCGCGTAGTGAGCCGGGGCGGCGAAGGAAGGGCGGACACCCGCGAGGCCAGCGAGATGGATGACGGCGTCCGACTCCAGCGTCAGCCGCGTCGCGAGCTCCTTGTTCGTGACGCAGCCTTCGACGACCTCGACGGTCGTGAAGTCACGGCTCAACGCGGCCTGGTTCGCCCGCTTGAGGGCCGTCGGGTAGGGCGCATCGCTGAAGTCGTCGAGGATGCGCACGGCGTCCCCGCGCTCGAGGAGCGCGCGGCAGAGGTGGCTTCCGATGAAGCCGACGCCGCCGGTGACGAGCCAACGTTTCACGCGGTGGAACCCCTGGTGCTGGGGCGGTCGGCTGGAGGGTGAGTCGCAACGCCGATGCCTTGGTACCGGAGGCCCGCGCGGAGGACCTCGGCCGGGCGCCAGATGTTGCGTGCATCGACGAGGAGGGGGGCGACGCCCTTGGCGGAGGGCTGGAGCCGCCGCTTGATCTCGGCGAAGTTCGGGGCGCGGTAGCTGCGCCACTCCGTGAGGAGGACGAGCGCGTGCGAGCCGTCGAGCGCGTCGTAGTTGCGATCCATCACCTTGAGCTTGTTCCCGAAGTGCTTCGCGAAGTTCGGGCCCGCCTCGGGATCGTGCGCGACCACCACCGCGCCGCGCTCGAGGAGGGCGGTCGCGAGGCGGATGGCCGGGGACTCGCGGATGTCGTCCGTCTCGGGCTTGAACGCGCAGCCCCAGAGGGTGATCTGCTTGCCCTTCACGCCGTCCAGCGCCGTGTCGACGAGCTGCGCGAGGAACGACGCTTGCTCCTCGTTCGCCGCGTGGGCAGCCTCCGCGACGCGCATCTGCACGCCGTGTGCGCGGCCGAGCGCGGCGAGCGCTTGCACGTCCTTGGGAAAGCACGAGCCGCCGTAGCCGGGGCCGGCGTAGAGGAATTTTTTGCCGATGCGCGAGTCGGTTCCGACGCCGAGACGGACCGAGTGGATGTCCGCGCCCGTCGTGTGACAGAGGCGCGAGAGCTCGTTCATGAACGAGATGCGGACCGCGAGCATCGTGTTCGAGGCGTACTTGATGAGCTCGCTCGAGCGCGGATCGGTGATGACGAGGCGCTCGCCGGACAGCTGGAGAGGCGCGTAGAGCTCACGCAGGAGCTGACGCGCCTCCTCGCTCCGCGCGCCGACGACGACGCGATCGGGCTTGAAGAAGTCGGAGACGGCGTCGCCCTCCTTGAGGAACTCGGGGTTGGAGACGACCTCGAGCGGGACCCCGGCGTGACCGATGCGCGCCTGGACCGCGTCGCACGTGCCGACCGGGACAGTGCTCTTCACGACGACGAGCGCTTGCTGCTTCGCGACGCGGGCGATCGTGTCGGCGACGGCCATGACGGCGCTGAGATCCGCGGAGCCGTCGGGCCCCGGCGGCGTGCCCACCGCGATGAAATAGGCGTCTGCGCGATCGAACGAAGCGGGGATCTCGCTCGCGAAGGAGAGGCGGCCGCCGCGCTGGTTCCGGTGGATGAGGTCAGCGAGCCCAGGCTCGTAGATCGGGATGCGCCCGTCGTTCAGCTTCGCGATCTTGTCGGGATCGATGTCGTAGACGAGTACGTCGTGCCCGAGATCGCTCAGCCCGGTTCCCGTGACGAGCCCGACGTAGCCAGCACCGAAGACGACAAGACGCATGTGGCCACCACTTCTAGTGGGCCGGCGTGATCAGGGCAACCCTGGTACGTTGAGCTTGATCGAATAGAGCCCGGTGGCCGGGTTGCCCGCGCCGGCGTTCGACGTGATGAAGAGCGTCTTTCGATCCGCGCCGCCGAACGTGCAGTTCGACGGCGTCCCGGCCGGGAGCGTGACCGAGCCGAGGCGCGCGCCCGTCTTGTCGAACACGAGGACCCCCGCCGTTGCGGCCACGTAGATGTTGTCGCGATCGTCGACGGCCATCCCGTCGGCGCCCGGCGCGTCGACGAGCTTCAGGAAGCTGCCGTTCAGCGTGCCGTCGCCGTTGAGCTGCGCGGCGAGAACGCGACCGTCGCCGTTGTCGATCACGTAGAGCGTGTTCCCGTCCTTCGAGAGCGCGATGCCGTTCGGCTTGTTGAAGTCGGCGGCGAGTCGCTCCGCGCCGTCCGCCGCGGCGCCGGGCGGGAGACGGTAGACCGCGAGCTTGTCCTGTCCGCCGTCGGGATCGTTCGAGTAGCGCGGGTCGGTGAAGTAGACGTTGCCGTCGCTGCGTACGATGACGTCGTTCGGCTCGTTGAAGCCGTTGCCGTTGAACGTGGTGGCGATGTCGACGCGTGCGCCGGGGTTCGCCAGATCGGCTGTGCGCGTGACGCGCCGACGATTGGGCGCGCTCTCGCACGTCACGAGGCCACCCTGCGGATCGACGGCGTTGCCGTTCGGCTTGCCTGCGGTCGTGCGGAAGACGCCAATGCCTCCGTCGGCAGCGAGCTCGTAGAGGAGGCTCGGGTTGGCGTTCACGTCCGAGAAGATGAGGCGGGTGCCCAGCCAGGCCGGGCCCTCCGCGAACTGGAGTCCGCCCTTGAGGAGCTTCGCCGTGAGCGACGAGATCCCGACGAGCGGATCGGTGACGATCACCTCGCCGTCCGGACCGATGTCGCCGTCCTGTCCCGTCGTGCCGCCGTCCCCGATCGGGCCGCTGTCGTTGCAGCCCTCGCTGATGCAGCCGTTCACGCGCGGCCCGGCGTCGGGACCGGTCTCGCTACAGGCGACTGCGACGGCGCCAGCGGCACCTGCGCTCAGGAGGACAAGGATCGGCCACGTGCGACGTTTCATCTAAGCCTCCGCGGGATCGAAGTGCGGGATGCGGTCAGAGTCGAACCTCAGGGTAGCAGCTACGAGGCGACGAGCTTGCCCTCGTCGACGACCAGTGCGCCGTCGACGCGGACCGAGCCCCCGAGCTGGCAAGCCGCGAAGGACGTACGAGCCGACCAGGACGCGCCGGTAAGCTTCGCCATCGGGTCGCCGATGACGAGGTGCAGCCCGACGCGATTCTGGTCGACCGTGACGTCACCGGTCGGCTCACCGATCTCCGTGTTCACCCCGATCACGACCAGACCCACATGGTCCGAGTTGGGCGCGATGTGGAGCATGTTCTCGATCTCGCGCAGGAGGTTCGGGGACTTCGGGGCGATCACGTTCATCACCCGGTTCTCGACGATCTCGAAGACGACGGGTTCAGTGAGCAGGCCCTCGCGCGCTCCGAAGTACTCACCGACGCTCGCGGCCGCCACGAAGGTGCCCGAGATCGTCTCGGGGCAAGTGAAGATCGAGCCTGCGGGGAGCGTGACCGACTCTCCTGCCTCGGGCCGCCCAAGACGAGCGACCCAGCGTCGCGGCGGCCCCGTCCTGATCGACAACTTGGTGCCGTCCGCGCTCTCGCTGGTGATCTCGCGCCCAGCCTCGAGGTGTCGCTCGACGGCCAGGCCCTGCGCAGCGAGGGTGGCGAAGTCCTCGCGGAGCGCGGTCGCGAACGCGACGGGGCTGATGCCGGCCATGTGGGCATGTCTGCCTTTGCAGGCTGCGGCGACGTGCAGGAGCTGGTCGCGCATCGACGCCTCCGCGTGCGGCGCCGACGCGACGAAGGCGCTCGCCTGGGCGGAGAGCATGGCCCGACGCACGCCGTCGGGCAGCACCTTGTGCGGACGCTCTCCTGAATGGTTGGTCGAGTAGCTCCGCAGCTGGTCCAGCCGGAGGGCCGAGACCTCGGCTCCCGCCTCGCGGCCCGCGGCTTCGAGGGCCGCGAGCATCGGCTGGGACTCGGCGTCACCGACGACGACGAATCGTTCCCCCGGGACGAGACGGAGGCTCGTGCGGACGAGCACGTCCGCGGAGCGTCGGAGGTCTTCTTCTGCGATCTGTCGCATCACGGACGACGCAGACTACACCATCACCACCGGATCCAACCGGCGCTCGTGGCGGCCACCAACAGGGCCGCCACGAGGGCGACCTCAACCGCAAAACGCGCGGTTTTTTTGAGGATCCGGTAACCGACTACGACGAGAACGGCCCCGACGAGGAGCGCCGGCAGCCCCGTGTGGACCGAAAGCCAGCGGACCGCGAACCGCCCGGCGGACGCGATCGTGCTCCAGGGCATGGTCCAGAGGCGGATCACGCCGGAATCGTCGCCTGGCGGTTGCCCCAGGCCAACTTCGCGTACAGTGCTGCGCCATGAAACTCGAAGACCTCAAGATCATCATCACGGGCGGCGCTCAGGGCATGGGACGCCATTTCGCGTTGCGCCTCGCCGAGGCGGGCGCTCAGGTTGCGGTCGGCGACGTGAACGAGGTCGGGCTCGCCGAGACGCTCGAGGCGAGTAAATCGGCGACCAAGGGGAAGGTCCACGCCCGCCGCTTGAACGTCGCGGACGAGGCCGACGTCGCGTCGTTCGTCGCCTGGGCGCACGGCGCGATGGGAGGGCTCAACGGCCTCGTGAACAACGCCGGCATCCTGCGCGACGGCCTCCTCGTGAAGAAGGACCGCGAGACCGGCGCTGTGAAGGTGCTTTCCAAGGAGCAGTGGGACGCCGTCATCGGAGTCAACCTGACGGGCGCCACGCTCATCACGCGCGACGTGGTCGCCAAGATGGTCGAGACCAACCAGCGGCCGGGCGTCATCGTGAACATCTCGAGCATCGCCCGGCATGGCAACCGCGGGCAGTCGAACTACACCGCCGCGAAGGCCGCCCTCGCGGCCAACACGGTCACCTGGTCGAAGGAATTCGCGTCCTTCGGGGTCCGCGTCGGTGCGGTCGCCCCGGGAATGATCGAGACTCCGATGACGCAGGGGATGAACCAGAAGGCGCGGGATGGCCTCGTGGCCGCCATCCCGGTCGGCCGGATCGGCCTCCCCGAGGACATCTGGCTCGGCGTGAAGTTCGTCCTCGAGTGCGACTACTTCAACGGGCGCTGCATCGACGTCGACGGCGGCCTCTCGATGTAACGCGCCGCGTTGTATCCTCGGGCGGGTGACCGCCCCGGGGACACACCGTGTCAATGAGCGCCAGCGTGGCTTGATTTCGCCTGGCCGTACGCAAAAACGCCTTGCGAGACCGGGACTTATCCGTCAGAAGTGGCACACTTGGTTGTGTGACGGATTTGTGAACTCTCGATGGCGATCGCCGAACTAACCGAAGAAGCATACGTCGCCGAAGAAGCGGCGACCGAGGGGGCCGGGAGGGTTCGGGTCGCGGTCCATGATGCGTCGCGGATCGAGTGGTCGCTGTCCGTCCCACTCCCCGACGACAAGCCGCTCTCGTACTCGCTGCGTGTCGAGCTCCAGATCCCGCACAACACGTTCGTGCGCCACACGCCGTGGGATCAGATGCAGGCGTTCACCCGGCTCGACGGTCCTGCCATCGCGACGCCGCGCGAAGGCGACGCCGTATCGATCGACCAGCTCCGCCGCGGCGCGCTCGCCATGGCGAGCCAGCTCGCGCGCGCGAGCGACGGCTTCGCGAGGCACTGCCGTCTGGCGGGCTCTCTCTTCGCGACGGCCGCTCACAGCGAGCTCGAGGAAGCACTCACGATCTGGATCGAGGCGGCCGTTCGCATCTCGCTCGAGGCGCGCGAACGCCTCACGAATGCGCTTCCAGACCACGTCGAGCCCGCCGAGCTCACCCGCGAGCGCAAGCTCGTCGACGAGTACATCAGCGTACGGCTCCTCGAGGCGCTCGCTGGCGCCGGCCGCGGCCTCACCGGGCTCATGCAGTCGCGCTCGGCCAACACGCTCCGCATCAAGTCGGCCATCGTCGCTGTGGAAGGGCGCCTCGCCGAGGTTCTCTTCGAGGAGCTCGCCTATCGCGAGGAGCGCGGCTTCGGCAACGCCGACCCGTCCTCGCCGCAGGCGCTCGAGCGGTATCTCGAGCGCTCGAGCCGTCTCAAGAAGCACTTCCAGGAGGTGCTCTTCCTCGACCCCGAGACCTTCCACGTCGCCGAACGCGCCTACCACTGGATCGCGGGCTTCGTCGCCGTCGTCGCCTCGACGTGGGCGTTCGCGTGGCAGATCGCGCTGTTGAACCAGGCGAACCAGTCGAGCTCGGCGTCGACGTTCAGCACCGGCCTCTTCACCCTCGCGCTCGTCGCCGGTGTCGTCTACGCCACGAAGGATTGCATCAAGGAGATCGGTCGCAACTGGATGACGACGCGTGTGCATCGCGTCTGGGGCGCGCAGCGCATCACGCGTTACCGCGCGCCCGCCCGTCGGTTGCCCGGTCGCGATGTCGTCGTGACGGCGCGCGAGTCGTTCGACCAGGGCGTCGCGAACCTCCCCGATCCGCTCAATGCCGAGAGCGGCGCAACCGTCGCGGTCGCGGTCCTCTCGTACGAGCACAAGGGGAGCGTGCTGCCGCACAAGCAGCTCGTCGCTTCCGGCGTGCGTCGCGTGAAGCACGTCTTCCGTTACGACCTCTCGCCGATGTTCGGCCGCCTCGACGACGCGATGAAGCCCGTTCCCGTCCTCGACGAGGTGACCCGCAAGGTCCGCTTCATCGACGCGCCTCGCTGCTACCGCATCCCGATCCGCGTCCGGGTCGAGTGCGGCGGGCACACGCACGAAGAGCAGTCGACGCTGGTCCTCCACAAGCGTGGCCTCGAGCGTCTCGACCGCGAGGAGAACAAGCCGTCGAACCCATCGCTCGCCGAGATCGGCATCGAACCGAATTAGCTTCAGGTAGGGCTCCGCCGCTCCGCCCCTCAGCTTCGCTGAGCCTCCCCGGGATGCGACCGGCTCGGCTGTGACTCGCCTTCGGCGACCGGCGCCGCAGCGGCGGCGATTTTCACGCCTGGGTCTCGGATCGGAGACGCGCGATTTGCGTGATCTGGCCGAAGACCGGCTCGACGATGACTTTTCGTTTGGGGTAGAGCTCTCGACCTCGCGTGGATGCGAGCTTCACCTGCATCGCGAAGCGGAAGTGATCGCCCGCCATTGCCGGAGGGAAGTGCGTGCGCTCTGCAT
>JANXVA010000500.1 GCA_025351875.1 Myxococcales bacterium | reverse complement strand
GCCTCCGGTGACGCCGTTCGCGACCGACAGAGCGATGCGGGCCGGCGGGTTGGCGAAGGCCGTACCGTCGGTGGAGCGGAGGACGTCGTCTCCCGTTCCGATCTTGCCGTGCTCGCCCGGCTGAGGCCGAGAGAAGACGTGCGCGAAGTGGTCGAAGGCGATCGAGCTGGCCACCGTGTTGTCGACGGCGATCTGCTTGAGGATCGAGGCGACGGACGCGTTGGGATCGTCACCCGAGTTGTACTGAGTGACCGTGTCACGAGCGAGCGTGACGTAGAGGCCGATGGCCTTCGCCGAGTCGCGCATCTTCTCGTGGTAACGGCTCAGCGCGCGGTTGAAGGCGCCGTAGATGCTGAACTCGCGCTTGCCGCGGCGGTAGTTGGTGAAGATGTGGTTCACCTCCTGCTGCGCGATCCAGAACTGCATCGTCTCGTAGATGTCAGCTCCGTTGTCGTGGCGGTAGACGGCGATGTTGCCGAGGTCCGCCCAGTTGTCGCTCGCGAAGCCGTGGGGGACGCGAACGCGGCCGCTGGCATCGTGGGCATGCGTGTTGTTGTCGGCGTCCTTGAGCGTGTCCCACTGGACGAAGTCGACCTTGGGCATCGTGCAGCGCGTGGGCTTGCCGGCCTCGTCGGTCACGATGTGACCGTCGATGACCTTGTTCCACTGGCCGTCCTTGGCCTCGTTCCAGTTGACGGGCTTGAAGGACTGCGCGTCGACCGCGGTGCACTTCTCGATGAGGTTCACCTTTCCGTCGAGACCCGAGTAGTGGACCGGCGCCGAGAAGTCGCCGTAGCGGTAGCCGAGGAGGCCGCCGAAGTCACCCTGGTGACCCTCGGCGATCGTGCCGGCATCGCCCGTGTTCTTGAAGCGCGAGTCCGTGTACACGGTCGCGGCCTGTCCGTAGAACATGCGCGCGGCGCCGAAGTCGTACGAACCGAGGGCGAGGAGGTCCTGGGTGGGCTCACCCGGGTACTCCATCGTGGACGAGTGCGCCCACATCTCGAGCAGGTTCTTGTGCTCGTTCTGCGAGACAGGGTCCTGCCAGCGCGGACCGACACACGTCGCGCCGTCCGACGTGCCGTCGGCCTTGCAGGGCGTGCTGGAGAGCTTCTTCGCGTTCGTGCGGAGGAGCCAGTACTGGGGGCGGAAGTTCCACGCGTCCGAGGAGGACACGAAGTTGTGGCGGAGCGCGATGGAGTGACCCATCTCGTGCGCGACGACGGCGTAGTGGACGCGACGACGGAGGTAGTCCTTCATCTTGTCCGCGCGCTCGGCCTGGGCCGCGGCCGGCTCGCTCGCGTTGAACTTGCCGAACTTCTCCTGGAGGACATCACCGAGAGCGGCGTAGCCGAGGGGCGCCGTCGCTTCGTAGTTCATGATGCAGGCGCCGCGAGCCGCGAGGTTCGCTTCCTTGCGCTGCTCGAAGGCGCGACGCAGCGCGGGGTTGAGCCCCTGGAAGATCGACGTGGCCTGGACCTTCGTGGCCGGGTCGAGCGCGACCGAGCCGTAGCCTGCCGAAGCGAGCTGCTGCATGGCCGGGGTAGCGATGGCGGCCTCGATCGGCGTGCCCTTCGCGAGGTTCATGCGCGCCTGGTAGAGCGGCGCATTGGCAGAGTTGGCGTCGAGCGAGCCCTTGGTCTGCGAGATCTTCTTGAGGTTGGCGACGAGCGCCTTCTCGAGCTGAGCCTGCTGACCGTTGTTGACGCGCTTGGCGGCGAGCGTCTTCGAGGACGCGGCGTTCATCTTCTCGACCGTGGTGCCGGTGACGGAGGCGACGCGCTTGTCGATCTCGTCCTGGCTCATGAGCGGCGAGAGAGAGCCGCCCTTCTGCTGACGCATGGCCTCAACCCACTGGTTGATGTACTTGCCGTCGGTGATGTCTTCCGTCTTGAGCTCGTTGTTGATGTAACGGAGCGTGTCGACGATGCTGCGCGACCAGAGGTCGTCAACGTGCGTCCAGACGTTGATGCTCGCGGCGATGTGCTCGCCGGTCTGCGGGTCGTTCGAGTCGCTCATGATGCCCCACGGCGAGTCCGTTTCCGGCGTCGCGATGGCGGTCACGAGGTGGTAGCGGAGGTCGCCGAGGCGAGCGACCGTACCGACCGCGCCGCACTCCGTCGGGTCCTTGTCGGACACGGGGCTGTGGCAGAGCATGACCATCGGCTTCGCCTTGGCGAGCGCGACGACGGACGGGCTGTAGCCGCGCTGCTGGCCGAGCTGGTCGGCGAGCGCGTCGCACTGGGCGGGGGCGGTCCCCTGGACCTCACCGCGCTTGCACGCGTTGATTTCCTTCACGAGGTAAAGAGAATCTTCCTCGTCGGAGAAGTTGCCGGTGATTGGGTCGCCGCAATCCTCGTCGGGAGTGAAGCGCTTGCACTCGGCGTACTTGGCGACGAGAACGGCGCCGCGCATCGCGGTGTCCCACTCCTCGGTCGCTTCGCGGTTCGAGTCGAAGTACGTCGGGTCGCTGCCGTCGGCGTAGTGCCAAACGATCGGCTTCTGGACGCGATTCTTGAACGGAAGCGAGCACATCTCGCGGGCCTGGTCGCAGTGCGACATGCCCTTGACCGAGCCGATGGCGCCGCAGTCGTCGTCGACCTTGCACACGGTCGGGCCAGTGAGGTTCGCCGGGTCTTTGTAGAAGTGGCTGCGCTCCCAGATGTTGTAACGGGAGATGTACCGCTTGTGCAGCTTGTCGACCGTGCCGTAGTCGCGGGCGTAGCCCTCGCGCTCGGTCTCGAACGCGCCGTAGGCCTCGAACTTCTGGCCGTCCCAGTCGAGCGGCTCGTAGTCGGTGTCGACGACCTTCTTGAAGGAGTGACGGATCGTCAGCTCGTTCGGGTTGCAGTTACCGCTCGGCGACGTACCGCCCTGGATGAGGTTCGGCAGCATGCAGCCCGGGAAGATGAACCCACCGAGGTCGAGCATCTTCGGGTTCGCGAACAGCTTGTTCGTGACGTCGAAGTAACCCTTGTCGAGGTCGAACTGCGGAGCGTTCGGGTCATCCGGGTTCCGGATGTCGAACTCGAGGGGCGCGTAATCGATCGCGTTGTAGAGACCGAGGAGCGAGAGCGTGTCGAAGTCGTAGGCCGTCGTGACCATGTTCTTCGAGAAGTCGACGCGAACGTAGTCGCGCTGGACCCACGGGCGGTCCGAGCTGTTCTCTTCGACGACGTTGTTCTCTTCGCCCGTACCCGAGTTGTAGCCGCGACGGATGTCGAACTGGCTCTCGATGCGGAACTCGTAGACGACGAGGCCGTCGTTCTGCGCGAGGGGCTTCGTCGGGTCGGCGGCGCCCTGGGTCGTGGTGTTCTTACCCTGACCGTCGGTGCCGACGATGCGCTCGAAGGAGACGCGCCCGATGAGCTTGTCTTCCTGGATCTGCCATTTGATCTTGGAGACCGAGTTGATGCTGTTCGTGAACAGCAGCGAGTCGCCGCCGGACTGGCCGTACGGGACCCTGATGAGCATCGAACGCGCGTAGAACTCCGGATCGTCCTTCGCGTCCGTGTAGTTCTCGCCGACGAGGAAGCTCTTCGGGATTGCGTTCAGCTGAACGCGGTTGATCGGATCACGCTCCGCAGCGCAACCCACCATTGCTCCAGAACTGCAGGCGACCCCCATCACGAGGGCGCTCAAGCCGATTCTGCCCAACCACTTCGATTGCATCCCGACCTCCATAGACTCTTTCTGGCTCCGCACTCGTGAGACGACTCGCGCTCACATGCAACAGTCAGACCTGGTTACAAACACTCGAAAATACGAAACTTTTGCCTTGCGAGGCATTCCAGCGTTAGGTCCGTGACTCGCGCTTTGGAGTTTCTCCGTCACCCCTTGCACGCCCCACACACGAGTCAGGGGGGGTCTCCCCTAGTCCCGGTACGGATAGTCACAGCCCTTGCGTGCGCCTCGAGGCCTTCCAGTCGAGCGAGCGCGCAGATGGCCTTTTCGTCTCTCCGCAGGGCATCCGCCGAGTAGCGAATGAGCGAGGTGCGAGCCACGAAGTCGTGGACCCCCAGCGGCGAACCGAATCGAACCGCCCCTCCCGTCGGCAGGACGTGAGAAGGCCCGGCGACATAGTCCCCAGCTGCCTCAGGCGTCAAGGCTCCCAGAAAAACCGCGCCCGCGTGCCGGATGGAGGCGAGAAGGTCCTCGGGGGCCTCGACCTGGAGGCTCAAATGCTCCGGTGCGATCGTGTTCGCGACCTCGGCCAGGCCTGCACGACCGGCGACGATGAAGGCATGACCGTGGCGCGCCAGCGACGCGCTCGCGATCAGGCGCCGCGGCAGGCTCTCGAGCTGGCGTCCGAGCTCCGCGATCACGGCGGTGACGAGCTCGGCGGAGTCACACGCGAGGAGCGCGTAGGCGTCCTCGTCGTGCTCGGCCTGGGAGAGGAGGTCTGCGGCGATGTGGCGCGGATCGGCCGTTCGGTCGGCGAGCACGAGGATCTCGCTCGGCCCGGCGATCGAGTCGATCGCGACCGACCCGTAAACGAGGCGCTTTGCGCAGGCCACGTAGGCGTTTCCCGGGCCGACGATCTTGTCGACGCGCGGGATCGTCGCGGTCCCGTAGGCGAGCGCGCCGATGGCCTGCGCTCCTCCTGCGTCGACGATCCCGGTGACGCCCGAGAGGTGGGCGGCGGCAAGGATCATGTCGTCCGACGCGTCACCTGCGAGGGGGCTCGCGAGGACGATCTCGGAGACGCCCGCCACGTGCGCGGGGATGGCGCTCATCAGTACGCTCGACGGGTAGCGAGCCTTGCCGCCCGGCGCGTAGACGCCGACCCTGTCGAGGGGACGGACACGAAGGCCCAGCGAGACGCCCTCCTCCTCGAACCGGAAGCCCTCGCCGGGAAACATCGTCGCTCGTTCGCGTGCGTGGAATCGCCGGATGCGATCGGCCGCGTAAGCGAGGGCCTCCCGTGCGGCGACCGGGAGGCGGGCGAGCGCGCCGGCGCCGTCGAGATCGGCCGTGGAGGAAAGGAAGAGGGCTCGAACCGTGCGCTTCTCGAAGCGCTCGACGTAGCGGAGAACCGCGGCGTCGCCTTCCTTGCGAACATCCTCGAGGATGCCGCGAACCGCGCCTTCGACCTTCGCGAAATCGGCGTCGCCGCGCGCGTGCAAGAGCGCGAGCATGCTCGTGAAAGCGGAGGTTCCGTGGATGCTCGAGGCCAGCAAGGGAGGCGCATTCTTAGCGCACGAAAAGGGAAAAGCACGCTCGACCGTGGCCATTTCGCTCCCCTCCATTCACGCGCAGGGGGCCGGTTTCCTCCCGGTTGCGCAACGGATCAGCCCCCACCGGCGATCGACCTCGGGGCGGCGCTCGGCCGCGCTGGTGTGCCTCCACTCGTTGCGCCTCAGCTTCTCGTTGCGCCTCAGCTAGAGGAGAGACGCGCGGCGCTGACCCCGGAAAACGATCACGAGAAGTGAGGAAGGGGTGCTAGGTTAGGTCCCCTTCGCGCCTGGCCCGATCTCGGGGTTTCGGGGGGTCTGTTTCCGTAGGTCGCGATGGCTTGTCGTTTGGTACGAGGGCTCCCGTGGACAGTGATCTCGCAGATGCGGTCGAGGGGCTGAAAGAAGTTTTCCAGAAGCGAAAGCTCGAGTGCACCTTCGGTAAGGGCGACAAGGCCCTCGTCGAGGACCTCCGCAAGCAGCTCCGCCTTCCCTCGCGAATTCGCGCGTTTTACATCGGCGCCGACCCACTCAAGGTCGAGACGGTGACGCCGGTCGAGCGCGTGCGCCTCTTTCCCGCCGCGGAGCTCGTGAAGGCCCAGACGGTGATCACCTCGCCTCCTGAAGGCGCGACCCCGTCGCTCGACTGGAAGGCGGGCTGGGTCGTCATCGGTGAGAGCTCGCTCCTCGGCGATCCGTACTTCCTCGATACGGGCAAGCCTGATCCCGAGGGCGACTGCCCGGTCTACACCGCCATCAGCGGCCAGACTCGCTGGGTCCCGACGCTCGCGGCGTCGAGCTTCGCTCAGTTCCTGAGGATCCTCTCGACCGCGATGGAGATCGCCGCCGGGTTCGGCGACGGCATCATGGATGATGAGGACGAGGACAGCTTCCGCGAGTCGCTCGGCCCCAAGGTGAAGGTCATCGACTCGCCTGCGCTCCGCGCCGGCCACTGGACCTGATCGCGCCAGATCGCGCGCCCACTCTGAACGCGCGGTTGAAAATCGAGTAGGACCGGCCGCATGGTCGAGAGCGCCTACGCGACGAGTCGGTACAAGGCCCCGGAGATCGAGCACCTCTACGGTCCCAACGTCCATCTTCTGGACGATCCCTTGGCGTGGACGCAGCTCGCGCGCCTCTGCGCGCGCGACACCGTCCAGCCCGAGGTCGGGCAGCTCGTGCGCACGCTCTACGAGAAGCTCGCGCAGGTCGTCGTCGCCTCCGAGTTCCCGCGCACACGCGTCGCGGTCCCAACGCGCATGGTCATCAAGTCACCCGAGGCCGTGTATCGAGGCGTCGCGCTCGAGCCACACACCAAGTGCGTCACCGTCGGCATTGCCCGCGCGGGGACGATGCCTTCGCAGGTCGTCTACGATCTGATGAACCAGGTCATCGACCCCGCGGGCGTGCGCCAGGACCACCTCTTCATGTCGCGCGCGACGGATGCGGACGGCAAGGTCATCGGTGCGACGTGGCACGACGCCAAGATCGGACGTGACGTCGAGGATCGCATCCTCATCGTTCCCGACCCGATGGGGGCGACGGGCTCGTCGATCAACAGCGCGCTCACGCACTACAAGACGCGCCTCGAGGGCACGCCCCGGAGCTGCATCACCATGCACCTCATCGTCACGCCCGAGTTCGTGCGCAACGTGCTCAAGGAGCACCCCGACACGATCATCTACGCGCTCCGCCTCGACCGCGGCCTCTCGCCGTCGAAGGTCCTCGCGACCGTTCCCGGCACGCACTGGGACGAAGAGAAGGGGCTCGACGAGCACCAGTACATCGTCCCCGGCGCCGGAGGCGTCGGCGAGATCCTCAACAACGCCTGGGTCTGAAAAGCGGCCCACGCACGACGCACGCCGTTTCTCGTGTCGGCCGATCTCGAGGCCCCACCAGCGGAAGCTCACAGCCCCGCGCCGCCGGCCCAGGCGCGAAAATGGGGAGGCTCGCGAAGCGAGGGCCGAAGCCCCTGAAGGAACCCTAGCTACGCTAGTGCTTCTTCTTGCGCGGGTTGTGCTTGTTCACGAGCGCGAGGTAGTCGGGCATGGGGGCCTCGGTCGGCGGAACGTAGCGCTTCGCCGCTTGCTCTGCGTATGCGGGGATGCGCTCGACCATGGCGCGCAGTTCCTCCTTGCCGGGGATCGGACCGTCCTCTTCCCAGGTCTCGAGGGCCGCCGCGAGCTCGCTCACCTTCGTTCCGCGGAGGTGACCTCGCTTGCCCAGGTCGTGATAGCTGCGCGCGAGCGCGTCGCCGTCGAAGCGGTGCTGCGTCACGAGCTCGGTCGCCACACGAAGAACGCCTTGCGACGGGAGCCGCCCGTCCTCGTGCACGACGAATGCAGCTTGCAGGTAATTGTAGAAGGGCACCACGAGAGGTCCGTAGATCTGGAAATCACTCGGGGGCGTCTGCTGCTCGAGGTGGATGAGGATCCGCTCGACGACGGCCTTGCCCTTCACCAGCCGAACGCAGCGCCGGAGATCTTCGAGCACGTCTTCGTAGACGCGCCCACGCTCGCCGATGGCGTGGACCAGCTCCTCGCCCGCGCGGCCAGCCATGACGTCGGCGTAGAGCGAGTACACGAACGCATCGGCCTCGGCGTCATCGCCGAACAGCGTCTCGCAAGCGTCCGTCGCGCCGGCGCTGGTGCGGGCCCGGAGGAGCGCCGGCAGCTTGTAGCCGAGCTGATCCTTGAGCGCGCGGAAGCGCAGGCGCAGCATGTTCTGCAGGTTGGGCTTCAGGGTGAAGGAGTCCCAGACGATGCCGTCGAGGCGCAGCTTGTCCTCGAGGCGCCTTCGCATCTGCTCCGGCGAGCCAGAGAGGATGTGTATCGAGACGCCCGCACGGGCCATCTCGCGTAGCAGCGTGGCGGCGCCGGGGTTCGTGCGCTTCTCGTCGGCGCGTTCGAGCGCAGTGCGCACCAGATCACGGACCGTGGCGAACTCGGTCCGCAGGTACGTCTTGTCGAGATCCCAGCGGGAGATATGGCGAGTGGCCATCGCCCGTCACCCTAGTGACTTCCTCCGCCTCGTGGGAGACGGCGCGGCCTTGATCGCTTTCACCATCTCCTTCGGCGGCTGCTTCTTCAAGCGCCTCGGCGGCAGGAGCTCGGCCTCGCTCGAGATCTTCTTGGCGAGGAAGATCGCGGCGTCGAGCCGGTAGAAGTTGCGTGTCCGGTAGAATTTGAGGGCGTTTTCGTTGTTCTCGGCGACCTCGAGGACGAGGTGCGTACAGCCGCGAACCCGGGCGAGGTGCTCGATCTGCTCGAGGAGGAAGGCGCCGATGCCCTGGCCCTGCAGCTCGGGGTGGACGGCGAGCTCCTCGACGTAGAGCGGTCGCATGTCACGGCTCGAGAAGTAGCGCTGGTTCATCCAGTTGTCGGAGCCGACGATCTCGAACGCGCACTCGGCGTAACCGACGATCACGTCCTTGTTGGCGATCTTCGTCTCGAAGAGAAGCTGCTCGATGCCTTCCTCCTCGTAGACCTCGAGGAAGCGTTTCTTCAGGCGGGGCCGCTGGTACTCGACGGTCTCGCGGTTCACGTCGCGGAAGCAGAGCTTGAGAAACTCCCACGCGCGGTTGAGATCGCGCCGGTGGATCCGCCGGACGCGCACCTCGGGAGGCGTTCGCGTCGCCGAGTTGCCTGCTTCGGACGAGGGCGGCTGCTCGTTCGCCATCGGAGCGCTACTTCTTCGCCGGGGCGCCCGCAGGGGCCGACGCGGGGGTGGGGGCGGCTAGGGGTCGTGCGGGCTCGGGCGGAGTGCACGCAGCGACGGCGCCGCGCGCCGTCGGATTGCAGGCGCCCATGCCGATGCTGGAGCACGCGATCTTCTGGAGCCTGCCCGCTGCGCAGAAGACGAGCGAGTTGCCGCCTTCCGCGCACTTCGGGAGCATCTCCTTGTCGCATTCGATGTCGGCCGGGACGTAGCAGCCGGCGCGCGGTCCGGAGCCCGTGCACCGCAGGCCGAACCCGGCGCAATCGCTCACACGCGCCTTGCGATCCTGGGTCGAGCACTCGACGAGCTGATCGCCCTCGCAGTGTCGCGCACCGAGCAGGCCACACCGGCGCCTGCCCGGAAGCTCGCAGCTCGCGGTGGCATCGCCGCTCTCGTCTTTGTGCTCCTCGCAGCGCGTGCCGGGGCGACATTTCGCGCGCTCGATTGCGCCGTCGTGGCACGACACCACTGAGTCGGTCCCGTCGCAGCGGGCCTCGGGGGCGCCCGGCGGGCATTTCTGCGGCGCGAAGCAGGCGCGGATCACGAGGCCGCCCGCGGCCTTCATCTCGCGGCAGCTTGCGCCGAGTGACGGGCAATCGGTCACGGTGCTCTCTTGAGCGTCGTCGTCACCGCAGCTGACGAGACGATCGCCGTCGCATCCCGAGACCACGCCCGGACGTTGCGAGCAGAACTGCGCGGCCCGCGCGTCGCCGCCGCCGTGGATGCAGGTCGAGACCTGATCGCAGCTCGTCGCCTGCGTGAAGCACTTGAGCAGCGGCTCGGGTGCAGCCGCGTCGGCATGTGCGACCCACCAGTCGACGCACGCGCTGGGATCGCGGAGACGCGGGGCGTCGTGGGCGTGGGTGCAGGAGGCAATCCGTGCGCACGTCTCCGACACGTGCTGGAGTGACGCGGGCGCCTCCTTGCGGGCCGTCGCCGTTGCCGGAGCGTTGGCGGGAGGCTCCTGGCCGCCGCATGCCGCGAGAACCAACGCAACCACGAGCCCGCACAGTCCGGACGAGATCGGCCGCTTCATCACGCGGCGATCATACCGCGATCGACTTCTTCAGGTCCTCGAGCGAATGCAGCAGCTCGTGGGCGCCGGAGGCGAAGGCCAGCTCGAGGGCCTCGAGGAGGTAACGGTGGGCCTCGTCGTTCCGGTCACGAATTGCCGACACCTGGGCGAGCGCCCCGAGCACGCGTGCGCGATCCGAGCCGCTCGGCCCAGCCATGTCGAGCGCCTCGCGGAGGACACCCTCGGCGTCGGTGAACTGACCGGCAGTGGTCAGCGTCTCGCCGAGCTTCCGCGCGAAGATCAGCACTGCGCGCATGGGGTCGTCGAGCTCGCCGCGGAACAGCTCGCGGCGCGCGAGATCGAGGCCGCGACGAAGCGCTGCGATGGACCCACCGAGGTCGCCGCGCGACGTGGCGCGACTCGCGACCTGCTCGAGCAGGATGAGCGCCTGGAAGGTGTTCTGCGCGCTGTATTCGTGCAGCGCACGTGCCTCGAGAGGCATCTGGTTCTCCTCGCCGATCTCGGCGCAGCGACCGTGCAGTCCGCGCCGCACGGCGGCAGGGATGGTCGCGAGGACGACGTCGCGGATCAGCGGGTGCGCGCTGCGGAAGCCGCCGCGTGAGTGCGAGCTCGAGTTTTCGCGGGGCTCCTCGATCATACCGGCGGCGAGCAGGACGTTCGTCGCCTCGACGATGTTCGTGCCCTCGGTGACCATCTGCTGGACGACGACGTCGTCGGCATCGTCGCCGTAGACGGCGATCGCCTGCAGCACGCGACGCGCGTCGGGCGGGAGGCGCTCGACGCGAAGGGCGATGAGGTCTGCGAGACGCGTCGGCGCGCGCCCGCCCTGCTCACGCGAGAACCTGAGCAGCTGATCGACGTAAAGGGGAGCGATTCCCCGGCCGCCGATGGAGGAGCTAGGCCGGCTGGTGCCCGCGAGGAGGCGAGAGACGAGGCCAGGCGCGAGCCCCATCAGCACGCGCGCCGAGGCGATGCTCGCGGGCCAGCCCGGATCGTGGCCCGGTGGATAGGTCACGACGAGGACCGAGGGCACCAGCGGCGGCTCGCCGACGGCGTCGGCAAAGGCCGTGCGGCTCGCGCCGTCGATGGCGTGGAGGTCGTCGACGGCGATGATCACCGTCTCGCCCTTCGCGTGCTCGCTCGCGCGCACGATCGCCCAGCGGAGGGCTTCGGCGACGGCGAAACGAAGCTCGTCGGAGCTGAGCTCTCCGCGGTTCGGGTGCTCGAAGATGTCGACGAGTCCGCGACGCGCTTCCGCGCCGGCGGCCGTCCAGTCCTTCGTGGTGCCGCCGTCCTTGGGGAGCCCAGCCAGCGTGATGATCGCCTTGCGAACCGCGAAGTAGCCGACCTCCGCCCAGGCCGGATCAGGGGTCACCTCTACGACGGAGCGGCCTGTCGCACGGACCGTGGCGAGGAACTCGCGGAGCAGGCGAGTCTTCCCCATGCCGACGTCTCCGACGATGCGGGCGCCCACGAGCGAGCTCTTCGCGTCGACCAGCCGATCGTCGAGCCAGAGGACGTCGTCCTCGCGACCGACGAACTCGAGGGGGAACTGCGCGCGCTCGCGATCGATGACCACCTCGCGGCGAGAACCGGTGCCCGCTTCGATCGAGATGACGTTGTCCGGAGGCGGCGTCTCCGAGGTGGCCGCCGTCGCCGGCGCGACGGCATGACCGTTCGCCGCGATGGGCCCGACCTGGAGGGTCGTGCCGCACTCCCCGCAGAACTTCTGCGACGCCGTGTTGTTCGCGCCGCACTTCGGGCAGCGGATCGTCGCGGCTGCCGGCAGCGCGCGGGGGACGGTCGACTCGATCTGGGAGAGCGCGTCGGCGAGGGCCTCGGCGAACTCGTCGGCGTTTCCGAAGCGATGGGCGGGCTCCTTCGCCAGCGCCATCAAGCAGACGTCGGCGATGAGCGAGGGGATCATGCGCTCGGGCGCGGCGCTGCGCGGATCGGGCGGCGCCTCGGTGATGTGCATCAGCACGACCTGCGTCGGGCTGTCGGCCTCGAACGGGAGCCGGCCGGTGAGGAGCTGATAGAGGATGACGCCGACGGCGAAGAGGTCGGAGCGCGGGTCCAGCGGATCGCCGCGGCCCTGCTCGGGGCTCATGTACTCGGGCGTACCGCATACGATCCCGGGGCTCGTGATGCCGGGGCCTGCGCCTTCGCGCATCTTCGCGAGACCGAAATCGACGACCTTCACGAAATCGCCGCCGGTCCGCACCTGCTCGAGGATCACGTTCTCGGGCTTGAGGTCGCGGTGGATGATCTCGAGGTGGTGCGCTTCGGAGAGCGCCGCGAGCACCTGCCGCAGGATGCTGACGATGCGACGGAAGGAGAGGGGGCCCTCCTCGTACTGGACGCGCGCGAGGTCCTTGCCTCGCAGGAACTCCATGACGAGGTAGAGCTGTCCGTCCTCGGTCTTGCCGAAGTCGATGACGGCGACGGAGTTCGGGTGATTGAGGCGGCTCGCCGCGCGGGCTTCGGTGATGAAGCGCGCCGCGGCGTTCTCCTCACCGACGAGGTGCGGATGGATGATCTTGTCGGCGACGGTGCGTCCGAGGTTCGTCTGCTCGGCGCGGTACACGCGGCCCATCCCGCCGATCCCGACGAGGTCGAGGATGACGTAGCCGCCCGGAAGCGTCCGCCCGATCAGCGGGTCGTCGGTGTTCTGCGCAACCTTCGCGACGGGGAAGCCGCACGATGGACAGAACTTGTGCGTCTCCTCGCACGGGCTCTGGCACTGAGGACACGTCCGGGTCACGGGGCTGTCCGAGGCTATCACGGTGAAAACGTGGAAAGAAACCACCCAGGCGAGGTTCCTTTACAGGGGAAAACCCTGAGGTAGCGGTCGATTGCCGGATGGTTGGCCCCACCCACCACCCTCCCGCTACCATTGCGTCGTGGTGTTCGATGCGAGCGCGCCTCCTCCGGTCACCAGCGGTGAAGCCCGTCGTCCCTTGCTTGGCGAGCTGTTGATCCAGGCCAAAGTCGTCAATCCCGAGCAGCTGGCGGAAGCGCTCGCCGCGCAAGCTGGGCCGGTCAACGAGAAGAAGATCGGCCAGCTCCTCATCGATCGAGGCTGGATCACCGAGGCGCAGCTCACGCAGACGCTGAGTCTCCAGCTCAGCGTGCCGTGGGTGTCGCTCTACCATATCGACTTCTCGCGGCAGCTCCTCAACCGGGTCGAGCGCGAGCTCGCGGAGAAGTACTGCCTCATCCCCATCTTCGTCCGCCACGTGAAGGGGCAGGGCGAGACCCTCTACGTCGCGATGGACGACCCGACGAACACCGCGGCGCTCGCCGAGGTCGCGCGCCAGGCGAACCTCCCCGCGCGCCCGATGATCGCGTCGGCGACCGACATTCGCAGCGCGATCCGCGTCTATTACGGCGAGCCAGGCGCACCGGGACAGCTCATCGACGTGCCACCGCCGCCCACGCGAGTCGAGCCACGCGGCGAGCCTCCGATGACGACCCGCGAGGGGCCCGCTCGTCCGCCGCCCGCGAAGGTCCAGTCGCAGCCCACGCGCGCACCCTCGGCTCCGCCGCCCGCGCTTCCCGTGCGTCGCACGGCGCCTTCGGCACCGCCACCGGCCGCGCCGGCCGAAGACGCGGACGCTCCGCCCCCGACCACGCGCTCGAATCCGCCCCCGGGCGGGCTGGAAGCACGTCTCGCGCTCGCGACGACCGGCGAGGGCCCGGCGGCTGACGAGCCCGAAGCGCCGCCGCCCACCCGCGTCGAAGGCAACGAGGCGCGTCGTCGTCCCGGGAAGATGTTGAGCCTCACGCTCCTCGACGGCACGACGATCAATCTGCCTGCGAAGAAGACCCCGGCGGCCCAGGAAGGCCTTACCGCGCGTGATTTCGTGAGCGCGCTCCGCGCGACAGCCCACGGCGCGGACGCGACGGAGATCCTCGGTGAGAAGCCGCAGTGGGAGCCGGTCGTCGCCGCCCTCCTCTCCGTCATGCTCCGCAAGGGGCTCATCGCGGACTGGGAGTTCATCGAAGAGCTTCGCAAGATCTAGGGCGTCCTCGAGCGCTCCGCGTACCTCATCGTCTTCACGAAGCCCCGCGCTGCGCTCACAGACCTAGCTTTCGCGCGCGCGCGACCACGACATCGCCGAACGTACGGCGGGCAAGGTCACACGCGACCGTCCTGTCATCGGCGCTGCACGTCGTATCGGCGCGGTCCGCTGCCGCGTGAATGCGCGGCTCGTCGAGCAGCTTGGTCTGCGTCGGGAGCTGAAGGCGTTCGACGCGGATCGGGCGAACCGGGCGAGGCGCACGACGGAACGTGAGCTCGTCACCCATGAGCGAGGCGCAGCTGCCGTCCCAGCGGAGAACCTCGTACGACACGCCTGCACCTTGGACGACGCTCTTCGACGAGCGCGTGGCGAGGACCAGGACCTCCTCGTCGAAGCGCGCACGGCTCTTGGTCTGGCGCGCATGTCCCGTCGACCACGCTTCCGTGTCGTGCGTGAGGTACCCGAGGCGCATCTGCTTGTTGTTCACGAAGACGTGGAGCGCCGCACCGGGCGTCATCGAGCGACAGAGCTCGGCGGCATCGACTGGCGCGAGAGCGCACTTCTTCTTCCCGTCGGAGACGCAGCTCGTGAGGATCTCGTCGGCGTTCCGGCTCGGGCTCGTCGCCTCGGGCCCCTGGGCCGGCGCCTCCGTGCCGGGTACGGAGTCGGCCGCGGTGACCCGAGCGATGGTGCTCTCCTTCACCGCGAAGGCGATTCGAGGCGTGGCGGAGGAGCAGCCGCCGGCGAGGCCCGCGACGAAGGCGAGGAGGAGGAGCGGAGAAGCGGGGGTTCGGCGGCTCATGAGCCGGGTGGCTGCACCCCCCGTGCCTGCGAGGAACTCACGAATTACGGGGTTTCTTCGAAGGCGCCGCAGGGCCCGTCTCGTTCGCGAGACAGGCCGTGCTCCATGCCTGAGACAGCCGAACGGCCGAGGGAAGTCGTGCAATTGCGGGCTGCGAATGGAGGCCGTAGCCTTGACGTTTGACCCGCATGCCTGCCGACGACGACGAACCGGTCACCGGCCGGGAAGCGCCTGCCGAGGAGGAGGCCTTCTCCGGCCTGCCGATCCCGGCGAAGGGCACGCTCCTGCTCGGAAAGTACCGTGTCGAGGGCGTCATCGGAATCGGCGGCATGGGGATGGTCATCGCCGCGCGTCACGAGCACCTGAACGAGCGCGTCGCGCTCAAGTTGCTCCTCCCTCGTTACGCCGAGCTGACGGAGACGCGGAAGCGTTTCCAGCGCGAAGCGCAGGCCGCCTACAAGCTGCGGAGCGAGCACGTCTGCCGTGTCCTCGACGCCGGCGAGCTCGAGGACGGGACTCCCTTCATCGCGATGGAGTTCTTGAAGGGCGACGATCTCGCCGCCATGCTTCGCCGGAAGAAGAAGCTGCCGATCGCCGAGGCTGTCGACTACCTCCTGCAGGCCTGCGAAGCGCTCGGCGAGGCGCACGCGAACGAGGTCGTTCATCGCGATCTCAAGCCTGCAAACCTCGTCATCATCACGCGCAAGGACGGGACGCGCTGTCTCAAGGTGATCGACTTCGGCATCTCCAAGGTCGCCTCCGATACGTCGAGCGATCTCACCAACACCTACGGCTATCTCGGCTCGCCCTCGTACTCGGCGCCCGAGCAGTTCGCCTCGACTCGCGCGATGACCGCGAGCGGAGACCTCTGGTCGCTCGGCGTCATCCTCTACGAGATGGTCTCGGGCCATGGCCCCTTCGACTTCACGAGCGACGGGCTCGCCGAGATGGCTACGGTCATCGTTCGCGACCCTCCGATCCCGCTGTCGAAGCGCGACCCTTCGATCGATCGGAGGTTCGAGCAGATCGTCATGAAGTGCCTGGAAAAAGAGCCTGCGCAGCGTTTTCCGCGCGTGCGCGAGCTCGCCGAAGCGCTCGCGCCGTTCGGCTCGATCGCCGCCGACGATTTGCTCGGGCGTCTCCGGCGACACCAGCCCGGTGCCTCGCAGGCGGGGCCGGCGCGCGCGTCGATCTCTCAAGCGGGCGGGCCGTACACGGAGGCGGGGCCTGCACCTGTCCTGCGCCAGCCGTCGACGGTCGGGCTCGAGCCGTCGGGCTCGGATCCGGCGATGCACGCGGGGCATGCGATGCCGTCGCAGCACGCCTACGCGCAGCCTCGGGCGCCGATGCCGAGCACGCCGAGCCTCCCGCCCCCGCCCTATCCGATGACCGGGCTCGGTTCCCCGCAGGTCACGCGCTACGCCGTGTCTGCCGATCCGGTCACGAACGGCGGCGTGACGGCATCTCGCCACCCGTGGCTCCCGGCGGGGCTCGCGGCGATCGCCGTGGTGAGCATGTTTGCGGGCCTCTTCGCGTACCGCGCGACCCATCGCCCGACGGCGATCGCCGAGCCTCCGCCTTCGGTCGCGTTCGAGCCAGTGCCGGTCGGGACGGCCGCCACCGCTGCGCCGACCGCGACTGCTGCGCCGACCGCGACCGTTGCGCCGACCGCGACCGTTGCGCTCACGACGACGGTCGCCGACCCGGTGCCCACCGCGCCGGGCCAGCCGACGCGCGCAGGGAACACGCCCCGGATCCCGCCCACCGTGCGGCCGACGGTGCGGCCCCCCGGGGCGGCCGACTCCGCGACCCCGAAGATCCTGAAAGATCGTGACGGCAAGTTCTGAAAGCCAGACATCGCGCTCGAAACGCGGCACCATAGCCCTGTGAACTGGTACGCGAGGACCCTCGGATGCGCGCTCGGCCTCGCCGCGGTCGCGACGGTCACGGAGGCCTCCGCCGATCCGGCGAGCGCGCGCCAAGCCGACAAGCTCTTCAAGCAAGCCGCCGACGCGCTCGCGCAGAAGCACTACGACGAGGCCTGCCCGAAGCTCGAAGAGAGCGACCGCCTCGAGCGCGCGGTCGGCACCGAGTACAACCTCGCCGTCTGCTACGAGCTCTCGCACAAGCCGGCGAGCGCGCGTCGAAAGTATCTCGAGGCGGCTGCGTTCGCGCGGCAGTCCGGCAAGGAGACGACCGCGAAGGAAGCGACGGAGCGTGCGAAGAAGCTCGATCTCGTCGTGCCGCGCCTCGTGCTTCGAGCGCCGGCCGACAAGCCGGCGGGCGCGTCGCTCCGTTGCGACGGCCAGCCGCTCGACCCCGAGGCATGGAAGAAGCCCATCGAGCTCGATCCCGGTGCGCACCGGCTGATCGTGACGGCCGACGGTTTCGCGACGTTCGACAAGGTGGTCTCTCTCGTCGAGAGCGAGACCACCGATCTGCAGGTCGTCTTCACGCCGCTCGCGGGTGGCGCCTCGCCGCCCGTCGTCGCTGCGCCGGGCAAGCCAGAGCCTGGCGCCGACCAGCCGAGCTCGGGCGGTGCTCCGTTCCCGTGGAAGTGGGTAGGCCTCGGCGCCGCTGCCGTCGGCGTCGTGGGGATGGGCGTGGGCGGCTATTTCGCGCTGCACGCCAAGGGTGAGAGCGACGACTCGGGATGCACGAACGGGCGCACGTGCCCCGACGAGCCGTCCGCGTCTCGCCTCCGCGCGGCGAAGAGCGACGCTGATCTCGCGACCATCCTCTTCGTCGCCGGCGGCGTGCTCACGGTCGGCGGTGGGCTTCTCTTCTTCCTCGCGCCTTCGCCGTCCGGCGCGACAGCCGCGCGATCGGCGCCGCAGGGACTCCGCGTGAAGCTCACGCCTGCGGCGAGCCGCGAGCTCACCGGGCTGCGTGTCATCGGGAGTTTCTGACATGACCGACGAACGATTCCCCGCAGGACCGGTCTCTCATCAGGGCCCGACAGTCGGCGACCCGCGCATCGCCGAGATCGCGATCCGCGCCGCGCGCCTCGAGGTCACCGAGGGTCCCGACCTGGGGCTGGTCGCACGCGTCGCGAGCCCCGTCTTCGTGATCGGCACCGGTGAGCTCGCGGACATGCGCCTCACCGACCCGACCGTCTCGCGCGAGCACCTCCGGCTCCATGTCTCCGACACGGGGCTCATGCTCCGCGACGAGGGAAGCCGCAACGGCACGTGGATCGGCGGCCTCCGCATCCATCACGCCGGGATCGCGTCTGACGTTCGCATCAAGCTCGGCTCGACGGCGATCACGATCACGGTCGACGCCGAGGTCAGCTCCGTCCCCGTGAGCGCGAGCGGACGCTTCGGTGAGGCCATCGGCGGCTCGACCGCGATGCGCCTCGTGTTCGCGCTGCTCCAGCGCGCGGCTCCCACCGAGCTCACGATCCTCCTCGAGGGCGAGAGCGGTGTCGGCAAGGAGGTGCTCGCGCGTTCCATCCACACGCAGTCTTCGCGCGTGAACGGGCCGTTCGTCGCCGTCGACTGCGGGGCGATCCCCGCGCACCTCGTGGAGAGCGAGCTCTTCGGGCACGTGCGAGGCTCGTTCACAGGGGCGACGTCCGACCGCGGCGGCCTCTTCGCCGAGGCCGACGGCGGAACGCTCTTCCTCGACGAGATCGGCGAGCTTCCGCTCGACATGCAGCCCAAGCTCCTCCGGGTGATCGAGCAGCGTGAGGTTCGTCGCGTGGGCGAGAATCGCCCGCGCCCGATCAACGTTCGCATTCTCGCGGCGACGAATCGTCAGCTCACGGGAGCAGTGGCGCGCGGTGAGTTCCGCGAGGACCTCCTCTATCGACTCTCCGTCGTGCGCGTGAACGTGCCGCCTCTCCGGGATCGCCGCGAGGACATCCTCTCGCTCGCCCGCGCGTTCCTGGTCACCGCGACGAGCGACAAGAACGCGCAGCTGCCGCCCGACATCGAGGGAATGCTCCTCGCGTATGCCTGGCCGGGCAATGTCCGCGAGCTGCGCAACTGCGTGCAGCGCTTTGCGGCGCTCGGCGCACGCGACCGCGCCACGCTGCTCGCGACGTCGGACTCGACGACCTCACCGCTCATCGAGGACGGCGAGGACCTCTCCGAGCTGCCGTACCACGAGGCACGCCAGCGCATCGTGGAGCGCTTCGAGCGATCTTACGTGGAGGGCGTTCTCGAGAAGTGCGAAGGCGTCGTGGTGAAGGCCGCGGAGCACGCGGGCATCGGCCGCGCGAGCTTCTACCGCATGCTCGAGCGCCTGAAGCCCCGCGGCGACAAGTAGCGGGCCGTCGCGGATCCGAGATCGCGCGGAGGCAGCGAGCTTTAGCGGATCGCGCCTTCGGCGCGCATCGCTTCGATCTCGTCGTGCGCGATGCCCGCCTCTCGGAGGATTTCGAGCGTGTGCTCACCCTGCGACGGCGGCGGGCGGTGCGCGCGGTCGATCGGCGTGAGCGGCGTGCGCATCTGCTGGATCGGGCCCCACTTGCTGGCCATCTCGAAGAACATGTTGCGCGCGACGAGGTGCGGGTCGTTGCGGGCTTCGTCCGGCGTCAGCACGGGCTCCAGGCAACAGTCGCGTTCGCTTGCATACTGCACCCATTCGTCGCGCGTCTTCGCCGCAAAGATGGCGCTCAGCTTTGCCTTGAGCTCGACCTGGTGCGGGCCGGGCACGAGGTCGCTCATGTCCACGGAGTGGCCGACGCCCGACGAGAACGCCATCCAGAACTTCGGCTCGAGTGCGGCGAGCGACATCGCCTTGCCGTCCTTCGTCGCGTACGTCTGATACGGCGCGATGCCTCCGACCAGCGCCTCGCCACCCGCCTTGGGCGCCTGCCCTCCGAAGCTCTGACCGAAGCCGGCGATCGCGAACGGCATCGCCGTCTCGATCATCGCAACATCGACGACCTGCCCCTTACCCGTGCGCTCACGTTCCATGAGCGCACCCAGGACCCCGATCACGGCGTAGAGGCCGCCGCTCACATCCGCGACCTGGAAGCCCGGCACCGTGGGTGGTCCTCCTGCGGGGCCCTGTTGCCCAAGAACGCCTCCGCGCGCGAGGTAGTTGAGATCGTGACCCGCGCGCTGCGCGAGCGGACCGCTCTGCCCGTAGCCGGTGAGCGCGCACACCAC
>JANXVA010000473.1 GCA_025351875.1 Myxococcales bacterium | reverse complement strand
GACCTTCGGCGCCGCCAACTGAGGTGAGCGGAGCGGAAGCGGCGGCTCGTCGCCCTCCCGGCCGGACTACTTCTCCGCCGCCTTCTTCTCGGCGGCGGCCGCGGCCTTCTGCGCCGCGAGGCGACCCCGCAGACGCGAGGCGTAGCCTTCCTTGTTCTCCTGCTTCGCGCGGCCGATGGCGAGCGCGTCGGCGGGGACGTCGCGTGTCACGGTCGTCCCCGTGCCGACGTACGCACCGTCGCCGATGGTCACGGGCGCGACGAGCTGCGAGTCACTGCCGATGAACGCGTTCTTGCCGATGCGCGTGATCTGCTTCTGAAAGCCGTCGTAGTTGCAGAAGATCGTACCCGCGCCGATGTTCGCGTTCTCACCGACGAAGCCGTCGCCGAGGTACGCGAGGTGATTGGCCTTCGCGCCGCGATCGAGGCGCGTCTTCTTCGTCTCCACGAAGTTGCCGACGTGCGCCTCCTCGCCGATGTCGCTCTCGGGGCGAAGGTGCGAAAACGGACCGATCTGCGCGCGCGCCCGGACGATCGAGTCCGTCACGATGCTGTAGGGCTTCAGCGTCACGCCCTCGCCGATGTCCGCGTTCGTGAGCACGCAGCCGACGTCGACGACCGCGCCCGAGCCGACCCGCGTGCGCCCGCGGAGCACCGCGAAGCTCTCGATCGTCGCGTCCTTCTCGATCACGACGCCGTCCTCGATGCGCGCGCCGTCCCTGACCGTGATGCCGGCGACGCGATGCTTCTCGAGGATGCGCTCGTTCATCGCGCGCTCACCGCGTGCGAGCTGCGCGCGGTCGTTGATGCCATCCATCACCGCCGGGTTCGACGGGACGCCGAAGACCCGCTGACCGCGCTGCGCGGCGAAGCTCACGATGTCGGTGAGGTAGTACTCGCCCTGCGCGTTGTTCGGCCTCAGCGACGCGAGCGCCTCCTTCAGGAACGCGACGCTCGCGGCGTAGATGCCAGGGTTCCACTCCTCGTTGGCGCG
Organism: Myxococcales bacterium; assembly: GCA_025351875.1. Classification (GTDB taxonomy): domain Bacteria; phylum Myxococcota_A; class Polyangia; order Polyangiales; family Polyangiaceae; genus Labilithrix. Next base: position 4,028 of record JANXVA010000473.1, on the reverse strand, counting down.
CTCGGCGTCGGAGCGCAGATCCTTCTGCTCGCGGATCTCGATGACGTCACCGCGCTCGTTGCGCATGACGCGTCCGTAGCCGAAGGGCTCCTTCGTCGTGCAGGTCGCGAGGGCCACCCCGTTGGGCTCGCCGTTCAGGATCGTCGCGACGGCGGCCACGTCCGGTGCGGTGAGCAGCGGCACGTCACCATAGAAGATGAGGACACGGTCCGCCTCTGGACGCACCGCTTCGAGGCCCGCGCGCGCGGCGTCCCCGGTCCCCCGCTGCTCCTTCTGGACGGCCGTTTTCACGCGTCCTTTCCAGGCCTCGGGGATTCCGTGAGCGCTGGCGCCAAAAGCCTCCGAGAGATACGCTTCCAGACGTTCTCGACCATGGCCGACGACAACGACCACCTCTCCGCAACCGGCCTCCAGCGCCGCGCGTACAGGGTAGTGGACCAGAGGTCGGCCAGCGATCGAGTGCAGGACCTTCGGTAACGCGCTCTTCATCCGGGTGCCCTGACCCGCAGCAAGGATGACCGCGCTCGTCGAGATTCCGCAGTCGAGCGTTTTACCGGGTCCTTCGGGCATGGCGCACCTTTCGCAGCAGTAGTGGACGGAGAGGGAGACGGTTATGGGGCGAGGTCGCAGCTTTACACGCGGGCAGGCGCCGCGAGCCAACCTTAGACGATCGGAAGTGGATCTTCGTGGATCCTCCACCCATCCGCATGGGGATAGCTCCCGGTCGTCCGCGTCGCGCTGGTCGTGGGCATCCGACGACACGCGCTTTCGATTTTCCGCGGCGCGCTGCGTCAACACGCTCGGCCTCGTCGGCCTCGTCGCCCTCACCACGTTCGCCCCCAGCTGCGCGCCGGCGCTCGACACCTCGCGGGCGCCCATCACGCTCGGCACGGTCGGCGAGGAGATGTACGGGGTGATCTGCGACCGCGTCGGCGCGCAGGCGCTGCGCGAGGACCTCACCGGCGACTCGTTCCGTGGCGTGTGTCACAAGCCGCGCGGCGGCGACTTCGCCGACAAGGTCGACGTCACCAAGCTCCCCGCGATCGACCCCGGCGCCGTCAACGAGAAGGGCGAGCCCGTCAGCGTCGACCAGCAGACCAAGAACCGCGACGCCGCCGTCGGCCGCGTGGAGTCGCTCGCGCGCCGTCGCACCGACCTCATCCGCGCCCTCGACGCGACGTTCCCCGAGACCAAGATCCCGATCAAGGACATCGACAACCCGGACGAGACGCAGTCGTGCAACGCCCCCAAGGCGAGCGGCGAAGGTGTCCTCACCGCGCAGATCGCCGACATGCTCGGGCGCATGGGCGACCTCTACAACGACGGCACGCTCCCTCAATCGACGGAGTCGCTCTCGCGCGTCGTCGACGCCTTCAAGCAGTCGGACGAAGCGCAGGCCGCGTGGGCGCGCCTCAGCGCTCGCCAGGGCTACCGCCCGATCGAGACGGCGCTCGGCGCGACGCGTCCGATCATCGCGTATCCCCACCTCCGCGATCTCTCGAATGCGAGCCTCCGGCTCCTCTCCGCGGATTCGAACCCGTACGAGCTCGCCCCGAAGCTCGACGGCGACGGCGTTCGCGTTCCGGTCCCCGGCCCGGGCAACGCGGCCCTGAACAAGCTGCTCGAAGCCGGTCACGCGGAGCTCCTCGCGTCCAAGGCCGACCCCAAGGCCGCGACGCTCGTCGTCACCACCGACGCCGCGGGCCGTGTCGTCCTCTCGCGCCCGCGCGACAACGTCGAGATGTTCTCGGAGATCCTCTTCGCGTCCGATCCCGCGTTCGGCGGCGGCAGCGCTCCGAAGTACATCGTGCGGCGCGACGCGCGCGGCTACGCCGCGATCACCGGCGGCACCGTCCCCTCCCCGTTCATCGACGCCGACAAGGACGGCCTGCCCGACGTCGACGAGTCCGGTCGCTTCAAGACCACCAACGGTTCGCTCCCGCCGTCGCCCTTCGCCTACCCCGGCTCGCCGCAAGCGACGCGCGATCCGGCGGGGCGCGCGCTCGCCGGCGCGCTGCCGCTCTACGACTACGTCGACACGAGCCACACGTTCGCGGCTCAGATGATGTCGGACATGAAGCCGCTCGTGAACCCGGACCCGACGGCGAACCACGAGACGCTCATGGACATGCTCGGCGGCATGTTCGTCGCCGTCGGCCCGCGCGTGCAGAAGTCGAAGAGCTACGCGGGCGGCAAATCGGTGTCGTACTCGGGCATCGCGCCCGACTCGCCGATGCTCGACCTCGTCTACGCGATGGGCGTGATCCTCAGCGATCGCACCACCGACACGACGCTCGCCCTCACACGCGAGCTCTTCACGTCGAAGCAGAAGGAGATGGCCCGCATGACGGGCTCGATGATCGCCGCGTTCGACATCGCGCAGAAGCACCCCGAGGCGAAGATCCCCCGCACGTCGACGTTCTGGGACGAGAACATCGAGACGCTCGGCAAGATCGCCCAGGAGCCGATGCTCCTCGAGGACATGATGCACGCGCTCGCGGCGCCCGAGTCGGCGGCGCTCGGCACCATCTACGCGCGGTTCGCGACCTTCAAGGACAAGATCTCCTACGACAAGAACGACATCAACGGCCCTCCGTTCAACGTCACGACGAACACCAAGAGCGAGATGAAGACGCCCGTCGATCGGGCGAAGCCCGAGACCGGCGACAACCGCAGCGCGATGTACCGGTTCCTCGCGCTCATCAACGACACCACCGGCGTGACGGCGTGCAACAAGCCCGACGCCGTGGTGCATGCAAAGGCGTTCGGTATCAGCCTCGACCTGCCCCTCACCGGAACGTTCGCGGAGTGCGAGGTCTTCAAGCTCGAGAACCTCGCCGCGTTCTACCTGGACTCGATCGCGGACGCCGCGCAGTACGAGCCGAGCGGCAAGCCCAACAAGAAGGGCGCGTTCTACATGCGCGACGGCCTTCTCCGGAACGGCGTCGGCGGCCTCGGCGCGGCCTCGGTCGGCCTCATGGAGGACTCGAGCGGGATCATGGGCTTCTGGACGCCGACCAGCTCCACGATCCTCTCGGCGAAGCCGGCGTGGCTCAATCGGCTCGTGTTCTTCGATCTCAAGGGCGACACCGTCAACGCGAAGACCAACAAGTTCATCAAGGATCTGCAGGGCGACTTCATCGGCACGTCCGTCTGTCCCGAGCGCATCATCACTGACCCGAAGCCCAACGAGCCCGACGCGACGCCCGACGGAAAGGTGCACGGCCTCCGCAACTGCCCCGACGGCCAGTGGCTCCAGCAGCGTGGTCCGTACACGCTCTTCACGTGGGAGAACTTCGGCTTCTACGACGCGATGAAGCCGCTGCTCGGCGCCTTCGTGAAGCACAATCGCGAGGACCTCTTCCTCGAGCTGGCCAACGCCACGTACAGGCACTGGCCGGGCTCCGAGGCCTCGGCTGACGAGTGCCGCCTCGCCGGCAACAAGATGTGCCCACGCGAGGGCATGAACACGTACGAGCCGCTCATCGCAGAGGCGCTCGCCGGCGACGTCATCCCCGCTCTGACGGAGCTGTCGAAGGCGCTCGAGCTCCTCCCCATCCAGCGCTGTGACGCGGTCGACCCGACCACGCACGCGTGCACGAAGATGGTGACGGTCACCGGCATCGACGTCGCCGCCGCGACGACGCGGTCGATGCTCGACCCCACCTACGCGAAGACGACGCTCGCGCTGAAGGACCGCAAGGGCCAGACGACCGCGAAGCGCAACGACGGCACGACCGTGGCGCAGGTCACGCCGGCCTACCTCCTCACGAACGCGCTCGGCAGCATCGACGTCGCGTTCGACACGTACGAGCAGCAGCACCCCGAGGACAAGGACCGCCGGGCCAACTGGCGCCGCGCACGCTCGCAGCTCGTCGACCAGTTCATGGGCGTCAACGGTGCGAAGTCGACGTCGGTGTTCGCGAACCCGACGATGCCGAAGATGACCCCGGTCATCATCGACCTCCTCCGTGCGCAGCTGAACGCGCGCTGCCCCAAGTCCTTCACTCCGCCCTACGAGCAGTGCA
>JANXVA010000528.1 GCA_025351875.1 Myxococcales bacterium | reverse complement strand
CGGAGCCCCGCGTCGGGTCGCCCGTCCTCACCGCCATCCGGCGCGGCGACCTCGACGGAGGACCCATCGTGGACCTCCGCGACGCGCCCGACGGGCGCACGTCGCGTGCACGACGTGCACGACGTGCACGAGAGGAGGGCGAGGCCGAGCGCCGCGGCAGCAAAGCGCGATTGTGTCATGCGAGCTCGAGGCGGAAGCGCACCTTCTTCTTCTTCGCGACGACGAGAACGTCCTGCAGCGCGTCGAGATCGGCGATGACTGTCTCGACCGACGGAATGCGTGCGCGCGCGCTGGGATCGTCGAGCACGGAGAGAAGGCCTTCGACGCAGCGCAGGCCGTCGGTCGGCGAGAACCACGCCATCCACGGGCCGATCGCATCGGCGAGGTCCTCCGGATAGCCGTCGAAGTCGGGCGGTGGCTCGCGGTCGTCGGCGAAGCTCGAGATCGCCGGCAGCCCGTGCTCGTCGGCGAGCACGTCGAGTACCGCCGCGTGATGGAACAGCGAGGCGCCGTCCCCCGCGTAGGCGACTGCGATCCTCGGTTCGAAGGCGGGAAAGAAGCCGACGGTCACGCCGTCAGCGTAGGAACGCCAGCCGCTTGCCGCAACCCTCGCCGTGCGTGCTCAGAGACGTCGTCGTTCACCTCACCCCGCGCGGTCTCCCGCGTGCCCGTGTTGTCTTGCGCTCAACCGCGGTCTCTGTGTCGCCGGGGACGGGCGCTCCGAGTGGCGCTGCGCGACGTGCACGAAGCCGTACCTGTTCTCGGGTCGAGCGGGCAGGCTCGAGACGAACGCGCTCGACCGCGCGCCGGCGATGGGCCGCCGTGCCGAAGGCCGCCCGAGGAGCACGCGGGCCATCGGGATGCCGAGCTCGCTCACCGAAGTCTCGCTCTGCTCGACCAGCTCGCTCGGGAGAACGTTCGCGGGCTCCTCGGTGGAGGCGAGCGCACGGACGACCTCGGCGACGCGCGCGGGAGACGCGACGGCCACCGCGCTCTCGATCGCCGCGAGCATGTCGGCCGCCGTCGCGAAACGGTCCTCGGCGTTGCGCTCGATCGCGCGCATCACGATCGTGTCGAGGGCCGCCGCCTCGGGCGCCGTCGCGCTCGGCGCCGGGGCCTGCGCGCAGAGGATCTCGACGAGCATCTCGACACCGTTGCCCGAGCGGAAGCGCTCCCCCGTGAGGAGCTCCCACACGACCGCGCCCACGCTGTAGAGGTCGGCGCGGCGATCGCAGCCGCCCCCGAGCTGCTCCGGCGCAAGGTACCGGAGCTTGCCCTTGATCGAGCCTTGCTCGGTGTGCTGATCGCGGCACGCCGCCTTCGCGACGCCGAAGTCCGTAATCCGCGCCGCGCCGTCGAAGCCGACGAGCACGTTCTGCGGGGACACGTCGCGGTGGACGATGTCGAGCGCGCGCCCGTCGGCGTGGCGGCTCTCGTGAGCGGCGTGGAGGCCGGCGAGGACGTCGCGTGCGATCGCCGCGACGACGTCGATCGGCAGGCGACGACCGCTCTGCGCAACGGCGCGGGCGAGCTTGCCGAGCTCGATGCCGTCCACCCACTCCATCACCAGCGCGGGGTCGTCGCCGCCGACGAAGTCGATGACGCCGACGACGTTCGGGTGCCGGATGCACGCGCCGAGCTCGGCCTCGTCCGCGAGGGTGGCCATGGTCGTCGGGTCCTCGGTGAGGAACGCGTGGGGCTTCTTCACGGCGACGACGCGGCTCGTTCCGCCCTCGTCGCGGCGCGCGAGGTACACCGTCGCCATGCCGCCGATGCCCAGCGTCCGCACGATCTCGAGGCTGCTCTTGCTGTTCGTCATGGCTGCGTGAACAGCTACTTCAACAGTCGTTCCATGGTGCACGGCTGTGGGCGTACAGGCGAGACCTGCTGCGTTCGTGGCTACTTTGTCGGTCGATCGTGCGCCCTCGCGACTTTATTCAAGACTTTCAACGACGGCGTGCGAGCGCACGGATCACTCCTTCGTTGCACTCCGCGTGCACTCGAAGTGCAAAGTGTTTACTTCGCGTCTGCGGACGACCTCGGCGAGCGCACGGCGTCGCCTGATGCATGGAAGATCCAGTCTGGCGATCGCCCTCGAGACGTCGCCGGCCGAGGCGCGCGAAGACTTCTCCAGCTCCCAGGCCATCGCATCCGCCGACGCGAATCGTGCGTGGGGGTCGCGCGCGAGGCCGCGGAGCACGACGGCGTCGAGCTCGCTGCCGATGCCCGGCGCGAGAGAGCTCGGCGCGGGGACGGCGCCCTCGAGGATCTTGCGGAGCGTCCCCGCCACGGTCGATTCGAGGAAGAGCGCTCGGCCGGTGAGCGTCTCCCAGAGCACGACGGACGCGCCGTAGACGTCCCGCCGAGGGTCGGCGTACCGCGTCCCCAGCGTACCGCGCACGAGCTGCTCAGGCGGCGCGTACGGCAGATCGTCGACGACCTCGCTCGCCGTCCTCGAGCCGGGGACGGCGAAGTCGAGCACGCGCGCGCGTCCGTCCTCGCCGACGAGCACGCTCGCTGACGAGATGCCGCGCGGCACCCCGGACGAGAGCATCCGAGCCTCGCGGGACGCATGGACCCCGCGCAGCGCCCCGACGGCGATCGCGGCCGCCACGCACGGCTCGAGGCCTCCAGGGGCTGCCGCGCCGATCTCCGAGAGCGAAGCGCCCGCGACGTACTCCATCGCCGCGAAGAGCTCGTCGGGACGGCGCACGACCCCCAGCGTCGCGACGACGTTCGGGTGATCGAAGCCCATCGCGAGGCGAGCGTGCTCGCGAACACGCGCGATCCCGAGCTCGTCAGCGACGTGGATGGGGTGAAGCCGCTTCACGGCGACGAGTCGCCCTGCACGCGCCAGCCAGCCGAGGTGGACGCTCGACGCTCCCTCGGCATCGAGCGGCTCGTGCAGCCGCAAGAGACCCAGACGGTCGCTGCGGCGCGAGAAGCGAGGGAGGCGCGAGGCGATCGCCGTCATTGCGATCCCCACACGCAAGTCACGCGCCGTCGGTTCCCTCCTTACAGGCGAGCACGACGGAACGGAATCGTGCGTTCCGGACGGCCGCCGGGTGGGAACGAACACTTCCCGCCGACTGCGAAGGCGCGTCTCTCTCTTTCCCACCGGCGAGGGCGCGTCGACGTGCGCATCTCCGCGATTTGCGCGGTTTCATGGCAGCGCACGAGATGGCCTGCGCCTTGCTCCACACCGCTCCACATGCAGCGCATCTTCTCGGCGTTCGTAGTCGTCACCGCGCTCTGCGCGGTTGGCTGCGGTTCCACGCTGAACAGCCCGACCAAGAACGCCGCCACGTCTCCGCTCAAGGATCCCGCGCTGCTCGTCGAGCAAGGGGAGGCCTTTGCGCAGAACGGCGACTTCACGCGCGCGCAGCAGTACTACGCGGCTGCCATCACCGCGGGCGGCAAGTCGAAGGCGATCCTCCCTCAGCTCCTGAAGGCCTGCATCGCCGCGGGCGACCTGCGGCTTGCCTCGGAGTACGCGGAGGCCGAGCTCGCGCGGAACCCCGACGACGCGCACCTCCGGTTCCTCGCCGGCGCCCTCGCGGCGCAGATCGGCAACCGTGTGGTCGCGCACGAGCATCTCGTCCAGGCCGCCAAGGAGCTCGTGAAGGACGCGAACGTGCAGTTCTCGGTCGCGACGTTCCTGAGGGACGACATGAAGGACCGCATCGAGGCCGACCCGTACTTTCGCGACTACCTGAAGCTCGCGCCCACGGGTGAGCACGCCGCCGAGGCCCGTGGCTCGCTGATGGAGCGTGTTCAATGATCCCCGAGATCGTCTTCAACGCGACGCTCCTCAGCTTCTTCGACCCGGTTCGCCGCTACCTCGACGACCCGTCGGTCACCGAGATCATGATCAACGGCCCGGGCAAGATCTACATCGAACGCAAGGGCAAGCTGCAGAAGGTCGACGAGGTCTTTCCGAACGTGAAGTCGCTCTACGCGGCGCTTCGCAACACCGCGCAGTACGTAGGCAAGCACGTCGACGACGAGCGACCGCTCCTCGAGGGCCGACTCCCCGATGGGTCGCGCGTCGCGGCCGTGCTTCCCCCGGCCGGCAACGGCGGCCCCTACGTCGCGATCCGCCGCTTCTTCGGGGAGAAGCTGACGATGCAGCGCCTCCTCGAGCTCGACTCGATCACGCCGGACGGCTCCGAGATGATCAAGGTACTCGTCGAGTCCAAGCAGAACGTCGTCATCGCCGGCGGCACGTCGAGCGGCAAGACCTCGCTCCTCAACGCCGTCTCCGAGCTCATCCCCGAGGACGAGCGCGTCGTCGTCATCGAGGACTCGAAGGAGCTCGCGCTCCTCCGCGACCACGTCGTCACGCTCGAAGGCCGTCCGGCCGATGCCAAGGGACGCGGCGAGGTGACGATCCGCGCGCTCTTCCGCATCACGCTTCGCATGCGTCCGGACCGGATCGTCATCGGCGAGCTGCGCGGCGGCGAGGCGCTCGACCTCATCCAGGCCATGACCAGCGGCCACGGCGGCTGTCTCACCACCCTCCACGCGACCTACCCGCGCGACGTGCTCACGCGCCTCGAGACGATGGCCATGATGGCCGACATCGAGATGCCGCTCGCGGCGATGCGCGCGCAGATCGCCTCCGCTGTCGACATCGTGATCCAGGCCTCGCGCTTCCGCGACGGCACACGGAAGGTCACTCACATCTCGGAAATCACCGGCTTCGACATGGCCAAGGGCACCTACACCATCAACGATCTCTTCCTCCGCAAGGTGGAGGGCGTCGACGCGGACGGCCGCGTCATCAGCACGCTCTCTCCGACGGGGAACCTCCCCGACTGCCTCGAGATGATCCGCGCCGCAGGGCTCGACGTTCCCGCCTCGGTCCTCGAGGCCAACTGGCGCCGCGAGCAGAAGACGGGGAGATCGTGAACATGAAGGCCGCAACCAAGCTCGTCGACGACGACGTCACCACGATCCAGCGGATGCCGGCCGCGAAGGTCCAGGGCGACTGGCGCGGCGGCGACGAGGAGTCGGGCCTCCGCGTCCGCCCGCCGATCGCGGCGCCCCAGACCGCCGCGTACACGCTGATCGTCAAGGAAGGTCCGAGCGCTGGCCTGACGCTCGCCGTCGACGAGGGCTCGTGCGACGTGTTCATCGGGACGAGCCCGGCGTGCGCGCTCCGCGTCGTGGATCCCCTGGTTTCCCGGCGTCACGTCGGCTTCGAGGTCAGCGGCGGCCAGCTGCGCCTCCGCGACGCCGGCTCGACGAACGGCACGTTCGTCAACGGTACGCGGACCGTCGAGGCGCTCCTCTCGGGCTGCGAGACGATCCGCATCGGCGCGACCGTCCTCTCCGTCGAGCGCTCTACGCGCACTGTCGAGGTCTCGAGCGAGACGTCGTTCGGCGCGTTCGTAGGCTCGAGCCTCGCGGTCCGCCGCCTCTATCCGCTGTGCGCGAAGGTCGCGGCGTCGAACGTGCCGCTCGTCATCGAGGGTGAGACGGGCACCGGCAAGGAGGCGCTCGCCGAGGCCATCCACGCGATGGGCAACCGCGCGAACAAGCCGTTTGCGGTCTTCGACTGCACGGCCGTCCCGCCGTCGCTCCTCGAGGGCGCGCTCTTCGGTCACGAGCGCGGTGCGTATACCGGCGCCGACAGCGCGCGCGCCGGCATCTTCGAGGAGGCCGATGGCGGTACGCTCCTCATCGACGAAATCGGCGATCTCGATCTCGGCCTTCAGTCGCGCCTCCTCCGCGTCATCCAGAAGGGCGAGGTCCGTCGCATCGGCGGCAGCAAGTGGATCCGCGTCGACGTCCGCATCATCGCGGCGACGCGTCGCGATCTCGACGCCGAGGTCGCGGCCGGGCGCTTCCGCGACGACCTCTTCTTCCGCCTCGCGGTCGCACGCCTTCTCTTGCCGCCGCTCCGCGAGCGCCCGGAGGACGTCGAGAACCTCGCGCGCTACTTCTGGGAGTCCCACACCGCGAACCAGGCATTTCCCGAGGAGGTCCTCGGCCGTCTCCGCTCCTACGCGTGGCCGGGCAACGTGCGCGAGCTCTCGAACACGATGGCGCGCCTCGCGGCCTTTGGCGAGCTCGCGACGGCCGACGGCGGCGAGCTCTTCATGCGCCGCTCTTCGTCCTCGATGCCCCCGGCGGGCGACTTCATCGACCGCGTCGTCTTGCGCGGCCTCACGCTCACCGGCGCGCGCGACCTCGTCGTCGCCGAGTTCGAGCGCCGCTACGTCCAGGCCCTCGACTCCGCGCACACCGACGAGCGCGCGCGCATGAGCGCGTCGGGCGTCACCGATCGCTACCTGCGCACGCTGCGCGGTCGCGCGCGGAACGGCGTCTGAGGCGCTGCTGGTTCCGCCGTGCACTGGACGCGCTTGCGCCCGCGTGTACGCTTCGGTGACGGGGGGCGACATGGGAGAACGAGCTCGACGAGGATCCGTTTCCGGCGTCATCGCGTTGGCCGCAGTCAGCGGCGTTGTCTTTCTCACGGTTCTGAGCACGGCGCCGGATGACGCGCTCGCAAAACCGACGAAACCCAAGCCGAAGCCTTCGGCCACGCCGGCGGCACCGGCGCGGACCGCCGCCGCGCCCGTGCGGCCAGGCGAACGGTGGAAGATCGGGCCGTCCGGGAGCGCGTGCGCGGCGAGGTTTTCCTCGGAGGCGACCAGCGGCGAGAACAACAGCCGCGAATGCGCCACGACGGACACCTGTTGCATCCAGACGCTCGCCTCGAACGGCCAGATCTCCCTGTGCGTCGACCTCAAGGCCGACTGGCGCAACTGCGGCGGCTGCGGGCGCGCTTGCCAGTCCGACGAGACATGCAGCGAGGGGATGTGTGGCTGTGGTTCGGGCGAGCTCCGATGCAACGGAAAGTGCACCTCCCCGAAGGAGGACGCGGCCAACTGCGGCGCTTGCGGGAAGAAGTGCCCCCAGATGTGCAGCGCGGGAAGGTGCGCGACCTGCAGGGCCCTCGGCCGCGGCACGTACTGCGGCGACGTCGACAACGGCGAGTGCGTCACGCTCGACTCTGACGACAGCAACTGCGGAAAATGCGGTCGTGCCTGCACGGACGGGCGGACGTGCACTCACGGCGCCTGTCGGTACTGAGCGGCCACCTCAGGGGTCCAAGGTGAGATCGAAACCCCAGTACGCACCGGCATGGGGGTCGCTGCAGCCTTCGGTGAACTCCCGGGTCCGCCTGGCCGCCTCGCGTCGCATCTTCCTCCTCCGCGGAAGGCGGCCGCGGCGTCGAGTGATGCATCGCAGTCTCGGTGGTCGAGGATGAGGCGCTCGCCGTGGCGGAGCTCGGCACGGCGCATCGCCCCAGCGTAGGCGCAGATGTTCGCGCGCGACGATCCGCGGTTCTGCCTGAATGGAACCAATGGTCGAACGTAGGCCCGGCGAGCGAGACAGGCCGTGACTTCTCGTGAGGCCTCGCCGATCATGCGGGCCCTTCGAAGGAGGACAGCCATGGCGAGCAAGAAGCAGGCAGCATCAACGGTTTATCGCGTCACCGAGATCATCGGCACCAGCCCGGTGTCCTGGGAGGACGCCGCGAAGACGGCGGTCGAGACGGCGGGGAAATCGCTGCGCGACCTTCGCGTCGCCGAAGTCTCCCAGCTCGACATGAAGGTCGAGAACGGCAAGGTCGTCGCGTACCGCGCGCGCGTCTCTCTGTCGTTCAAGTACGAGGGCTGAAGGAGCTCGCGTTGCGGAGAGATTGCCGACCGCATGCGCGAGTCCGGACGTCCGAACCCAGCCGTCCGGACGTCCGGACACGCGCCGCGGTATGGCCCCGTGACGTCGATGGAGCGCGCTTTGCAAAACGGCTGCGCTCACGTACATCAGAGAGCGTCGCGCGGTTTTGCGCCTCATCACAGAAGTGAGCTTTGAAATGCGTCTCCATCGTCATGTCGTGCTCGTCGGAGGCGGTCTCGCGATCTGTGCTGGTCTCGCGCTTGCGAGCGAGGCGTGCTCGAGCGACGAGACGAGCGCAGACGCGACCGGGACCGATGCGGCAACGGGCACGGACACGAGTACGAACCCGGGCAACGACAGCGGAGGACCCGTCGACAGCGGCGGCGGCGTCGACGCATCCGAGGCCGGCACCGGCGCCGTGACGTACACGGTGCCGCCGGGCGGAGGCTCCGTCTCCGTGAGCGGTGCCACGACCACGCTCGACTTCGCGTTCCCCGCGAGCGCCGCCGGCGTGACCGTCACGCTGAAGAAGTCGACCCCGGCCAGCATCGGATGGGCGAGCGAGTTCACCGACGTGATCACGATGACACCGGATGGCACGACGTTCACCACGCCCGTGATCGTGACGCCGGGCAACAAGCACCTCTTTCTCTTCTCCAGCCCCTCTGGCACGGGCAAGCAGCGGCTCGAGGCCCTGCCGCTCACGCCGAGTGGCGCGGGCTTCGAGCTGCGTCACTTTTCGTCGCTCGCGATCGTCGATCCGGCGCAGTCATGCTCGTCGACGACCGGCTGGGTCGCGTCGCCCAGCGATCCGGCCTGCGTGAGGTACGGCGGCGCGAACACGACGCGCCTGTCGTACGGCTGCAAGGCGCTCGCGTTCTGTCAGTACATCGCCGCGAGCTGTTGCGTGCCGCCCGGTACGACGCGCACCGACTGCGAGCTCGGTGACAACAACCTCTACGCCGAGTTCGTCCAGAACGGCGGGGACTCCACGAGCGCCGCGTACTGCGCCGACGCGGGCCCGAAGCCGGCGTGCGGCGCGATCACCACGACGGGCGGAACGACCGCCGATTGCAGCGCAACGATGACGGTCAACGGCAACGTCTACATCGCGGCGTGCTCGAGCGCGGGCGGTCAGGCGTGCACTTGCACGAAGAACGGCGCGCTCGGCGGAGGCCTCAACTTGAACGCCTACGCGCCGGACGCCGACACCTGCGCGTTCGCGTCCGACGTACGCCTGGCCAACTGCGGAACCGGTTGTCAGTGAGCCGAGCGCAGGGTCAGTCGCCCGGCGTCCCGAGGTAGCGCGCGAAGATCTTCTTGTACTCGTCGCGTTCGTCGAGCCTGAGGATCGTCCGGTCGAGGCTCTCGCGGAGATCGCTGCCGCTCCTGAGACCGAACCCATAGCTGTGGTTCCAGAACGTGCCTGGGAGCATTGCGACCTTGCCCGGCGCAAGCTTCGAGATTTCGTACTGCAGGATTGGAGCCTCGAACACGACGGCGTCGACGTCGCCTCGCGCAAGCCCCTGGGCGGCTTGAGTCACGTCGTCGTACGGGGTGAATGAAATGCCGCGGCCCTCCAGGTAGCTGGCGCCGCTCGAGGGGCGCTTGACGGTGCCGACCTTCACGCGCGGAAGGTCATTGGGACCCGCGACGGACGAGCTGAGCTTGTTCACGGTGAGCTCGGACGAGAGGCTCGCCGTGACTCCGGATATCCCCAGCACACACACCGCGGCCCAGATGAGACCGATGAAGCGGTTCGTCACGTTGCGTGACAGCGCCGCTCCTTTGCCGACCAGCGACTCGAACGTCCAGAACATCCCGAGCGCGATCCCGCGGAGCGCCGAGCCGCCGAATTCCTCGGGCTTCTTCGCGCGCTCCACGCGCCAGACGATCGTGCCCATGGCGATCAGCACCAAGAGGAGGACGCCGACCCCCTTGAGGAACTTGAGGGAGAAGATCTTGCTCGCGATCGTGGAGAGGCCGCTCTTGGGCTCGGTGCGCGCGGCGATGGCAAGGCCGGTCGAGTAGAAGCCGTGGGTCACGTCCATGAACTCCTCGTTCTTCGAGGAGGCGTTGACGGAGACGACGACGTCGATGCCGGTCTCGTCGGGCTTGAGGAGCTCGGCGACCGGGTACTCGCGGATGGTGTAGGTGAGGTGCAGCTCCTCGGCGACGCGCTTCCAGATGTCGATGCTGATCCCCGACCACGATCCGTCGGCGTTCTTGATGACGAAGGGCGCGATGGGATGCGTGCCGACGACGAGGTTCTTCTTCGCCGACTCGGGAGGCTTGAGCTCCGACCCAGCCTGCGCTCGCACCGCGAAGACCATCATGACAGCGAGGACGGCGGCGAAGAGCGGGACGAAGACGAAGCTCGAACGGCGCGCGGGTCGCGTGGTCGTCCTCGTCGCGGCAGCTTCCCTCGGCCTCATGGCGGGAGCTATACCGCGATTCGCGCCCGCGCGAGGAGGCCATCTCCGGAGACCGCGAGAGCGGTATCGTCGGGCTGCGGCGCCGAACAGGTCGCCGCCAAGGAGGGGGGCCAGGCCGTGTCGAACGTGGGCGAGATGGTTGAAGGGGATGACTCGAGGCGGTCAACTGCGCGAGGCCTCCTCGCGCTCGCGCTTCTCGCGAGCGGCGGGTGCGGGAAGTCGAGCGGCCGGACGGATGCGGACGTGAAGCCCTCCGAATCTCCGCTCACCGCCGAGGCGCTCGCGCACGTCGATGTCGTTGCAGCGTGGTCCCGAGGGGTCTGGTACGGCAAGCCGCACCTCGCCGAAAACTACTTCGACGTCGCGCTGCGGAACGGATCGGACGAGCCGCGCTGGTTCGTGCTGCCGGAGACGTTTCCGTCCGACGACAAGGAACCGCCCTGCGGCGGCGTATCCGGGATCTCCGGACCCTGGCGATGCGCGCGCGCATGCCGCGTAAGGGCGAAACCCGAGTCCGAGCGCCCTGGCGAGCCCGATCGCGCCGGGCTCCCGGGCTCGCCAGCTACAAGGTCGCCTCGCATGACGCAGCTGGGCACGAGCGCGACCATGAAATCGCGGAGTTTGTGGGGTGTGCTCGTCCGCCAGCTCGGGCACGGCCGTTGCTGACAAGCTCGGCATGTCCGTAAAATCGAAGGCGCGTCAGATCCGTCGAGCCAAGCACGAGAGCGCCGCCCCCACGAACACGAAGCACGTCCAGGTGACGGTCGAGGAGAAGCGCGCCGCCGGCGCCATCATGGGGGCGCTGCTCGAAGCGAACACGTTCGGCACCGTGGAGCAAGCACCGCCGTCTCGAGCTTGATGGCGTCGCGCCGCTTCACGCAGGAGGACGCGCCGCAGCGAGAGCGAGCTCCGCAAGGATCTCGTTCGCAGGCCGAGCTGCTTGGAGCGGCGCCGTCGCTCCGAGGTACGGCCAGAGCCCGTCGCGCACCTCAGCCGGCAGGACCGTGTCGAGATACTCGAGCGCCGTGCCTCGATGGTGTGCGTCCTCGTGGTGCAGCGCACGAAACGCCATTCGCAGCGCCTCGCGATCGAGGTGAAGCGACAGGATGGTGAAGACGTGCTCGAGGCTCCGGTCGACCCGGTCGCGTGCGAGCATCTCCATCAGCGACGTCTGCTCATCGGGACTCATGTCATCGTCGAAGTCTTCGTTCGCGACGGTTTCGAGCACCTTCTTTCCGACCGCCAGCTCGCGTTGAGTCGCCTCGATGATTCTCTCGCGCGAGATGACGATGGCGGCGTTTGCATCCGTGAGACGGATGAGGGCGCGACCGCACTGGTAGCGCACCTCGAATCGCTCGTCCGCCATCCCGAGGAGGAGCCCGTCGGCCGCGCGCTGGGAGAGGCAGGCCGAGAGCACGCGAGGTACCCTGCGACGCACGACGAAGTCCACCGCGGGATCGAGCAGCGCGTCGAGCAGCTGTCCCGTGATCAGGGGCGCGATCCGGCGAAGCGCCGCCAGCGCGTCGACGTGAAGTGTCTTGTGGGCCAGGAGAAAAAGCGCGCACGACGTCGCGGGTCCAGCAGCCACGAGGTCGCCAAGTGCGCGTCGCGCTCGCGCGTCGTCTCCCGAGAGCAGCTCGCCCACGGCGGCGACGACGGGCTGCGGGGCGTGTAGCGCCTGCGACGCCGGCCCGTGCGTCGGCTCGGTCGCGATCTGCACTTCACCCTTGGTCTCGAGGAGCGCCGTCACTCCACCCGCCTTGAGTGCCTCGACCCGCTCGATGAGCTTCTCGCGCGCGTGGAGCTCGCGCGTCGGCCGTGCCGGCTCCTCTACCGGCGGGAGCTCGAGCTTCGCTGCGCCCTCGCGGAGGCTATCCTGAAGCGCGCTGACGTAGCCCACGTGAAGCTGGCGCGCGAGCGGCAGCGTCGCGAGCGCCATCACGAGAACGACTCCGAGAAGAACCGTCGGCGCGCGGGCCGCAAACAAATAGATCGCCGCGAACGCGACCGTGCTGCCGACGACCGTGCCTACGCGATCGAATCCGATGTCGATGAGGGCCTTCGTCGAGCGCTTTCGCTCTTCCGGCAGCGGCGTGTAGAGGAGCTCGTACGCGGAGCGGAAGAGCGTGTTGCGCTGCACCGCCTCGCCGCCGCGCAGGAGCGCTGCGCTCCCGAGGCCGGGGACCGCGAGCCCGAGCGCTCCACCCATGAGGATCACTCCGGGAAGGAATGCGATGCTCACTGCGAGCCCGAGTCGCTCGAGGGCGATGCGTCCGAGCGTGATCTGGAGGAAGAACGACGCGATGCTCACCGCGAGCCAAAAGAGCGCGAAGAAGTGGAGGAGCGGCGCGCCGCGCGCGACCACCGCCGTCGCTTGCGCGCTGAAGATGTAGTCGAGAAGCGACGACGTCGCGGCGCCGACAGCGACCAGAAGCCCGAGGTTGCGGAGGAAGGGCGCCTTTCGGAGCTCCGTGAGAGGGGACACCGCCTTCTCGTCCTTCGAGGTCGAGCCGCTCGGGACCGAGGGTCGGTCGAGCGTGCCTCTCCGCGCGCGGACGAGGAGCGTTCCGA